>JAIQFJ010000001.1 GCA_020073325.1 Terriglobia bacterium | reverse complement strand
CAGCATCGCGCACGACGCGGGTCAGGCGATGGGCTGCGGAGCGTTTCTCAAATCGCTGCGGCGGACCGCGTCGGGAGATTTTAAGATCGAATCCGCGCGGACACTGGAGACGCTGGCGCACCTGGCGGCCGAAGACCGGCTGAACGAAGCGCTGATCCCCGCGGCGCAGTTGCTGCCGGAGTTTCCCATGGAAATGGTTGACTCGATCACCGCCGGCCAGATTCGCAATGGACGCGATTTCCGTGTGTCGCCGTTTCAGGTTCGCTCGGGATCTCGCTACGTGAAGGCGGTGTCGCCGCAAGGCGACCTCGTGGCCATCGGCGAGGCCCTGCTGCCGAACCTCTATCATCCGGTCCTGGTCCTGTAGAGTGGGGCAGGCTTGCAGCCTGCGCGCGGCTTTGAGCCGCGCCGCTCAGGCGGAAAAAATCATCGCAGGCCCGCTCCACGAACAATGCGGATATTCGCCGCGAAATCCTTCGCATATCCGCGCTAAGGAGGGCGGGCTTCAGCCCGCGCGGAGCTTCAGCTCCGCTCGATCCAGCGCAGCCACACCCGGAATCCACCAAACATCCGCTTTCCGGCAACCCAAGGTATCCTTGTCCTTTGCCGATGCGCTGGCCCACCCGAGGCGTTGACCTGTCCGTGATCGCGCTGTACCTGGCCGGGATCACCTGGTTCGGCGCGCAATTTCGAAAATCGCAGAATACGCTGAAGGATTATTTTCTCGGCGGCAAGACCGCGCCCTGGTGGGCCATCGCTCTCTCGATCGTCTCCGCGGAAACCAGCACTCTGACCGTCATCGGCACTCCGGTACTGTCGTTTCAAGGCAATTTTGGATTCCTGCAGGTGGTGTTCGGCTATCTGCTGGCGCGCATCGTCATCTCGATTCTTTTTCTGCCCGCCTATTTCCGCGGCGAGATGTACACCGCCTACGAACTGATGCGCCGCCGTTTCGGCGAGCGGATCCGCAAGCTGACCGCGGGAACCTTTCTCATTTTGAGGGCGCTCGCCGAAGGCGTGCGCGTGGTGGCCATCGCCCTGGTGATCTCGATCATTCTCGGGACAGGCGAAAAAACCTCGATCCTGGTGATCCTCTGCCTGACCCTTTTCTATACCTATGAAGGCGGCATGACTGCCGTGATCTGGACCGACGTCATCCAGATGTTTCTCTACGTCGCCGGCGCTGTGGTCAGTTTCGTCGTGATCCTGCACGAAATTCCCGGCGGCTGGCAGCACGTCACCGAGGTCGGGGCGGGTAAATTTCAGATCTTCGATTTCGGCCTTTCCTTCACCCGCACCTATACGTTCTGGGCGGGCGCCATCGGCGGATGTTTTCTCACCACCGCGAGCCATGGAACCGAACAGTTGCTGGTCCAGCGGCTGCTCGCCGCGCCCACCGAGCGCCAGAGCCGCGCCGCTCTCATGGCGAGCTGGGTGGTCATCTTCGTCCAGTTCACGTTATTTCTGGTGATCGGCGTGTGCCTGTTCACGTTTTATTCGGATCACCGCCTCGCCGCGCCCAGCGTTCCCGACCGGATCTATCCTCTCTTTGTCTGGGAACATCTGCCGGTCGGCATTTCGGGCCTGGTGATTGCCGCGATTCTAGCGGCGGCGATGTCCAATCTCAGCGCGGCGCTCAATTCGCTTGCGTCCACTACGGTGATGGATTTCCTGAAACCGCTCGTCAAAGGATCGGGCGGCGATTCGGACTGGCTGCGTCGCGCGCGTTACGCGACGGTGCTATGGGCGGCCGTGTTGTTCTTCGTCGGACTGCTCGCGCGCCAGTGGGGAAGCGTCCTCCAGGCCGGTCTTTCGATCGCGTCGATCATTTACGGCTCGCTGCTGGGCGTTTTTCTGCTCGGCCTGCTGACGAAACGAGTCGGCGAGAAAGCGGCCATGATCGCGATGGTGGCCGGGCTTGCCCTGATGCTGTATGTACGATTCGCAACGCCGATCGCCTGGACCTGGTACGTCCTGATCGGCACTTCGGCGACCTTCGCCGTGGGCCTGGCCGTTTCGGTCTGGACCAAAGATTGAATTGGGGGGCCGCCCCTTAGCGTAGGAGAGTGAATGCAAGCACAACCTTAACTGCGTCGCGCGCTCGGCTTCTGGGCCGCCGTCGCCGTCGTCATCGGAACCTCGATCGGCAGCGGAATTTTCCTGGTCCCCACGAAAATGGTGAACGCCGTCGGCACGCCGGCGATGGTGTTCGCCGTGTGGATCTTCGGCGGCGTCCTCACATTGTTCGGCGCCCTCACCTACGCCGAGCTATCGGCCGCGCTCCCGGGGGCGGGCGGGGAATACGTCTATCTCAACGCCGCCTACGGACCGTTTTTCGGCTTCATTTACGGCTGGACCCAAACCTGGGTGGCGAAACCGGCATCCATTGCGACGCTCGCCACGGGATTCTTCACCTATCTCGGCGATTTTTTCCCGGGGCTCGGCACCGTGTTCTATACCGTCCCGCTGCCCATCGGTCCCGATTTCAAGCCGCTCGAGATCCGCTACGGCCAGTTTGTCGGAATCGCCCTGATCGCGTTTCTGGCTGCCGTCAATTATCTGGGCGTGCGCATCGGCGGCAGCGTGCAGATCGCCGTCACCGCCGTAAAATTGGCGCTGATCGGTGGAGTAATCGTCGCCGGACTGGTCTCCTCGCACGGAAACAGCTCGAATTTCCATCAGGGTGTGGTCCCCCATCCGGGCGGTGTCGCCGGATTTTTCGTCGCTCTGGTGGCCGCATTATGGGCCTACGACGGATGGAACAACGCCGGTATGCTGGGCTCGGAGATCGAGGAACCTCAGAAAAATCTGCCCCGATCTTTAATTATTGGGACGCTCGCGATGATCGGGATTTATCTCCTAACCAACCTTACGTATTTTTACGTTTTGAGCGGTCCCGAGGTCGGAGCCAGCGAACGCGTCGCTGCCGATGCGATGCGCCGCGTCCTGGGAACCGGTGGCGGAGCGGCCGTGAGCGTCGCCGCCATGATCTCGATTTTCGCGGCGCTCAACGGGTCGATTCTTTCCGGCTCGCGCGTGCCCTATGCGATGTCGAAGGGCGGCCTTTTCTTCCGTTCGATTGGGAAAGTCCAGCCGCAGTTTCGCACTCCAGGCCCCGCCATTCTGCTGATCGGAGCGATTTCCTGCGTCATTACGCTCAGCGGACAATACGACCAGCTCTATACCCTGGTGATCTTCCCAAGCTGGATCCTTTACGGGATGACGGCCGCCTCCGTCATCGTGCTGCGCCGGAAACGCCCGGAGATGCCGCGGCCTTATCGCGTAATCGGGTACCCAGTGGTACCGGTCCTTTTTGTATTTGTTGCGCTGGCGCTGCTTTATTCGACGCTGCTGAGTTCGCCGCGGGAATCAGGCATCGGATTGGGCCTGATTGCCGCCGGACTTCCCTTTTATTTTTACTGGAATGGACGCCGGAAGGGGCTCAAAGATCCCCTCCTGGCCGACCGGTCTACTCCCTGACCAAAACGGTACATCGGTAGCTGTTCTGTTCTGTTTTCAGAACAAAACTCTTGAAAGCGTAACTAAAATATGGTTAAACTCAAAATGCAGATCGGGAGCTGTTCCTCGCTCCTGTTCTGTTTTCAGAACAAGCGCCTCAAAAGATGACTGGGAGAAACCACTCATGGATGTCCTAAAAATGCTGGCGGATTTACGCCAGGAACGCGAGCAGATTGAAGAAGCCATTATGACGCTGGAGCGTCTGGCGCGCGGCCGCGGCCGCCGCCGTGGACGTCCGCCAGCCTGGATGTCGGCGATCAAGCGTCGCGGCCGTCCGCCGGGCAGCAAGAACAAAGCCAAGGAATCCGCGGCTGCCTGACACACGGAGAGCGGGGTCTTCTCTTCTATCCATCTCTCCTGCCCGACCCGAACGTAGACCCTGCCTTCGCCGAGTACACTTGTAGAAGTGTCCTCGAAAAAATTGACGGCGCATGTGAAAGCGGCCGGTTGAGCGTCTAAGTTGAGTCCAAGGATTTTGGACCAGGTGCTCGGCCGCATTCCACGCGTCGAGAATTCAAATGTTCTGGTCGGCTTCGATACCGCGGACGACGCCGGTGTGTATCGTGTGTCCGCCGATCTGGCCTTAGTTCAGACGGTGGATTTTTTCACTCCCATCGTCGACGATCCCTACACCTTTGGCGCCATCGCGGCGGCCAACTCCCTGAGCGACGTTTATGCGATGGGCGGAAAACCGCTCACGGCGCTGTCCATCCTGTGCTGGCCCGGTCCGGGCGATCTCGACGACCTGGGCGAAATTCTCAAAGGCGGCGCGGACAAGATCCATGAGGGCGGCGCGGTGGTGCTGGGCGGCCACAGCGTCAACGATCCGGAAATCAAGTTCGGCTACGCGGTCACCGGGACGATCCATCCGGACCGCATCAAGACCAATGCCGGCGCGCGCCCCGGTGATGTGCTGGTGTTCACTAAGAAGATCGGGACCGGCGTGATCGCCACCGCCTTGAAACGCGGGCTCGCTTCACCTGAGCATGTCGATCAGGCGATTCAATCGATGCTGACGCTGAATCGCGCGGCCGCGGAAGCGATGGAAGGGCTGGAGGTCCACAGCGCGACCGACGTGACCGGCTTCGGCCTGCTGGGCCATGCGCGGGAGATGGCGATGGGGAGCGGCGTGACCCTCGAAATCGATTCGAAGCGCGTCCAGTATTTCGACGGCGCCGTGGAATACGCGAAAACCGGCGCCATTCCCGGAGGGCTCAAGAATAATCGCGAATTCGTGGCGAGCTGTGTCGAGGGAAATTCGGAATTCGAGGACCTCCTCTACGATCCGCAAACGTCGGGCGGGCTGCTGCTGGCGATGCCTGAAGCGGATGCGGCGCGATATGTGCGAAAATTTCCGGCAGCCTACCTGATGGGGCGCGTGCTTCCCAGTCAGGAAAAACCGCTGCGCATCTTATGAACCCGATCATCATCGCATTGGATGTGGAGAATGCCGGGGAAGCCCGGAGGATTGTCGAATCGCTGGGGGATTCGGTGTCCTTTTACAAGGTGGGGCTGGAATTGTATGCCTCGGCGGGGATGGATTTTGTCCGCGACCTGAAGCAGCAGGGGCATCGCGTCTTTCTCGACCTGAAACTCTACGACATCGGCGAGACCGTGAAGCGCGCCGTGGTGCAGCTCGCCAAGAGCGGCGCGGACTTTCTGACGATCCACGCCATGCGCCAGGTGATGCAGGCCGCGGTGGCGGGCCGCGCCGATTCCGGGTTGAAGCTGCTCGGCGTCACCGTGCTCACCAGCGTCGACCAGCGCGATCTTCAGGAAGACGGCTACACCTGCAGCCTGAGCGATCTGGTCGAAACGCGCGTGCGCAACATCGTGGCCGACGGAGTGGATGGAATCGTGTGCTCACCCGTGGGGGTCGCACGGGTTCGGGCGCTGGCGCCGCAAGCGGTGATCGTGACCCCGGGAGTGCGGTCGGCGGGCGCGTCGGCCGGCGATCAGAAGCGCGTGGCGACTCCGGCGGAGGCGGTCGCCAACGGCGCCGATTATCTGGTGATCGGCCGCCAGGTGACGCGGTCGAAGGATCCGCGCGGCGAAGTGCTGCGCATCCTCGACGAAATCTCCGCCCGCGTTTAGGAGGCTGCGGAACCCCGACCTTACGGCCAGGGCTGGCATGCGGTCAAAGAAGCCAGCCGCGCCCGTCAGGGCGGGGTTTGAAACGAGGAGGCCTTGCTCCCGCTTAGGTTCGATTAAAATCCGCCCCGCGGACGATACCCCGGCCGGCACTGTACGCGATATTTCTTCGCCTGATCCGACAGCACCTCCACCGTGATCTTGCGAAATCCCTCGTTCGGATTCGGCTGCGGATAATACGTCACCGTGTAGGAGTTCCCCAGATCCTCACGGATGCTCTCGAACGCCTCCACCTGCTTCTGCCACGTCTTGGCGAAGTAGGATTTGCCGCCCGTGCGCGTCGAGATGCGCTTGAATACGCTCGACGAAATGGGATCCTTGTTCACTTCGTTCGTGGAGATGACGTAAATCGGAATCCCCTCGTCTTCGGCGACCGCCTGCACGTCCGACGGCGCCACCATGCTCGCGTTGTCGGGACCGTTCGAAAATACGATCACCACTTTGCGTCCCGGGACCTTCGCGGCATCGCGCAGCGTCAGCAGCAGCGCGTTGTACAGCGCCGACTCATCTCCCGCCACTGCCTTGCGCAATCCGAAAATCGCGTCGGTGCGCTCATGCGAGAGCGGCGCATCGCGCTTCAGGTTGCGGCTGTAGGTATAGACCGCCACCGAGTCCGCGCGATCCAGTCCTCGAATAAAATCCGCGATCGCGTCCGAGGCGTACACAAACCCGCGATACATATAATTGCTGGTGTCGAACAGGACAAATACGTTGGTCCCGACAAACGCGTCGGTCATGTTCTTCACTTCCGGCTTGGCCGCGTCCGGCGCCGGAATCACATGAACGCTGCCGTCCTCGGCGATCTGGATGGGAGCCTTGCTGCCTTCGCCGAACGTCGAAAGTTTTTGCGGAATCCCGTCCTCCAGGATCCGAAAATCCTTCGGCTTCAGATTATTCACATATTTTCCCTTGTTGTCGGTGACCTGGAAGCTCAACACCACCATGTCCACCTTCACCCGAAAGGTCGGCCGGTCCTGAGCCAGAGCCATCACGACCAGTCCGAACAGAGCCACAATTCTGCGCATCCAGCTTCCTTTCCCGATCAGTTGTCCGCCGCCGCCATCTGCTTGCGAGCCTTCTGCCGCACGTCGTCGCCCACCAGGCGCAGCGACCGCAGCAGCGCCGGCCAGTCCTCCAGGTGGGTTGCGAAAATCCGCTCCACCGTCTGCTGCGTCCATTCAGGAATGAGCACGTTCAGTTCCGCCGGACGGACATGCGTCTCATCCGCCAGCGCCGCGTAGTACAGCAGATTCGATTCCCAGCTCTCCGCCAGAATGCGGCTCGAATATCCCATCAGCGTCGGGAACGTCCGCAAGTTGAGTAATTCGGGCTGATAAGAATTGGCGAGCGTCGGTTTCGGCGTTCCGAAGGTCCGCGAAATCGACCGCGCGCTGAGCGCCTCGGGAGCCTGCGTTTCCAGTTTCCGGATGTCCGCCGCCAGCGGCGAATCGTGATCCTTCGCGGCCATATCGATGGCAAGCAGGTACATCTCCGACGGCACCACATTGTCCTGCGCTGACCGCACGTCGCCCGCCGCCAGGAATCCCTCGACTTTCTTCAGCCGGGCCGGCGGCGCATAACGATCGAGCACACCCAAAACCTCGCCGCGACGCCCGCTGTCCAGCGCGCTCTCCGCCAGCAGCGTCTCCCCATAAGCCATGTTGATCCCGACCCAATGCAACTGCATGGGCGACACGTTCCACCACCGCGGAATCACCGCGCTCAAAATCATCTGCGGCACCAGGTCGCCCCAGATCAGCGCCTGCTCCCGCGACGGAATCAGGAAATTCTGCTCGGCTTCCGCCAGCGCATACGGCAGCGACGCGAGCGACCCCACCAGCCGTCCCCCCGCGTTCGCCGGCCAGCCCGTGCCGAACACCTCGGTCGATTTCCAGGTCTGATTCGCGTTCTGAATGCCGATGAAATCGTGGCTGCGCACGAACAGCGGATTGGTATGCAGCACCTGCGCCCCCGGAGGCGCGTAGTGGATATAGGCGAACCCCACCAGCGTATCGCGCAGGAACGGCGCCAGCGCTCCGCGCAATTCTTTCAGCTTCTGTGCGTCGCCCGCGGATTTCTCGATGCTCGCCCGCAGGTTCAGCTTGCGCTGCGCCTCCACGTGCCGGTCTGTCCAATAGCCGAACGAGAGAGAATTTTTCTCGCTGTTCGTCATCGTATTGCGCGGCAACTGGATATCGGAAATGCGCGACGCGAGCTTGCCGGCGAGCGCGGTGTTCAGCTTCTCTCCGCGCGAAACGCTTTCGAGGTTGTCTGCCAGATCGAACAGCGTGCCCAGCGACACCAGCTTCTGCGCTTCGAAAATCCGGATCATGTCCTCGACAATCTGCTGATGCGCATCGGAGCCGTCGTTCGACACCGTGCCCGCCAGCAGGTCGATCATCGCGTCCTGCGGTGAGAGGCTTGCGGGGGAGTGCGCTGTTTTCAATAAAAGCCTGACGCCGCCGCGCCCCGCGTCGAAAATATCGCGCTCGCCCTGGATCTTTATAAACGGCGCGATCAATTCCGCCAGAGCCGCATCCGCCGCGGCCGGGGGAAGCGACTGCTGCCGCAGGCAAATCTGCCACAGCGCCGCCAGCGCCTGCATCGTTCCCGCCGCGTCGGCTTTCAACGCGGGGTCATGCATCGCGCCGATCGCCTTGGCCGCGTCCAGAAAGCTCATGATGGTTTTGTCGGAAACCATGGGCGCTTCCGAAAACAGCGGATACTGCGCGCTCATGGCGCGATATTCGCGCGCCAGACGGTCGACGGTCGCGACTTCGAGCGGCTTCGCGCGATTGCGGTCCACATCGGAAAGCGCCATGAAAATTTTCAGCGGCTCGTTCTCCACCGCTTTGCGCGACAGCCCGAACAGCGCTTCCAGGACATCGTCGGCATCCTTCCAATTCGCCGCCGCGTGCGTCAGCTTCGCATCGTACTTCCCGGCCGGATGATTGACGAACAGATTCTTCCAGACATCCAGATCGCCCGGAAGATGCGGCTTCCCGTTGGCATCCAGACGCAGCCGCGTCGTCAGCAGCAGCATATCGGTATTCGACCGGAAGACGGGCCGCGCCGGACCGGGGCTGGTGACACGGCCGCGAATCGCCGTGTAGAACCGCTTGAGACGCTCGGGCTCGGTGAGATAATCCTTCACCGGACCGTTGATCCGCGAGAGAGCGTCGTAGTAACTGGCCAGCCAACCGTCGTCCCTGGCCAGGAGCTTTTCGAAAAACGCAGCGCCCTTGTCGGGCGGCGTTCCGGCCAGATCGCTCCACGCTTTTTCCGTCCGCGCGCCGCCGGGGACCACTGCGTGGCCGTCGCGAATCTGGAACATGCCGCCGAAGAAATCGAGGACGTGTGCGTAAATCTTCAGCCGCGGCGCGGGAATCGCATGGCGAAGCACTTCGGCCGTCTCCGGATCGAGCTTGGTCAGCCCGAGGTACAGGCGGCACAACGACGGATCCGAAATGAAGTAATCGATAAACTCGCCGCTGGTCTTGTCCTTCGCCGATTGCCAGTAGTCGATTTTGTACATCACCGGAATCCGCGCCGGGTGATAATCCAGCTTGAACGGACGATTCGTGCGCAGCGACTGTTCCAGCTCCGCCAGCGGGAATCCGGAGTCGATCGTCAGAAACGCGCGCGATGCGTTCACCGTTTCAAGCACCACGTCGGATCCGCAGCCGCCCCGCATGCGATAGCCGAGCACCCGCAGCAAATCGCCGGTTTCGGTGGAATCGCAAGTGTCGATGTTGATCGTCTTCGCTTCGCCGCTCAGCTTTTCGAGTTCGCGCGCTTGCGAAAGATAGCGGATCACGAGTTTCAAATACTCGGTCTGCTCCAGCGCTTCGTTCGAATTGGCCGCCTGGTATCCATTGGTGACGATATTGCGGGCCAGCGCGGGCAGCAAATCGTCCGGCTTCAGATCGGGGGACAACGCGGCCATGCGCGCGAACGAGCGCAGCGGTCCTGGAACATCGATGTAACTCTGATCGGCGGCGGCCGGCGCGGCGGCCGAAGGCATCGCCAGCCCCGATCCACCGGCTTCCCGATAATCCGCGATGTGTTTTGCCGCCGACGTCTGATCGCCCGCCAGCAGATCGAGAATGGCCTCGCGCCGGGCGACCGCCGCCCGCTGTTCGCGCGGCGCATTGGACCGGATCAGTGCCTGCGCCAGGCGCGCGTACACTTCGCGCGCCGCCGGATCGCGATGCCGGTCGAGAAATTCGGCGTAGGCGCGCAGGGCGCCCGCGTTGTTCGGAGAAGATTCGACGGCTTTCTGCAAACGCTCGCGCGCCTGCAAGGCTTCGCCCTTGAATTCGAGCTGCCACGCTTCGCTGCTCAAATCCTGACCGGCCAGGCTCAACACCGTCACGCACAGACTACAACACACCCCGGAGAGTCGCATCACTCACTGCTCCTCCACTTGGCTTTATACTTTAACACTGTCCTCCGGCCGATATGGCGAGCGCACTTGAACATTTGCGGGAAGAGGACAGCCGGGACGTCCCGCAGTTGCACGATTGGCAGACGCTGAATATAAGAAAACATTTCCCGCGATTCCGAGTTCCATATACTATACTCGGCAAAGCTCCGATATTCTCGGAGCGTCGTAACAGGTACATCCAAAAAGGAACGAGGAGAAACCGAATGAAGAGACACCTGCTGAAGTTCGCGCCGTTTTGCGCACTCCTGGTCATGGGGACGATTGCGGTGCCGCGCACCGCCAACACGGCTCCGCCTCCTGAACGGCATCCGCACATCCGAGCCGCGATTGGCGCGCTTCGCGAAGCACGCGCGGAACTGGAACACGCGGCCCACGATTTCTGCGGACATCGCGCCGACGCGCTGCGCGACAGCCAGGCTGCGCTGAATCAATTACAAGCCGCGCTCGCCTGCGCGCGCTAAAAAAAAACATTTTCAGGTTTAACGTTTCCTGTTAAGCTGGTATTAAGGTTGTATACATGATCCTCCGGATCAGGCTTCAGCAGGGCCAGCCGATTCAGCGGAAACCAGGCAAGAATCGGCACGTTGCGCTCGCCTTCGGCAGTCTGATGACGCCCCTGGCGCTGATGGCGTATGTCCTTGGAATATGGCGGCTTGCTTCCGACATGGGCGTCGCGGGCGAGTCCGGCATCACCGGCGTTTTTTCCCATTGGCAAGTCTGGATACCGGCGGGGGCATTCCTGCAGATCGCGGGAATGTCCCTGAGCCGTTACGGCCGCGGCGGCGCCTTGAAGGTTCCGCGCATCCTGACCTTCCCCGGTCTACCGGCGCGCGAGCGAGCGGACGAGCCTGCCCCGAAATCCAACGCAAAATAAGTTTCAGAAATTTTCAGGCAGCGGAGGCAGCGGACCCAGAATATCGATCTGGTTCTGTGCGGCCAGCGCCATCAACTTCCCCATGTCCGGCGGCGACGGCGGCTGATCGATCGGCATGCGCTGTTCGAGCACGAAGTGTTCGAAGCCGGCGGGCGTGCACAGAATGAGCATCCGCGCGGGACCCGACCCGATCACCTGAAACCCGTGCGAAATTTCGCGCGGGCCGAAGACCCACGTTCCGGGGCCGCCCTTCATCCATTTGCCGTCGCAAAGGAACGCGACTTCTCCTTCGAGGACGTAGAACGATTCGTCCTCGCGGTGGTGCAGGTGATGGGGCGTCTGGAAACCGGGAGGCATTTCCCAATGCTCGATCAGGCAGAATGCTCCGCCGGTGTTGTCGCCGGCCGAGCGGATGAGGGTCGGGACGCCGAGAAACCGGAAGGCGGGATCGTTGCGTGTGTTGAGGTAGGGAGTCTTCATTGGGCGGTCTTATTCTTTCGACGGCGCGCCTTCGATCACTTCGATCTTCATCTTGTCGGGACCTTCGATGAAGGCGAACTTTATTTTTCCGCCCGCCGCGGAACGCGCTTCGTTCAGGACCTTCACGCCGGCGGCTTTCAGCTTCGCCATGGCATCGTCCAGGTTGTCGACGCTCACGCCGATGTGATCGACCACGTGGCCTGCGGTTGACTCGAACGTGTCGCGGCCGTTCCACGACGCCCAGTGATCGGTGCGGGCATACTCGACCGGATAAATGATCACGTTGACATTGTCGAGATTGAACGACGCGCTGGGGCCGATCTGCACGTCTCGATACATGCGCTTATCGGGACTCTTGCGCGCCTTCACGCCGAACTGCTTTTCGTACCACTCGGCTGCCGCGACCGGATTTTCGCTCAGCAGATGAAGGTGGCCGAAGCGATGATGCGGCGCCGTGTTCAGTTCGATCAGCGCGCCGTCGGGTCCGAGCACGTAGGCATAGTAGAACGACCCAGGCCTGGCGTTGGGATTTCCGCCGATGTCGCTGATGTCGGTCAGCGGAGTTTGGAATTTCGTTCCGCTGGCGACTTGTTTCTCATACGTCGCCTTCATATCTTCCGCGCCCCAGCCGAAGTGCCAGATGGTGCTGGTGACGTCGCTCTTGGGCGGCGTGTTCACTTTGGTGAACAGCAGCCAGCTTTTCTGGGCCCACACGCCGTCCATCAGGCCCGCGAATTTTCCTTTTTCGGCGTCGAACTTGGTGGTGTAAAACTCGATGTCGGCGGCCGGGTCGGTGGCGTTCAGATGCAGGTGATGAAAGTGAACGTTCGCGACCGTCTGGGCCATCCCCAGGGAAGCGGCGGCCATCGCGAGCGCGGCGAAGCGTGTTCGAAACATGTTTGCGATTATAGATCACCCTTTGCGACGGGCATGGACGCGGCCGATCGCGTTCACCAGCCGGCGATATGGAACCTTTTCCATCGACTCGAAGCCGATCCATTCGCCGTCGCGCCAACTGGAACCGTGCCAGCGCATCAGAATCGCGAGATGCTCCGGATTCGGCGCGCCGGCCGGCTCGAGCGTCGCCACGATCTCGCGCAGGCGTTGATCCATCGATTGACCCGCTGCCTCGGCCAACTCCAGTGTGCGCGGGCGCAGCCAGCTTCCGCGATTCAGAAACCAGAGGTCGACCGCGTCGAATTCCGCCGAGGGCATTACTGCGACCCCGCGTAATTCCGTGAGCGACGCGGCGAGGTCGCCGGCAAAGGCCTGCACGGCATGAATCTGCTCGACGCGGAGGTGTAAACGCTCGGCTTCTTCAAAATGCATTTCGGCGCTGGCGCGGTCGCGCGCCGCGACGGCCGAATCCACCAGCGAACCTCCGCGCGTCGTCAAAAATTGCTCGACGCGCGACACTTCGCTTCGATATTCTTCCGCTGAAACGGCCATCTGGCACGGACGCAGGCAGCGATTCATCTCGCCATAAATACAGCCTGGATGTTCGGGCGCGGGCACGAGATTTTCTTCGCAGCGCCGGATCTGGAAAAGGTCGAGCACGGCGTCCTCGAATCGCTCGGCCGGTGCGCGGCTGGGAAACGGTCCGAAGAACATGCCGCGGCCGAGCCTCGACGTCACCATCAGGCGCGGAAACGGATTTTCGAGCGTGAGCTTCACGAAAACAGGCGGACGGATACGCGTGATGCGCGGCCAGTCCTCGGGAAAATATTTCTGCGCGAGGTCGAGATGAATCAGCGACGATTCGAGCTGCGATGCGGTGCGCCAGTATTCGATCCGTTCGACCACTCCGCGCAGGTTGAGGACACGAGTGGCGCGGTCGCGTTCGGAGAGCAGTCTGCGGAGCCTGCGCCGCAGCAGCGCGGTCCGGGCCAGATAGGGTTTTCCTTCGGCGGCCCACAACAGAAATACGGCGGGAGCGTCGGGGATGGAATCGATCTGATCCGGCAGCGCGATGACGGGGTCCCGCATGTGAGTATTGTGGCAGCCGTGCGGGGCGTCCGTCATGTTTGCGCTTGCGATTTCATTGGAGCTCCTTTGCTGCCTACTCACGCAGGACAGCCAGCGGATTGTTATTTGCGACCGGCCTTCGGGCTTGTGACCCTGGGGCTACACCAGGTCGGCGATCGTTCGGACGTTCAGGCGAGGTTCCCTAGGCGTTCGCCCGTCAGTTCACCGGGACGCCGATCGCGGCGCCCGGTTGTCTGCGTGTAGGATAGGGCGCGTTGGGATTCAGAGTGGTGCATCGAAGTGGGAAGTGATTGGAGGGATTCGGAGAACCGGATGCGAACGCGGTTGTGATGGCATAGAACCCGACGTTTGGTCACCGCCATGCCGGCGGGGACCGTCGTGATCTACAGGCCGGTAGCCTGGAGGCGGCGGCGGACGTAGAGAAACCCGGCCCAGCAAGTGAGCGCTGCAAGACAGACCAGCGCGGCTCCGAGAGGGGGCGTCGAGTCGAGAAACTTCCATGTGATCCGGCCGTTATGAAAGCCGAACGACAGAGGAAGCATCGTCAGGAAGATGGCGAGGCCCATCAGGACTCCTCGCCACCACAGCAGTTGTTTGGTCATGTTTAAAGTCTCCTTTTCTTGAGTTGGTTTCAATGCCACCGGTAAATCCGGCAGCGGGTTGGCGCGCAAGCTTTCGACCGTGCGAGCCAGATCCGGATCGAGCCGCAGGAACTCCTCTACCAGGGCCGCGGTGTCGGCGCTCGCTTCGCCGGCCAGGTAGGCCGGCAGCAGGTCATGAATCACATTTTGGGTCACTTTCATCGTGGGAATACCTCCTGATCGCGAATCCGTGCAAGCTTCAATCGAGCCCTATGTACCTTGACCTTCACTGTCACGACGGGCAGACTGAGCGCTAACGCAATTTCTTCGTAGGCGAGGCCTTCCTCGGCGCGCATCAGGAGCGCGGCGCGATCGACCTCGGGAAGCTCCTGCAAACCGCGGAGCACTCTGTCGAGCTCATTCTTCATTTCCAGGTTGCGCAGCACAGTTGCGCTGGGGTCGGGAAGGGTCTCGTCCAGGTCCTGACGGCGCGAGCCGCGCCGGCGCTCCATCAACCAGACGTTGCGGGCGATGGTCAGCAAGTAGGCTTTCACCGTCGCCATGCGAACCGGTTCCGGTGAAGACCAGACCCGGATGAAGGTCTCTGATGTGACATCATCGGCCAGCGCCGGGTCGCCCGACAGATATAACGCGAAGCGGTAGACGTCCCGCGAATATCTTTCGTAAAGCTCGTGAAATCCAGTCATAGGAGCCGCCGCAGACTCACGTTCAAGGTATGCACAGAGGCCTGAAAAGTTACCGGCCGTCCATCAATTTTCTGTGGTCTGCCCTACGGGCATCGTGAATTATTGGGGGCCGGTCATTTCGCCCCACATGATCTGGTAGGCCTCGAGGAATCCGTCGACGTCGCGGCCGGCGCGGACGAAGACGTGGGTGTTCACCTTGAGCGACGAGGCATCCGCGCTCAGGCCGTCGCCGGCATAGCGCGTATCCGGGCGAAGCACCAGGTGAATCTCGCCGGCGTGCGTCATCACGGTCAGCTGGCGCGGCTCACGGCTGACGACGCGACCGCCGAACATGAAATCGCCGCGAGGGGCGAAGGCTTCGGTGGGGCTCGGCGCGGTTCGCAGCGGGGGACGCACTCCGGGAACGTAGAGCTGCGGACGCCTGTTGGTGACTTGCACGGTTCGCGCATAACACGCGGTGGAACCGGGCCGGCGGTCGGCCAGGACCTCGACCGGATCGCCGGGAGCCAGGGCATTGGCGTGGATCATCTCGAATTCGCGCTCGAAATACGTGCGGGCGTCGTAGTTGCAGGACGCGAGGCCGTCGGCGCCGCGCACGGTAATTTCGCCCGCGCGGTTCGTGCCGATCGAGGAAACCAGCTTGCCGCGAACGATGCCGACCGGCATGGGACTCTGGGCCTGTACCGCGACCGCCAGCAGGAAGCAGCAGGCCGTTTTCCAGCTCATGGGCTTCCACATTATACAATCGGTAGTTGGCATCGATTTTTGAAAGCGCACGCTGCTGGTTCCTGCATTCCGGGATACAGGAATCTTCGGGCGGCGTCGCGCGCTACTACCGATCAGATCTGGAAAAGAACGCGCGCGTTTCAACGGAAATCACCGGGTACGCCGCCAGCGCTCTGGCCTACCTGGGCCAGAAGGAGGAAGCGGCGCGGGCGGCGGACTATCTGGTCGAGCAGGCGTGGGACGCCGCGGCGCAAATATTTCCGTTCGAGCCAGGCTCGCCGCTGGCGTATTTTTTCGACACGGGAATTATCGCGCGGGGATTGCTCGCCACGCATCGCGTGACCGGGGACGATCGTTTCCGCGAGCGCGCCGAGGAAGCCGCTGTGTCGCTGGCATTCGATTTCCTGGGCGACGGCGTATTTCATCCCGTGATCGAGCTGCCGGAAAAGCAGCCGCTTTCCTACGAGACGCGATGGTCGCGGTCGCCGGGATGCTATCAGTTGAAGTCGGCGCTGGCGTGGCTCGAAGCGGGCGGCGAGGCGGGCGGGCGGCTGTTCGAGTCGCTGCTGCGGGCTTCACTGGCGAGTCACGAATTGTTTCTGGAAGGACTGGACCCGGAAGCGACCATGGACCGGCTTCACGCGTACTGCTATTTTCTGGAAGCGCTGCTGTGGGTGTCGGATCGCGACGATGTGCGGGCTGCCTTGCGCGGCGGAATCGCGCGGGCCGCGGCGCTGCTGCGCGAAATTTCTCCGCGTTTCGAGCGCAGCGACGTGTGTGCGCAGATCCTGCGTGTCCGGCTGATCGCGCATCATCAGGGCGCGGTGGAGCTGGATGGAAACGCCGCGAGCGACGAGGCGGATCGTGCCGCCGCGTATCAATCGGCTTCGAACGATCCACGATTGCGCGGCGGATTCTGGTTCGGCAGGAAGGGCGGTGAAATGCTGCCGTTCATGAATCCGGTGTCGACCGCGTTCGCGATGCAGGCGCTGGCGCTGTGGAACGAACATCAATCCGGCGAGTGGCGCTTCGAGCTTTGCGAACTGATTTGAAAACCGCTGTCAAGGTCCTGTTCGCCTCCGGGTCCGATGCGAGCATCGCGCTGGCCGTCGAACGGCTGAAATCGATTTTCCCGGAAATGCCGCTGATCGTCGTGGCGGAATTTCAGCCTCCCGCGGGCGAATGGATCCCGTATCAGGTCAAGCGAAGCTGGACCGAGAACCGGCGCTTTTTGCGCTGGAAGCTGCGCGACAAAAAGATCCGCCTGTGCGCGGTGATCCTGGAGCCGCGCGTGCCGTACTGGCCGCTGCGCCTGTGCGGCGCTTCGATGGCTCCGCAATACCTGATGTGCTTCAACGAGACGGGCCAGCATTTCATGCTGCGTCCGCAGAGCGTGCCGTCGATCGCGAAGCACGCAGCGTGGCGAACGAAGAATTTCCTGCGCTGGCAATTCAGTCCGGGCGGCTGGATCTACACACAGCTCTGGCGGGTGGCGCATCCGCAGGAATTCCGGCGGCCGATTTTTTACCGGTTGGCACTGTTGCGCGGGACGCTGCCGGGACGCGGGCACAGGCGCGCGGAGACGCGTCCGCCGTCGATCCGGCCTGAGGGGATCTCGGTGGTGATTCCGTCGCGCAACGGACGCGAGCTGCTGGATCGCTGCCTGCCGCGGATCTACGACGCGGATGAAATCATCGTGGTCGACAACGGGTCGAACGACGGCACGCGCGAATTCCTCCATGCCGACTTTCCGTCCGTGCTGGTCGAGCATGTCAGCGAGCCGTTGTCTTTTTCCGCCGCGGTGAATCGCGGGATCAGGAAAGCTCGTTTTTCGCATGTCTGCCTGTTGAATAACGACATGCTGGTGGAGCCGGGATTTCTTGCGGCGCTGCGGCGCGCGTTCGACGACGTACCCGGGTTGTTCGCATCGACAGCGCAGATTTTCTTCCCGCCGGGACAGCGTCGCGAGGAGACCGGCAAGACGGCGATGCCTCCGCTCGAATCGCCGACGGATTTTCCGGTGCGCTGCGAAGAGCCGCTGGAAGGCGAGGATTTGAGTTACGTGCTGTACGGCAGCGGCGGCTGCACGCTGTACGATGCGTCGAAGCTCGCGCTGCTGGGCGGGTTCGATGAGGTTTATAAGCCGGCCTATGTGGAGGATCTGGACGTCGGGGTGCGGGCATGGGAGCGAGGATGGCCGTCGGTCTACTGCGCGGGGGCGCGGGTGCTGCATCTGCATCGCGCGACGACGTCGCGGTATTTCAAGCCCGAGGATCTGGACCGCGCGCTGGAGTTCAACTACATTCGCTTTCTGGCGCGCGCGATCGAGGATCGCGAGACGTTCCGGCGCATGTGGCGCGAAAACGTGGTGCGGTTGAACCTGCTGAAGAAGATCGACGCGCTCGCGTTTGCGGCCCGGCAGATGATCGGCGCGTATGAAGAGGGACCCACTGGATTTTTCGATCTGGTGCGCGGCGATATTGCGTCGTTCCCTGGCCGCGAAGGGTCGGGAAAGCCGGTGGTGCTGGTGGCGAGCCCTTATCTGCCCTATCCGCTTTCGCACGGAGCCGCGGTGCGCATCTACAACCTGATGCGCCGCGCGGCTCGCGATTTCGATCAGGTGCTGGTTTGCTTTGTGGAAGACGCTCGTCCGGTTCCTCGCGAGTTGCTGGACATTTGTGTCGAGGTCATCACGGTGCGGCGTCCGGGAACGCACGCGCTGCCGTCGTCGCCGCGGCCGGATACGGTGGAGGAGTTCGATTCGCCGTCGTTCCACGCGATTCTGCGGCAGACGATGCAGAAGTGGCGGCCGTCGGTCGCGCAGTTCGAGTTTACTCAGATGGCTCAGTATGCGGCCGATTGTGCTCCGGCGAAAACGATTCTGGTGGAGCACGACATTACCTACGATCTGTACGCGCAGATGCTGGCGCAGAACGAGGATTGGGAAACGCGCAGGCAATACGAGCGGTGGGTGGCGTTCGAGCGCGAGTCGTGGAAGCGCGTCGATCGCGTCGCGGTGATGTCGGAGAAGGACCGGCAGGTTGTGGAGGGGGCGGTGACGATCGCGAACGGAGTCGACCTGGAGCGCTTTCAGCCGTCTCCCGAAGCGCCCGATTCGCGGCGGCTGCTGTTTATCGGATCCTTTCGTCATAAGCCGAACGTGCTGGCGATGGAATTTTTCCTGCGTGAAGTTTTTCCGAAGTTGAATGGAGTGACGCTGCACGTGATCGCCGGGCCGGAGCATGAAAAGTTCTGGGACCTGCATCATCCGGGAGTGGAAGTGGAGGGATTCGTCTCCGACGTGCGTCCGGCGTACCGGCGCGCGACGCTGGTGATCGCGCCGCTGGTGGCGTCGGCGGGGACGAACATCAAGATCATGGAAGCGATGGCGATGGGCAAGGCGATCGTGTCGACAGAAGCGGGCGTGCATGGGCTGGAGGTGGTGCGCGACCGGGATGTGATCGTGACGAATAAGTCGGACATCATGGCGGCGGCGATCGCGCACTTGATCGATCATCCGGAGGATCGGATCGCGCTGGAGCGGGGGGCTCGGAAGACGGCGGAGGAGTTGTATGGATGGGATGCGATTGCGGATCGGCAGGCGGAGTTGTATCGGGGGTTGGGGCGCGGGTGAAAATGTCGAGGCAGGCCGCTTCCTTCGGTCGCGGTTCACTCGATGGAGAAGGCGAGCAGCACGTTGCCGGGCATGCCGCCGTTGAAGCCGTAGCCGGAATTGACGTACAGCATTCCGCCGGCGATCACGGGACCGGGGCCGTCCATCGCGCCGCCGTTCGCTTTGACACCGTTGACGGTTTCGAAGTCGTGCGCGGTTTCGACTTCCCACAGGATGGAGCCGTCCTTCGTCGAATACGCGCGCAGGCGGCCGCCGAGGTCGCCGGAGAAAACCACGCCGGGGATCAGCGTCACGGCGGCGGATTGCGCGGGGCTGCATCCTTTGCGGTCGCCGCAGGGCGGGGGATCTTTTTGCCAGTCTTTTTCGCCCGTCGCGAGGCGCAGCGCAAACATGCCGCCGCCGGCCGACGGATCGTATTCGCCGTATCCGCCGAAGACGGTTTTGTTTGCGGCCGATGCGGAAGCGGGACGGCGCGTTTTCACGTCGGACAAGGCGACGTAAACATTCTGATCGTCGGCAGCGGAGCCCCACTGGACGCCGCCGGCGGCGCTGCCGTGACCGATGCGGACCTGCCACAGGACCTCTCCCTGCTGATCGGGATCGACGGCGTGGACCACGCCTGATTTCTGTCCGGCGACCAGCGCGCGTTTTCCATTGGCGAGATTCACCAGCATCGGCGAGGACCCGAAATCGACGTCGGGACCTTTTGCCTCCGGGCAATTCTCGCCGCCCGGACGCCCGCACGCGACGTTGAACGCGTCGCCCGCGGTCAACTGGCGCGACCACAGCATGCGGCCGGTCTGCATGTCGAAGGCGAGGAATGCGTCGCTGGTGCGCGCGGCCGGGTCGGAATAGGAATCGCCGGTGGCGACGTAGATCGCGCGACGCTTCGCATCGATCGTCGGCGAGGACCACACCCCGGCGCCTGACGGTCCCCATTGCTGGACTCCACGGGCGTTCTTGCGGATTTTGCGCGGCTCCTCGGGAATCGTGTAGCTTTTCCAGATCACTTTGCCCGTCGCGGCGTCGAGGGCGGAGACGCTGCCGCGGAATTTGCAGCACTCGTAATCGGCGCCCGCGCCGAGGACTTCCTCGCCTGACGAAACGGGAACGTAGAGGCGTCCTTCAAACAGCGCGGGCGATCCGGTGATCAGCGCGCCGGGATAATTTTCGACGCGCGTTTTCCAGATCAATTCGCCCGAGGCGGCGTCGACGGCGTAGGCTTCGCCGATCTGGTCGCCGAAATACGCGGCCCAGCGGTTTCCGGAGCGTCCCAAAGTGATCGCGGTGCGGACCCCGCTTTCCGCTTCGAACGACCAGATGACGCAGCCTGACGAAGCGTCCATCGCGTAAACGTTGCGCGTCCCGGTTCCGACGAAAAGCCGTCCGCCGGCGATGGCGGGTTGAGAATAGGCACGCAAAGTCCCGGGGATTCCGAACGCCCACTTGAGTTTGAGTTTGGGGACGTCGGGGGCGGAGAGTCCGGCCATCGCGGCAGGTTGCGATCGGCGATTATCGGCGCCGCCCCAACCGTTCCAATTGGGGCCGGCGAAGGGATCGGCGGGCCAGGCTTTGGACGCGGTGCAGAATGCGCGCTTCGGCATGGCCTCTCCGCCGAAGGCTTTGCCGGTGACGAACTCGGACACGGCGCGGACCTCGGCGGTGGTCATCAGGATTCCCTGGATCATCATCATGCCGCTGGTGAGCGAGGTCTGGACGCCTTCGGGTGACATGAGCTTCAGCGCGTCGGGCTTGGGCGCGCGGCCGACGCCGCCTTCGTGGCATCCGGAGCAGCGTTGTTTATAGAGGGCGGCTCCGTCTTCCGCGTGGAGGATTCCGATGGTCCCGATTACGACGAGCAGGGCTGAGCGCAGCATGGGCTCTCCTTGTTTGAAAGATTGTACCTGAGAAGTGGGTCGCAAGAGCGAGTTCGTGCTAAGTCACGGGCGGTAACTTTGGGCTGTCTGGGTAGAGAGATCGGCCCGCGCCATTACTGGCGCGGCTTTCGGGTTCCACGTGAAGACGGAGTTTCCGGATCAGCCGGCATGGCTGCCGGCTCGCCGCTCGACGAGCGGCCCCACGTTTTTGTCAAAGTTGAGTGTTCTTGAGTAGTGCGTTTAGCGGCCGTCGATGACGCGGCCCTGGTGGTGGTCGGCGCCGGCTCCTTTGATATCGCCGAGGCTGCCCGGGTGGAAAGATCGCGCCAGTTCCACGTGAAGACGGAGTTTCCGGATCAGCCGGCATGGCTGCCGGCTTGCCGCTCGACGAGCGGCCCCACGTTCCTGTCAAAGTTGAGTGTTCTTGAGGAGTGCGTTCAGCGGCCGTCGATGACGCGGCCCTGGTGGTGGTCGGCGTCGGCTCCTTTGATATCGCCGAGGGCGCGGCGGGATTCGGCGCGCGCGAAATAGGCGGGGGCTCCGTCGGGTTTGAAGGCGATCACCTGGTCGAAATCGGTGATGGCCTCGCGATGGCGGCCGAGCATCTGGTAGGTGGCGCCGCGCTGATAGTAGTTGTCTTCGGTCGGCTCCAATGCAATGGCGCGCGTGAAATCGGCGAGCGCCTTTTCCGAATCGCCCATGGCGCGGACCACCAGGCCGCGAAGATTGAAGGCGCGCGCGAAATTGCCGTCAATCGCCACGGCGCGATTCGCATCCTCCAGGGCCGAGGGAAAATCTTTGATTTCGAGATAGGTCGCGCCGCGTTCGACCAGGGCGTGCGCGTCGCTGGGCCGCATCTCAATCACGTGCGTAAAATCGCGAATCGCCTCGTCGTTTTTGGATAACCCGAGATAGGAGCGGGCGCGCATCAGGAACGCATCGGCCATTTCCGGCTTGAGCTGCCCTGCACGGTCGAAAGAAAGAATCGCCTGATCGTAGCGTGCGATCGCGAAAAGATGCACGCCGGAGTCGTAGGATTCCTGGGCGCGCACCGGATCGGTCCAGCGCTTATAAAGCAGCCCGGCGACGGCGAGGAGGACGACCGAGATTGCCGAAATCGTCAGCACGATGCGGCGTTTGCCGCGCGCGAGATCGTCGGCGCTCATCGGTATCGGGACCAGAGGTGCGCCGCCGTCCTGCTGCGGCTTTTGGGGAGGAAGGTCCGCCATCCTTTCTATGATAGAAGATGATGAAACGTGTCCAACTGATCACCGACGGCGCGTGCCTCGGCAATCCCGGACCGGGCGGATGGGCCAGCATCCTGCGTTATAACGGCCATACGCGCGAGATGTTCGGATCGGCTCCGCAGACCACCAACAACCGGATGGAACTGACGGCGGCGATCGAAGGATTGCGCGCGCTGAAGGAGCCGTGCGAGGTGGAGGTGGTCACCGATTCGGAATATCTGAAGAACGGCATCACGCAGTGGATCCACGGTTGGAAGCGCAACGGATGGAAGACGTCGGCCAAGAAGCCGGTGGTGAATCAGGACCTGTGGATGGAGCTGGACGAGCTGGTTTCGAAGCATCGCATGCAGTGGACCTGGACCAAGGGGCATGCGGATCACGAGGACAACAATCGCTGCGACGAGCTGGCGACGCGCGCGGCGCGCGATCAGAACGCGTCGTAACGGCTCAGCCGCCGCGGATCAGGCGCATCGCTTCGCCGATCGCGGCGCCTTCTTTCGCCTCGCGGCCGGATCCATTGTCGGCGATCGCGTCGCCTTCGCCGGGGGCCAGGAACATGTTCGACTCCACGCCATGCTGGCGCGTGTACAGATCCCAGTAGCGGCCGTTGAGGGCGTAGAGCGATTCGTGCGTGCCTCGCTCGACAACTCTGCCGGCTTCGATCACCAGGATCTGATCGGCGCGCCGAATGGTCGAGAGGCGGTGCGCGATGACGAAAGTGGTGCGGCCGCGCATCAGGTATTTCAGGCCTTCCTGGATCATCGCTTCCGATTCCGAATCGAGGCTCGACGTGGCTTCGTCGAGAATCAGAATGCGCGGGTCGGCCAGAATGGCGCGCGCGATCGAGACGCGCTGGCGCTGTCCGCCGGACAATTTGACGCCGCGCTCGCCGACGATGGTGTCGTAGCCCTTCTCGAATTTTTCCGCGAATTCATCGACGCGGGCGATGCGGCAGGCTTCGAGGATCTGTTCCTTGGTGGCGCCCGGCCGCGCGAAGGCGATATTTTCTTGAATCGATCCGTCGAACAGGAAAGAATCCTGCAAGACCACGCCAAGCTGGGTGCGGAAGCTATCGAGGCGCACCGTGGAAAGATCGACGCCGTCTACGGTGATGATGCCTTCGTTGGGCGTGTGGAACGCGGCGATCAGGCTGATGATGGTCGATTTGCCGGATCCTGAAGAACCGACCAGCGCGGTCACGGTTCCCGGTTCCGAGCGGAAGCTGACGTCGAACAGCACGGGTTTTCCGGCTTCGTACGCGAATCCGACGTGGTTGAATTCCACTTCGCCGCGGATGGGGCCGATGGATACGGTTCGATTTTCCTCCTGGTCCTCTGGCCGCTCGCGCAGAACTTCACGGGTGCGGTCGAGACCGGCCAGGGCCTCGGTCAACTGCGTCCCGATGCTGACCACCTGAATCACCGGCGCGATCAGGAAGGCGAGAAACGCGACGAACGTCATCATGTCGCCCAGCGTGAGCGAGCCTGCCAGAATCTGGCGCGTGCCGACAAACCATACGATGGCGCCGACGATTCCCATCAGCACGGTCGCCGAGAGACTCATCAGCGAAGTCGCCGTGAGAGATTTCAGTACATTCTCGAGCAGCCGCTGCACGCCGCCGCCGAACACTTCCGCCTCGCGCGCTTCGGCATGATAACCCTTGACGACGCGCACGCCGCCGAGCGATTCGGTAAGGCGGCCGGTGACGTCGGCGTTGATCTTGCCGCGCTCGCGGAAGATCGGGCGGATTTTCGTGAAGGCCTGCTTCATCACGAAGGAAAACGAAACGACGAAGATGCCGGTGAGCGCGGTCATCAACGGACTGATGCGCAGCAGGACCACCAGCGCGATCATCGCCGTCATCAGGCCGCCGCAGAATTCGACCAGCCCGGTGCCGATCAGGTTGCGCACGCCTTCGACGTCGGTCATGATGCGGGACACCAGCACGCCGCTCTTGTTCGCGTCGTAATAAGTCACCGGCAGAAGTCCGACGTGGCGCTGCACTTTGCGGCGCAGCTCGGCGATCAGGCGTTGTCCGGTTTTCGAGAGCAACTGCGTGAGCGAAAACGAGGTGACGCCCTGGATCATGGTGGCCGCGACGATCGCGAGCACCATCGGCGTGAGATATTGCGTGTGCCGTTTGCCGATGACGTCGTCGATCATGAATTTCGTCGAGTAGGGCAGCACGAGTCCGCTCAAGCGATTGATCGCCATGAGCAGGAAGCTCGCAAACAGCAGCCGGCGCCGCGGCAGAATCATTTCGCGCAGATCCGGCCACAATTCGCGCAGACGCTCGCCCTGGCTCTTATGATGCTTGGCTGGAGTTTGAGGCACTACCCCTAGTCTCGTGTCCGGACGGGGGGTTGCGCAACTAGCTCTTTTTCCGGGTTCCCGGGTTTCGATCGCAACGCGCCGCCGGGCCGTTGCGATAAATTAGCCGCATGGCTCAACTCTATGCGGGAACGTCGGGGTTCGCTTATGCGAGCTGGAAGCCGGGGTTTTATCCGAAAAACGTCCCCGCGAAGAATTTCCTGAAGCACTATGCGACGCGGCTCAATTCGGTGGAAATCAACTACACGTTCCGCCAATTGCCGTCGGCTTCGACGCTTGAAAACTGGGTCGCGGCGACGCCCGCGGGTTTCGTTTTCGCCTGCAAGGCGCATCAGCGGATCACGCATATCCTGCGCTTGAAGGAATCGGAATTTAACGCGGTCTTCTTCAAAGCCATCGATCCGCTGCGGTCGGCGCGGCGATTGGGTCCGGTGCTGTTTCAACTCGCACCGAATTTCAAGGCGGATGTCGCGCTGCTGGCCGCGTTTCTCGAAAAACTGCCGCCTGAGCTGCGCTACGCCTTTGAATTTCGCAACCCGACCTGGCTGGTCGATGACGTGTATCGGCTGCTCGAAAAGCATCGTGTCGCGCTGTGCCTGGCCGAATCGGACCGTCTGGAAGTGCCGCACGTGATCACCGCGGACTTCGTCTATTCGCGCCTTCGCAAGGAAGACTACAGCGCGGAAGAACGTGCGGAGATCGCGTCGCGCGTCCGCGGATTGCTGGACCAGGGACGCGATGTGTACGTTTTTTTCAAACACGAGGACACCCCGGCGGGCGCGCTCTACGCGGAAGAGTTGCTTCGCGGAGTGCCCGCCTGAGAGCGTCGCGTGTACAATAGCGTCCATGAAATTCGCGCTGCTGTTGCTTGCGATTCCGCTGTTTGCGGCCGACCGTCTGGAGAACGAAATTGAGCGGCTCGCGAAAATTACGGATGGTGTGGTGGGGCTCAGCGCCGTGCATCTGGAATCGAATCGCCGCGTGGCGCTGCACGGCACGGAGCGGTTTCCCATGGCGAGCTCGTTCAAGGTCCCGATCGCGGTGCAGCTTCTTTCGCGCGTCGATCGCGGCGAGGTGAAGCTCGACCAGATGGTCACCGTCGAGCCGCAGGATCTGCATCCGGGCAGCGGCACGTTGAGTAATCTGTTCAACAAGCCCGGCGTTTCGCTCAGCGTCCGCAATCTGATGGAGCTGATGCTGCTGATCAGCGACAATAGCGCGACCGATATGGTCCTGCGGCTCGCGGGCGGACCGGAGGCGGTCACTTCGAAGATGCGCTCGCTCGGGATCACGGGGATCAGTGTGAATCGTCCGACGGTCGGGCTGATTTCAGACTGGATCGGCGCGACGCCGCCGCCGGAAAAGGAATGGCGTCCGGAGACCTGGTCGAAACTTTACCAGGCAGTGACACCGGAACAGCGCAAGATCGCGGTCGACCGCTTCAATCACGACGAGCGCGACACCGCGCAACCCGACGCCATGGCCGCACTGCTCGAAATGATTTATGCGCGCAAGCTGCACAAACCCGAGACGGCGGACCTGCTGCTCGACATCATGCGCCGCTGCCAGACCGGCGACGCGCGGATTAAAGGGATGCTGCCGCCCGACACGACGGTCGCGCACAAGACCGGATCGATCGGTGGAACCGTGAACGACGTCGGCATCGTCACGCTGCCGGGCGACGCGGGACACGTGGTGATCGCGCTGTTCGTGAAGCAGGGCTCGAAGCCCGAAGTGAGCGAGCGCGCGATCGCGCAGATCTCGCGGACGGTTTACGATTATTTCCTGTTCACTAACGTGAACTGACGCATCAGCTCGCGCCGCGCAACTTCGGTGCGCGGATCGGAATCGCGGTGGAAGCGGCACAGTTCGAGCGCCTTGGGAATCTCCGCGTTTCCCATAAACCAGCGCCACACGTTGCCGCCGCGCAGATTTTCCGCGCTCACCAGCGTGATTCCCTGATCGATGCCGAGCACGTCGGGATCGATCCAGCCCGTGGTGGGATTGAAGGCATCGCAGAATCCGTAGCGTCCCCAGATTCTGTCGCCGAACCGCTCCCACATGGTGCGCACGGCGGGGACGCAAATGTCGGGCGCGAACATTAGCGATCCGGCGGCGGCGCAGGGCACCACGGTGCCGTCGATTTCCACCTTGCAGGGCGCGATTCCCCAATCGACGTATCCCTTCGCGCTGTCCGACGCCGTGATGCCCCACACGTTTTCCGAATAGCTGCGCGGAAATTTCGACGACATTTCCAGGCAATAAGCGCGATGCGCGCGCGTCGCGACGGTGGAGTTATGGAAGTAATCGATGCTCGAAGGATCGCCGTCGCGCAGGGCGCGCATGTCGATCCAGGCTTGCGGATATTGGTAGGCGAACAGCGGCGGCGGTCCGTTGACGTAGGTGAATCCGGCATAGGTGACGGTGGGCCGCTGCCACGCGTACCACGACGCCGGAGAAATCGGCGACCGCGGCGACCCGATCGCCAGAATATACAGCAGCGGCAGCTCCGAAAAGCGATCCCAGCGATGCGGCAGGAATCCGTTTTCGGGCGTCCAACCGTGCGACAGCAAATTGGAATCGCCGTCCAGCATCCATGGAAAATCGATGCGCGCGTAAATCTGCGCCGCGAGCCAGGAAATTTCGGGATCGCGAAATTTATCGCGTACCGTGAGGACTCCGGCCAGCAGCAGCGCGGTGTCGATCGACGATGCCTCGGAGTTCCACACGCGCTGGCCGCTCGACGCGTCCATGAAGTGATAGAACCATCCGCGCTCGTTCTCGGCCTGATTGAAAAAGAAGCGAAGCGTTTTGCGAGCGCGCTCGATCGCGTCGCGCTCGCGGACCCAGTTGCGGTCGGAGGCGATGGCAAGGGCGGTGAGCCCGAACCCGGTGGCGGCGATACTTGCAACGTTTGCGCCTCCGCCGGTGACACGCTCGCCTGTCGATCGCGCGCGATCGAGGATCAGGCCGGTTTGGGGATCTGCTTGCTCCCAGAAATAGCGAAACGCGCATCTGGAAAGATCGTCCAGAAACTCATCGTCGGTTTTCCGAAGAGTCGCGGCCTGTAGACCGCTCTTGAATGCAAGGGGCGCGCCGAACAAGGCCGCCAGTGCGGTACGTCTCTGCATTTTCCTGCACACACCTCAAACAGCGAGGGAGAAAACCGCGAGACCTAGTGGACAAAAGTCCGCCGCGCTGGTTCCTGCGCCCTGCAACTGCGATTTCGAACCGCCTTCAGTATGGCACAGTTACAGAAAGATGGGGAGCGAAGAAGCAGAAAAAATTCCTCAATCGGAAAAATTTCTGCGAATTAGGTGGCATTTCTTACGGGGGTAGGGGCGATTCCCGCCGGCAACGTTACAACTCGACAGCCGCAGGGGAGCGCCGACTACGCGGGGTTCCCCTGCGGCATCCTTAACTAAGCGGTTCGCGTCATCTCCGACTTGTCGCCCGCGCTCTTCGACGTGATCGCCGCCTGTGCCGCGGCGAGCCGTGCGATCGGCACGCGATACGGCGAGCACGACACGTAATTCATGCCGACGCGATAGCAGAACTCGACCGACGAAGGATCGCCGCCGTGTTCGCCGCAGATGCCGATGTCGAGCGTCGGACGCGCCTTCCGCCCGAGCTGAATCGCCATCTCGATCAGCTTGCCGACGCCTTCCTGATCGATCGACGCGAAGGGATCGGCGTTGAAGATTTTCAGGTCCTCGTACTGCTTCGAGAATTTCGTGTAGTCGTCACGCGACAGACCCATGGTGGTATGCGTCAGGTCGTTCGTGCCGAAACTGAAGAACTCGGCTTGTTCCGCAATCTTATCCGCCGTGATCGCGGCGCGCGGAATCTCGATCATCGTGCCGACCAGGTAATGCAGATCTTCCATGCCTGCCTTGGCGAGCACTTCCTTGGCGACGCGCACTACGATGTTTTTCTGATGTTCCACTTCCTTCACGCTGCCGGCTAGAGGGATCATGACTTCGGGAATCACCTTCTTGCCTTTCTTCGCCACCTGCGCGGCGGCCTCGAAAATCGCGCGCGCCTGCATTTCCGTGATTTCGGGATACGTGATGCCGAGCCGGCAGCCGCGATGGCCGAGCATCGGGTTGAACTCGTGCAGTTCCTCGACGCGATGCAGCAACTCCGGCAGTCGCTTCTTCAGATCGCCGACCGGCATGTTGTACTTCGCCGAAAATTCCTTTTTCGTTTTGGCATCAGCGTACGGCAGTCGCGCGAGGTCTACCATCAGGTCCTCGCGCTTGGGCAGGAACTCATGCAGCGGCGGATCGAGCGTGCGGATAATCACCGGCAGCCCTTCCATCGCTTCGAACAATCCCGCGAAATCCTTGCGCTGGAACGGCAGGAGCTTCGCGAGCGCGGCGCGCCGCGACTTTTCGTCACGAGCGAGAATCATCGCCTGCATGTGGCCGATGCGATCCTCGGCGAAGAACATGTGCTCGGTGCGGCACAGGCCGATGCCTTCGGCTCCGTACATGCGCGCGACCTTCGCATCGCGCGGAATATCCGCGTTGGCGCGCACGCCGAAATTCCCGCGGAATTCGTCGGCCCACGTCATCAGCTTCGCGAAATAGCCGGACTTGGGATCGGGCAGCGTCATCGCCGCCTGTCCCAGATACACGTCGGCGCTGGTTCCGTCCATCGAAATCCAGTCGCCTTCCTTCACGGTGATCGTCCTGCCGTGGACCGTCACGGTGAACTGCCTGGCTTTCTCCTGAATGTTAATCGCGCCCGCGCCGACGATGCAGGGACGTCCCATGCCGCGCGCGACCACCGCCGCGTGGCTTGACTTGCCGCCGACCGCCGTCAGAATTCCCTTGGCGACGTCCATGCCGTGGATGTCATCGGGCGTCGTTTCCTTGCGGACGAGAATCACCGGACCGGACTTTCCCATCTCGACGGCTTCATCCGCGGTGAACACCGCGCGTCCCACGGCCGCGCCCGGCGACGCGTCGATTCCGGTCGCAATGTGCGGCAGCGTCTTGAGCGATTTCGCGTCGAACACCGGATGCAGCAACTGATCGAGCTGTTGCGGCTGCACGCGCAGCACCGCTTCGCGCTTATCGATCATGCCTTCTTCGACCATCTCCACCGCGACGCGAACCGCTGCCGGACCCGTGCGCTTGCCGTTGCGCGTCTGCAGCATGTACAGGGTGTCTTCTTCGATGGTGAACTCGAAGTCCTGCATGTCGCGATAGTGCTGTTCGAGCTTCGTGGTGATCTCGCGCAGCTCTTTATACGCGTGCGGCATCACCTTTTCGAGCTGCGAAATCGGCTGGGGCGTGCGGATGCCTGCCACCACGTCCTCGCCTTGCGCGTTGACGAGAAACTCGCCGTAGAAGGTTTTTTCGCCGGTCGCAGGATCGCGCGTGAAGCCGACGCCCGTGGCCGAAGTGTCGCCCATATTGCCGAACACCATCGCCTGGACGCTGGCCGCGGTGCCGATCTCATCGGGAATCTTTTCCATCTTGCGGTAGTAGGCGGCTTTCGGATTCCACCAGGAGCGGAACACCGCATCGCGCGCGCCGGCAAGCTGTTCGTGCGTGTCCTGCGGAAACGGCTTTTTCGTTTCCTTCTGGACCAGTTTCTTGTATTCCGCGATGATCGCTTTCAGATCCTCGGCGGAAAGATCGGTGTCCTGTTTGGCCTTGGCCTTGTGCTTGCGCTGATCGAAGATGTGATCGAACTTTTCCATGTCGATATTCAGCGCGACTTCGCCGAACATCTGAATGAAGCGGCGGTAGGAGTCGTAGGCGAAGCGCGGATTGTTGCTGCGCTTGACCAGTCCTTCCACCGTCTGGTCGTTGAGGCCGAGGTTGAGAATCGTGTTCATCATCCCCGGCATGGAAAATTTCGCGCCGCTGCGGACGCTGACCAGCAGCGGATTTTCCGGATCGCCCAGCTTCTTGCCGATCTGTTTTTCGAGTTTCTTGAGGCCTTCGAGAACCTGGTTGTTGATCTCGTCCGGCACCTTGTTGCCGTTCTGAAAATAGATGTTGCAGACTTCGGTGGAAATGGTGAATCCCGGCGGCACGGGAACTCCCGCGCGGCTCATCTCCGCGAGCCCGGAGCCTTTGCCGCCCAAAACATCTTTCATGGAGCCGTCGCCATCGGCGTGGCCGCCCCCGAAGCTATAAACGTATTTTTTCATTTTTGTTCTCCTGCGGTAACGATTTCCGAGAAATCGGCGATGGTAGAAAATTCGGTGAGCAGATCGGATAACAGCGTGAGCCGGTTGATGCGCACTTCGGGCTCCTTCGCGTTGACCAGGACCTTATCGAAGAACAGATCGACCTGCGGCCGTAGCGATGCGATCTTTTCCAGAGCCGTACGATAGCCCGCGCCCTGAATCTCTTTTTGCACACGCTGGTAGGCCGTGTACAGATCCCGCTCCGGACCGGCTTCGAGCAGCGAATCCTTTAGTCCGCCGTCCGCTTCGAAATCGGCCTGCTTCAAAATATTGCGGATGCGCTTGAAGCTCGCGGCCAGCGGCTCGAAATTTTCCGTGGGCCGCACGTCCGCGAGCGCTTTGAGACGATCCTCGACGTCGGCCAGAGTTCCCCGGCTCGAGGCGAGCACGGCGTTGACTTCGTCGTACTTGAATCCACGGACTTCGCGGAAGTAGTGCTGGACGCGCTCGATCATGAAGTCCTGCAACTCCGGCGCGAGCAGAGCGTAGAAGTCGTAATGGAGTTTTGCTTCGACCAGAATTTTCACGACGCCCTGCGCGGCTCTTCTGAGCGCGAAGGGATCTTTCGATCCGCTGGGGATCATCCCGGCCTTGAAACATTCGCGCAGCGTGTCGAGCTTGTCGGCGATCGAAACGATCTGTCCTTCGCGCGTATAAGGAATATCGTCATCCATGCTGACCGGCTTATAGTGATCGTAAATCGCGCGCGCGACCGCTTCCGATTCTCCTTGCGCTCGCGCGTAGAGCCCGCCGACGACGCCTTGAAGTTCGGTGAACTCCTTCACCATCTCCGTCGTCAGATCGGTCTTCGACAATCGAGCCGCGCGTTCCGCATCCGGGCCTCCGGCCAACTCGCGAACCAGTTCCACCACTCGTTCCGTCTTTTGCAAATACGAGCCGAGCTTGACGTGGAAAGTCACTTTGGCCAGATCGTCGACGCGCTGCTCCAGAGTCCGCTGCTGATCGACGTTCCAGAAAAACCGCGCGTCGTTGAAGCGAGCCTTCAGCACGCGCTCATTGCCGTGCTTGACGAGCCCGTCCGGATCGCCAGACGTGTTCATCACCGCAACGAAATTCGGGGCCAGCACACCGGGTTTCGATTCCACCGAAAAATATTTCTGGTGATGCCGCATCACGGTGGTCAGCACTTCCGCGGGCAGTTCCAGATATTTCGGATCGAAATCTCCGCGGATCGCCGCCGGGTATTCGGTGATGAAGGTCAGCGTTTCGAGCAGATCGTGATCGATCTTCGCACCCAGCGCCGCCGCTTCTTTTTCGATCTTGTGCCGCCGCTCGTGCGACGAGAGCAGGACGAAATTCTTCCGCAATTGCTCGTTGTAGTTTTCAACGGTGACCGGAATCGCCGCCGCGCCCAGTTGGCGATGTCCGCGCGATACGTTGCCGCTCTTCACGCCGGCGATCTCAAACGGAATCACCTGATCGTCCAGCAGCGCGACAATCCAGCGAATCGGACGAATGAACCGCGGGCCGTGCTTCGCGGTCCAGTACATCGTCTTCGGCCATTGCAGCCCGACGATTGCCGCGGGCAAATATTCGGCCAGAATATCGATCGAGGGGCGCCCTGGAACGGTCTTGCGCAGTTCGTAATAATCGCCAATCTTCTGCATCGCCGACAGCTCGACGCCCTGTTTCTTTGCAAATCCCGCAGCCGCTTTTTCTCCCGCCGAAAGCGGCGGACCCTTCACGACCAGTTCCTGATCCGGCGTCCGTTCCGGCACTCCACCCGCTTTCACCACCAGCCGCCGGGGCGTCGCGTCCACCAGCGGAGCCGCGCCCAGCAGATCGAACTTCGCAAGCTGGTCGAGCGCCGACGGGATCATCCAATGCGGTACTTCTTCGGTGCCAATCTCTAGAAGGAAATTCACGACTGTTGATCCACCCACGCCTTCGCGCAATCCACAGCCATCGTTCGAATGTAGTGCATCATGCCCGTTCGCTCAGTCACAGAAATCGCACCCCGTGCGTCGAGAATATTGAATAGGTGCGAGCATTTAAGAACCTGCTCATAAGCAGAGATTAAAGGAAAACGATTCTTGTCCCCTGACTTCGGATCATATTTACTGAGAAGGTTCTTGCAGCCCTCGGCATTCAAGCTGAAGGCTTTGTTCAGCCAATCGACATCGGCCATCTCGAAGTTGTAGACCGACGATTGCAGCTCGTCGGCGAAACGCACATCGGAATATTTCACACCCGGCGCCCATTCGATGTCGTAAACGCTTTCGACGTTTTGCAGGAACTGCACGATGCGCTCCAGCCCGTAGGTCAGCTCCGCCGGAACCAGGTCCAGATCGAAGCCGCCGCACTGCTGGAAATAGGTGAATTGCGAAATTTCGAGTCCGTCGAGCGTGACCTGCCAGCCGATTCCCCAGGCGCCCAGCGTCGGCGCTTCCCAGTTGTCTTCCTCGAACTTGATGTCGTGTTTCTTGAGATCGATCCCGATGGCTTCGATCGAGCCCAGGTATAAATCGATCACGTCCTCCGGCGACGGCTTGAGAATCACCTGAAGCTGCTGGTGTTTGTATAAGCGATTCGGATTTTCGCCATAGCGGCCATCGGCCGGACGGCGGCTGGGCTGGACGTAAGCGACCCGATACGGCTTCGGCCCAAGCACGCGCAGAAACGTTTCGGGGCACATGGTGCCGGCGCCGACCTCGGTATCGTACGCTTCCTCGACGATCGCGCCGCGCTCCGCCCAGTAGCGCTTCAGTTTGAAAACGGTTTCTTGGAATGTGTCCAATCTACAAAGCCTCCAGAAGAGGAACGGTCAGAAATTTTCGTTCGACATGCTGTTCCATGGTGCGGACCAGCGCGCGGCGAAGATCGCTGGCGGTGGTTTTGGTCCACTCGCGGGCGGTCAATGCCGACAGCGGTTTTTCCAGCATCTCATGGGCGATCTCGGCCGACTCGGCTCGAACCCGCATCTCCGGGAAAACACCGGACAAACGAACGGCCCACAGGCTGAAATAGAGCACCGCGGCCCACACGCTGCCGCCGGACTTGAGGTACGCCACCACGGCGATCATCAGGCGAAAGAATTTTTCGTTCGGCTCGTGCGCGGGCAGCAGATGTTCGGCTGCCTCGGTCATAAAATCGAGGGCGAGGCTGCGGTCGTAATCCGACCCTAAATCAAATGGTGACGAAATCATCTCGCACGAAGTGAGATTCGCCAGGTCGGCATTTTCGCGCTGAAAGTAGGCCATGCGGACATGCGACATCCGCTCCAGGCCCGCGCCGAACGCGCTTTTGGGCTTGCGCGCGCGACGGGCGATTCCGCGGAGCTTTCCCTCGTCACGAGTGAAGAAACTCACGATCAAATCGGCTTCCTTGTAAGGGTAAGTGCGCAGGACGAAAGTCTCGCCGAGCTTTGCCCCCGAATGGGCGGCCATAGGTTTCGCGCAAAACAATAGGTTAGCACGCGTTCACTTATCGAGCTTGGCGAGCATGGCCCGCAACGCTTCTTCGGTTTGCGCGCCGGCCTCGTAGGCGGCGATGTTTCCCGCGCGGTCGATCACGATGACGGTGGGATAGGAATTGATCGAAAGAGCGGTGAGCAGATCGTTCGAATCGTCGATGGAAGCGATGGGAAAAGAAGCTTTCGGCGCGTCGCCGACGCTGATGCCGATGATCGCGACATCCGGTAAATCGGCGCGCAGCTTTTCAAACAACGCGATTTGACGCCGGCACGGCGCGCACCATGCGGCTCCGATGTTCAGCAGAACCACTTTGCCGCGCAGCGCGGCCAGATCGACGCCGCCGGCCTTGAACGCCGGCGCGGCCTTCCCTTCGAGGTCGGGCTTGGCGATTCCGGGAAGGGTCCAATCGTCGGTCTCCTTGGCATTCGCCGGAGGAGTGAAGACGAATTCCGAGTCCAACAGCTTGGGATTGAGGCGCAGCAGCGTGGTGCGCGTGGATTGCGACATCCGCACGGGCTCGGAAACGCCCGCCAGATCGATTTCGCCGCGGAACGTGTTTTGCAGGCTGAGTTTTTCCGCCTTGCTGATCCAACTGGTCTGCACCGCGTTGCGAATCACCAGGTGCTGCTCCGGCAAAAGGATCTGGCCGTAAGCAGTCTCGACCGTCCAGCAGGGATATTTAACGCCGGCAACGTCGATCGTTTCTTCGCCGGTAATCCTGGTGGATTTGATGGAATGTTCCAGGTCCGGCAAATTCTTCGGCAGCAGGCCGGAGTTGCCGACGGCGGCTTCGGGCGACCCGACGGCGTCGCGCTTCACGTATTTCTTCAGCGCAGAAAGATAGAACCAGGTGTGTTCGCCGTCGCTGACGATGTTGACGGTCCCGGCCTGGCTGCGGGACTGGATTTTCATCCGGTCGGGACGCCTCACCGAGATCGATGAAGGCATTTCGAGATGATTGTCCATGCGTGCGCCGCGGAGGTCGACGGTGACGATCGATTCGAGCCGGTAGCTCTGATATTTTTTGATCGCGGCGGCGGATTCCGCGATGAGCTTTCGCGCCTCGGGCTGCGGCGCCTGCGCGCAGGCGAGCGCAGCGAGGAGAAATCCCGAGCGGAACATACTTCTATGTTAGCCGCAGGGCAGGGGACGGGCGCACGAGAGTCGTGCGCTAAATCTCGGTCGCGGAGGAACCCCGCCTCACGAGTCTGTGTGAAAAGCTCAGGGCCGCCGTGCGAGGCACCAGATGAGCAGCACGTCGCGCCTGAGCGCTGAGCCCCGCCTTGACGAGGCTGTGTGAAAATGACCGGCGCCGGCCGCTTCCTGCGGTCGCGGTTCATTAAAACCGCTGATTCAGCAGGATGCGCAGGAAGCGGCGAACATTCAGTTTTCACACAGGCTCTGAAGGAGCGCGAGCCTCCTCGTTTCGAACCCCGCCCGTCACGGGCGCGGTTGTTGTGTCTGCCGAGGCACGCGGCGATTCTTCTGCATCCGGCGGAGGTAGGTCCGCTCTTCCGGAGCGTCCTTGCCGGAGGCGACCTGGGGAAACAGCGGCAGATCTCGCAGATCGAAGCGGTCCCATTCTTCACCGCCTCCCCAGATCATGGGAGCCGTGGCGAGCTTGCGCAGCGTCGCCGCCGGCGTGCGATATTCGCGATTGGCCGCGAGGCGCGATTCTTCGCGCGCGATCAGCGGGCGCAGTTCCGGCGAAGTCGTCCTGAACCCGAGCTTGCGATAGAACCAGAATGCGCCTGAGTCGATCGCCTCTTCGTTCTCATGTCCCAATTGATACGGGTCGATCGAGTAGCACGTCACGCCCAGATGCTCGCGAAAGATTTTGAGAATCTTCGCATACAGCCACGCTGTTTCGCCTTCGCGGAAGGTGTAGTACAGATTGAAGCCGGCCTCCATGCGCTCGAACAGGGAGAGTCCTTCGAAATATCCGATCGGGACGCCGTTCTTGAAAAACATGGCGCCATGATAGGCGCGCAGCGGCAGGCGCCATTCACGCGGGACGCCGAAGAAATAGAAATCGACGCCGCGTCCGAAGCCGGCGTGATAGACGTGCGCCGCGTCCGGGTAGGTGAAGCCCCACAACTCGCGATACCGTACCGCCGAGGTGTCGAGAATCACGTCCAGGATCTTGCGCGGGCGTGCGATCCGCTTGAACGGAATCTTCGGCGCGGCAAACTCGCGTTCCAGCGAAATGTCGCTACGCTTGAGAAACGGGCCGTCGTGATAAAACATCTCGCGCCGCGCGATGCGGGTGCGCGACCGCGATGCCGTCGAATCGCCGATCTCCCAGCGCAGCGGAATTTCCAGCAGATCGTAAGTCGAGCGATCGACGCGCTCCAGCAGCCACTTCAAATTTCCGCGGGCGCGGTCGAACCAGTAGCGCCAATCGACATGGGGCTCCACCGCTGCGTACTCTTGCGCCAGCGGAATCAGTTTGCCGAGCACCGATCCCAAACGATCGGCGTGCTCGTAATTTTCCCAATCGATCGCGACCGGATATCGCGAGGCGAGGCGCCGGGCGACATCGTAACTGAAGGAGGTCGAAATTCCGGTTCCGGCGATGCCGGAAATTTCAGGATCTTCGAACGCGTCGCGATCCACGCCGCGCAGCCGGTCCGCGAAGGCAAACAGAATCGCGTCGGCAAGGCGCACGACGCGCGCGCTCTGCGGATAGGCGCGCAAATACAGGACGGTCTCGTGCAGCCGGATCAGCTCGGCCGGGTCGCGAAAGCGCTTCCGCCGGGCGCGCTCCAGCAGATCCACAGTGCGCCGCGCGGCATCGCGGCCGAACCGGCCTTTCATGGCGGCCAGATCATCGAGCATCGGCCCATGTTAGGCGATGGAGTAACGTTTCGGCAATGGTAGATTAGAAAGGTCATGCCGAAAACCAGTATTCCTTCCGAACTGGCCGGTATCGCGAAGCAGTTGCGTCGCGAGGCGATTGAGATGATCGCCACGGCCAAGTCGGGACACCCGGGGGGATCGCTTTCCGTCACCGAGATCGTGGTCACCCTGTTTTTCGACGTTATGCGTCACGATCCTTCCGACCCGAAATGGAAAGATCGCGACCGCTTCCTGCTTTCGAAGGGCCACTGCTGCCCGGTGGTGTACGCGGCGATGGCCGAATTCGGTTACTGCCCGAAGGATCAGTTGAACACGCTGCGAAAACTCGGCTCGGTTTACCAGGGCCATCCCGATGTGCGCTACATTCCGGCGCTCGAAGCGTCCACGGGATCGCTGGGCGAAGGACTATCCGTCGGCATCGGCATGGCGCTGGCGGCGAGGCTGGATCACAGCCCGGCGCGGACTTACGTGGTCCTCGGCGACGGCGAAATTCAGGAAGGGCAGATCTGGGAAGCCGCGATGTTCGCGGGCAACAACCAGCTCGATAATCTGTGCGCCATCGTGGACTACAACCAGATCCAGCTCGACGGTTTCGTGAAAGACATCATGCCGCTGGAGCCGATCGAGGACAAGTGGCGCGCGTTCGGTTGGCACGTGATCAGCGTCCGCGGGCACGATATCGAGGCGCTGCAAAAAGCGTTCGCCGAGGCCTCGGCCACGAAGGACAAACCCACCGTGCTGATCGCCCACACCATCAAAGGCAAGGGTGTTTCGTTCATGGAGAACAATCCGAAATTTCACGGCACCGCGCCGACGCGCGAAGAGGCCGACAAAGCACTCCTGGAGCTCGCCTAAATGACCGCCAAAACCAAACGCGAACTGAAACTCGGCGCCGCGACGCGCGAAGCCTTCGGCAAGGCGCTGGTGGAGTTAGGCGAAGCCGATCAGAACGTGGTTGTGCTCGACGCGGATCTTTCCAAGTCGACCTACACCGCGGAGTTCGGCAAGAAATTTCCGGAACGGTTTTTCCAGTGCGGGATCGCGGAATCGAACATGGTGGCCATCGGCAGCGGACTGGCGTCGAGCGGAAAAATTCCCTTCGTGTCGAGTTTCTCCGCCTTCGTTTTGAACAAAGGTTTCGAGCAACTGCGCGTCACCGCCGCGTTTCCGAACGTGAATCTCAAAGCGGTCGGCACGCATAGCGGCATTTCGATCGGCGAAGACGGTCCGTCGCAGATGAGTATCGAGGACCTGAGCCTGGCCTGCTCGCTGGCCGGCTTCGTCGTGCTGTGCCCGGCGGACGAGGTTTCGATGAAGGCGCTGGTGAAGGCTGCCGCGGCGTACATCGGCCCGGTTTTCATCCGCGCCGGACGCGCCAAAGCGACGGTGGTTTATCCCGCCGATCAGCAATTCACGATCGGCAAGTCGATTGAACTGGTGGAAGGCAGCGACGTGACGCTGATCGCGACGGGCCTGCTGGTGGCCGAGTCGATCCGGGCGGCGGAGCTGCTGGAGGACGACGGGATCTCGGCGCGCGTGATCGATATCCACACGGTGAAGCCGATCGATCGCGACGCCATCGCGCGCGCGGCGAAGGAAACCGGAGCGATCGTGGTCGCCGAAGAGCATCTGCTCGATTCCGGGCTGGGCGTGCGGGTGGCGCAGGTGGTGGCCGAGACGCATCCGGCGGCGATGGAATTCGTCGGCATCGACAATACGTACGCCGAATCGGGAGCGCCCGATGAACTGCTCGACAAGTACGGTTTACGCGCGAAAAACGTCGCCGATGCGGCGCGGCGCGCGCTGAAGCGCAAGCGTTAATGGACAAGCTGGAACGCGCCGGAAAAATCCTGCACGACGATGTAGGACCGCTGCTCTCCGCGGCGGGCCTGCGTCTTCAGCTCATCAAAATGGATTTTCCCGAGACCGCGGACCTGGTGGCGCAGGTGACCGAGGTGCTGGACCAGGCCATCGACCGGGTGCGCGCGGTAAGTCAGGAATTATTGGAGCCGCCCGCTAAAATTTGACTCCTGGCGCTCAATTTCTTAGTACAATTGTCCATTCATGCAATTTGGCGTCCTCCTGGTCGATGATCACAAGATCATGCGGGACGGCATCAAGGCGATCCTCAGCCGCGGGGAAGAATTCCGCGTGGTGGGCGAAGCCGAGAGCGGTCCCGACGCCGTGCAGTTCGTCAAACTGCATCGTCCGGACGTGGTGTTGATGGACATCGGCCTGCCCGGGCTGAACGGCGTCGAAACGACGGTGGAAATTCTGCGTTTTCATCCGGATTGCAAAATCGTGATTCTTTCGATGTATGACGACGAAAATCACGTGGTCGGCGCGATTCGCAGCGGGGCGCGGGCGTTCATTCTGAAAAAAGCGTCGGATTCGGATCTGCTGGAAGCGCTGCGCATGGTGGCGCGCGGGGGCGCTTATCTCAGTCCCCAGGTTTCCGACCGGCTCCTATCGCGCATCCAGAAAGGCGACCTGGAATCGCGCCAGGCATCGTCGGCGCTCGACGTGCTGTCTCCGCGCGAGTTGCAGGTATTGCGGCTGGTGGCCGACGGGAAGACCAGTAAGGAAATCGCCGTGATCCTCGATCTGCGCGAACAGACGGTGCGCAGCTATCGCAAGACGATGATGAAGAAGCTCGGCGTGAACAATGTCGCCGGACTCACGCAGCTCGCGCTGTCAACCGGCCTGACCCAACTGCCCAAAATGCAAGCCGCCGAATGACGAACCGCTAGCCGCGCTCGTGTGAGACCACGACGGACTTCCCGTAGACCTCGTCGAACACGTCGGACACTCGCGACGCCGCCCATTCGGCCAGATCCGGCTCGCGCGGCGCGCGCAGCTTCACCAGCACTTTCGACGATTGAATTTCGCAGCCCACGATTTCCACTTCGTCCTGCTCCGGAGCACGCGCCAGGTTGTCGGCCAGCCTTAAGACCGGAATCAGCAGCAGCAGCGGCCGCCGGTCCTCCGGCGCCAGCGCCTGATATTCGGGATGCGCCGCCGACGGCATTGCCTTGCGATGATAGCGGCACAGATTCGCGATGAACTCGCGCTCGCGATTTTCGAATCCCGAAAAATCGACGTTCGACACGATGTAATAAGAATGTTTGTGATGGCCGGAATCGTTCACGTAGTGCCCGGTTTCGGCGAAGTACGCGGCCGCCTCCAGCAGCTTTCCATAATTCAGCGCGAGCTGATGCAGCGGCTGCAGCCGGGTGTAGAGCACTTGCGTGAACCGCGCCACGCGGCGCGCCCGTTTGAGGATCACGCCGAAGCGCGTCGCCACGCGCTCCACTTCTTCGCGCTGATCGCGATTGAGGCGGGCGCGCTCTCCGCCGACGCCGCGCGAGGCCATGTCGGCGATGATTCCGTCGCGCACTCCGGCCGCTGAATAGTACACCGCCGGCGCATGGAACCGTTCCAGAATCCGCAGGAGCGCGCCCGCGCCCGCCACGATAATTTCGGCGCGCCGCGGGCCGATTCCCGCCACCTTGCGGCGCCCGTTGAGATCGAGCGACGCCAGCTTCTGATGCAATTTCCGGATCTGCGCCGTCGACGCGCGCAGCCGGTCCGCCTGGTCGCGCCGGGAGCGCGACACGCGATTCACCGCGCACACCACGGCGGCCGCCGTTGCCGAGGTCGCGATGACGCGATCGAAGCGCAGGCCCATCCGCGCCACGGCTCCCTCGATCTTCGCGTCGACAAATTCCGTCAGTTGATGCAGCTCTCGCGCCGCGGGAGGGTCGCCATGCAGAAACATCTCCTGCAGCCGCACCGCACCCACCGGCTTGGACACCGCGTCGATGAAATGACCGTCCTCGCTTGCGATGATTTCGCCACTGCCGCCGCCGATGTCGACGATCAGAGCGCGCTTGGCCGGTTGCGGCCAGCGGCTCATCACGCCTTGATGAATCAGCCGCGCCTCTTCGCGCCCCGTGATAATTTCCACCTGCGTGCCCAGCGCATTCGACGCGCGCGCCAGAAATTCGCCCTGGTTCGAAGCGTCGCGAACCGCGCTGGTGGCCACCGCGCGCACTCCCGCGGGATCGAACCGGCGAAACGTCGCGGCCATGCGAGCCAGCACGCGAACGGTCTGGTCGATGGCTTCGTTGCTCAATCTTCCGTCGTGAAACACGCTCGCGCCGAGCCGCGTCACCTCGCGCTCCGCTGCCAGCACTTCCGGCGGCTGACCCGGAATCACCTCCGCCGCGAGCATCCGCGTTGAATTACTTCCGATATCGACCGCGGCGTAGCGAAGCATTTTGGAGACTTTCATTTTCGCAAATGTGGGGCCGGAGCCATGCCGCCGCGTGATACCGTAGAATCGTCGTGCGCTTCGTTCTGATCTTTTTTCTTCTCGCCACACTTCTCCACGCCCAGGAATCGACTCTGAAGATCGTTGTCGTCGAAGGGCAGGACGCGGTCAACAACATCAACCAGCCCGTCACGCGCGAGCCTGTGATCGAGGTTCGCGATTCGGCCAACGCGCCCGTGGAAGGCGCGTCCGTTACATTTTTTCTTCCGTCCCCGGGACCCGGCGGAGTTTTCGCGAACGGCACCAACACAATCACCGCGGCGACCGGTGGCGATGGACGCGCCGCCGCGCGCGGCATCCGCTACAACAAGCAGCAGGGAAAATTCGAGATCCGCGTCATCGCGTCGTATAAGGGACAGACCACGTCGGCGATCATCACTCAGACCAACGTCGCCGGCATCTCGACTTCCGGCGGCGGTTCCTCTAAAAAGATCTGGATCCTGCTTGGCGCGGGCGCTGCCGCGGCCGCCATCGGAGCGATCGTGGCGACGCGCGGAGGATCGGGCAGCGCTTCTTCGGCCGCGCCCATCGTGATCACCGCCGGCACCCCGACCGTGGGAGGCCCGCACTAATGCGCCCGCTGCTCGCGCTTCTCGCTTCGTGCGCCGCGTTCGCGCAAATCGGCGCGCCGCGACTCGGCCTGCTTCCCGATGGCGAACATCTGCGCCCGATCATCGGAATTCCCGCGGCGGCCATGGCGGGAAGACCGATCCTCGCGGGGCGCCGTCTCTCGACCATCGTCATCTCTCCGCAACAGGACTACGCCATCGCGACCGACGCGGTCAACGCCGAGGTTCTGCTCATCGTCGACGGCCAGCGCGCCACGCCGATCACGGGCGCGACGGCCGCGCCCGATCGAATCGCGATCAGTCCGAGCGGCTCCGCGGCCGCGCTGTGGTTTTCATCCACGGGTCACGCGCAAATCGTCAGCGGACTTCCGTCAACGCCCGCCGTGCGCGAAATCGATGCATCGTTTCTCGGAGCCGCGCGGACAATCGCCGCAGGAGATACCGGATGGATCGCCGGAGTTTTCGATCGGGGCGTCTACGCCTTCGCCGCCGATACTTCGCCGATCGCCCTTCCGGCTGATAACTCCGTCGCGGCGCTTTCGTTTTTCGCGGGCGGATCCGATCTGCTGCTCGCCACGAACGCGCGTATTTTCACTCTTCGCGACATCGCCGGCAACCCGCAAATCACTTCGCTGCATGAAGGCTCGCTGGCGCCGGTCGCGCTGGCGGTGTCACCGGACAACCGCAACGTCGCGGTTGCCGACGCAAGCGGCGTGATCTACGGAATCAATTCTTCGCAAGGCTCGCTCGCCATCCTCGATTGCGATTGCACGCCGGAAGGAGTTTTCCCGCTCGGCAATTCCGGATTCCGGCTCACCAGCCCGGCCTCTGGACTCGTCAAGATGTACGATCCCGCCGGCGCGCGCATTCTGGTGATCCCCGTGGCGAAGGCCGAGCCCGCCGCGCCAAGGCTCATCAGCCACGCGAGCATCCCGGCGCTTTCGATCAGCGGCCTTCCCTCCACTTCGACGCTGGGTCAGCAGCTTGCCATGACCATCTCGGTCGCGAGCCCGTTCACCTCCGACATTACCGGCACCGCCACGCTCGCTTTCGCCTCCGCGTCTTCGGGCGACGATCAGACCATCCAGTTCGGCACCGGCGGACGCAGCGTGAGTTTCACGATTCCCGCCGGATCGACGCAGGCAAGCTTTTCCGGCAAATCGAGCGTCGCCGTGCTCACCGGCACGGTCGCCGGAACGATCACGATCACCGCGTCCTCCGCCGACGAGTCGACCACCGCGACCGTCACGACGCCGCGGACCACGCCGGTGATCTCCGCAGTCACGCTGTCGCAGTCCAACGGAGCGCTCACCGCCGTCGTCACCGGTTATACCTCGACGCGCGAGGTGTCGAGCGGCGTTTTCAGCTTCACCGCCGGCGGTGGCGCGACGCTTGCGCAGACCAACCTCACCGTGCCGCTAAGCGCGGCGTTCGCGCAGTGGTTCGGCAACTCCGCCTCGATCGCCACCGGCGGACAGTTCACGCTGACGGTCCCGTTCACCGTGCAAGGCAACGCGAGCAACGTCGTGCGCGTGGCGGTCGATCTCACCAACCAGATCGGCGTGTCCTCCGTCGCGAGTTCGCAATGAAGCCGACGGTTTCAGGACGCTTTATCGTCGCTGCCATCGTCGTGATCACGGCGGTCGTGGTGACCATCGCGGCTGTGATGCTGTTCGGCCATCCTCGCGGACGCGCCGCGCCGCCGCCTTCGATTGCGGTCTTTCCGCTGGTGGGCGACTCGACCGGAGCCGTCACCTCCGAAGTCATCGACGCCCTGAAGCCCATCCCAAATTTTCAGGTGGCCGACGCCGCGCTCTACGCCGGCAAGCGTTGGGACACGCGCACCATCGGCGAGAAATTAAACGTGCGGACACTGCTCGATGGCTCGACGGATGGAGCGCACGTCACGGTCAAGCTGATCAACGCCGCCGATTCGTTCGAGCTGTGGTCGCACACCTACGAGCGTACGCCGGCCTTCAAAGAAACGCTGGCGCGCGACGTCGAATCGCACCTCAGCCTGAAGTAGGTTCGTAAAAACTCAGCGCGTTATCGCCCTGCTTCAGCACGCGCGCCCGCCGCAGCTTCCCGTAGCGATCCGCAAGCTTCACTCGCAGCGGATGCTGCGCGATCACCAGCGGCGGAGCCTTTTCTCCCAGCGCCGTCAGCGACCGCTCGTATTCCTTCTCCAGCTCGTACGGCGGATCGATAAATAAAATGTCCGCCTCGATCTGCTCGAGCGCGACCGACGCTCGCGTGTGCCGCAGAGTCGCGCGCGGCTCCAGCCCCAGAGTTCGCAAATTTTCGCGGATCACGTTTGCGGCCGCGCGATTCTGCTCGACGAAAATCGCCTTCGACGCACCGCGGCTCAATGCCTCGATCCCCACCGCGCCGGTCCCCGCGTAAATATCCGCGAACACCGCGCCTTCGATTCGCGGGGCCAGCACGTTGAACAGCGCCTCCCGCAGCCGGTCGGGCGTCGGCCGCACATCGAGTCCCGGCAGGCTCTTCAAAACGCGGCTCCGAAATTCCCCGCCGATGACCCTCATCCGACCTGCACCAATCCGTATCGCCGCTGCCAGTGATCGCGGATGAACGCGACCGCGCTCCTCAGCTCCTCCTCACTTGGAGGATGTCCCACGAATGCCTGCGCCTCGCTGCGCGCGACCTCCAGGATTTCTCCGTCGCGCAAAATATTGCCGATCTGCAATGCCGGCAGCCCCGATTGGCGCGTTCCGAAAAATTCCCCCGGCCCGCGCAGCTTCATATCCATCTCGGCGATGTAGAAGCCGTCGTTCGACTCCACCAGCGTGCGAATCCGTTCGCGACCCGTGTCGTTCAGCTTGCCGGTCACCAGGACGCAGTAGCTCTGTTCGCCGCCGCGCCCCACGCGGCCGCGCAACTGATGCAACTGCGCGAGCCCGAACCGCTCCGCCTGCTCGATCACCATGACCGTGGCATTCGGAACGTCCACGCCGACTTCGATCACGGTGGTCGACACCAGAATCTTCGTCTCGCCGCGCTGAAATTTCTCCATCGCCGATTCTTTTTCATCCGACGGCAATTTTCCGTGCAGCAGCCCCACCGCGACGCCCGGAAACACGACGGTCGATAAATGTTCGTGCATTTTCTGCGCCGCCTTCATCGCCTGCGTTTCCGATTCTTCGATCACCGGATAGACGACGTAAGCCTGCCGCCCCAGGTCGATCTGCTTCTTCATGAAGCTGTACACCTGCTCGACGCGGTCTTCCGTTACGTGCTTGGTCACGATCGGCTGACGCCCGGGCGGCAGCTCGTCGATGATGCTGACGTCGAGATCGCCGTACACGGTCAGAGCCAGCGTGCGCGGAATCGGCGTCGCCGTCATCACCAGCACGTCCGGATGCGAGCCCTTTTCCATCAGCGCCTGCCGCTGCTCGACGCCGAAACGATGCTGCTCGTCCACGATCGCGAGCCCCAATTTCTTGAACTGCACATCCTCTTCGAGCAGCGCATGCGTCCCCACCACCACATGCGCCAGCCCCGCGGCGATGATCTTCTTGATCTGCGCCTTCTCGCGCGCTGTCGCCGAGCCGGTTAGCGCAATCACCACGTAATCCAGCTTCTGGAACAGTCTTTTGAAGTAAAAGTAGTGCTGCGTGGCAAGGATTTCCGTCGGCGCCAGCACCGCCGCCTGATATCCGTTCTCGACCGCGATGATCGCCGCCTCCGCCGCCACCAGTGTTTTGCCGCTGCCGACGTCGCCTTGCAGCAATCGATACATCGGATGCGGAGCCGCCATATCGTCGGCGATTTCCTTCAGCACGCGCTTCTGCGCGCCGGTCGGCTTGAACGGCAGCATCTTCTTGATCTGCTCGCGAACGCGGTCCGTCAGCCCGAACGCGATTCCCGGAAATCCGCGAGCCTTGGCGCGCTTCAACTCCAATCCCGATTCCAGCCAGAAAAATTCTTCGAAGATCAATCGGAACTGCGCCGGCGAGCGGAACGCGTTCAGCAGCCGCAGATCCGAATCGACCGGAGGAAAGTGCAGCGCCTTGACCGCCGACCACCGGTCCGGCAATTTCAATTTCGAAAGCACAGTCGCAGGCAGCGCGTCCTGCATCGGCTCGACCGCTTCGAGAATGCGCGACAACAGCACGCGGAAAATTCGCGTCGTGACCTTCTGCGCGGCCTCATAAATCGGCACGACGCGACCCGTGTGCAGCGAGGCGTCACCATCTTCTTCGCCCGATAAAATCTCGTACTCGGGATGCATCATCGCGAGGTTGCCGGAGTAGGAATCGAACTCGATTTTGCCGAACAGCGCGACTTTCTGGCCCGGCGTGAACACGTCGGCGAGATATCCGCCATGGAACCACTTGGCATTGAGCAGCGCCTTCGAAGCGTCGGTGAACGTCGCCGTGAACAGGCCCAGGCTGCGGCGCTGAAATCCGGAGGCCTTGGTCGACCGCACTTCGGCGATCACGGTGGCCATCTCGCCCGGCGCCAGCTCGCGGATGGTCTTCACGTTCGAGCGGTCCTCGTAGCGGAACGGCGCGTACAGCAGCAAGTCCTCGACGGTCTTGAGCCCCTTGGCCTCGAGCATCGCCGCGCGCGCGGGCCCGACGCCTTTCACATACATGAGGGGAGTAGAGAGATCCAATATACTTTCTTAACAGATGCCCAACTCATTAAGCGAATCGCTGGCGCCGGCCACGCTGCCCGACGCTGACGGGCGTGAGATCCGGCTCGGCTCGCTATGGGAAAATCAGTCCGCCGTGATCGTGTTTCTGCGCCACTACGGTGGAATCTTCTGCCGCGAGCACGTCGCGCAGTTGCGCGAACGCGAGTCCGAGATTCGGGCCAAAGGCGCCGCGATCAGCCTGGGCGATCGCAATTACGCCAAAATGTTTCAGGAAGACACCGGCATCGATTTTCCGCTGCTGATCGACGAAAATCGCAAAGCTTACGAAATCGCCGGGTTGAAGCAGGCAAACATTTTCCACATTCTTCGTTCCGACAACGCCGCCGCCCGCAAGCGCGCCAAATCGGGCGGCCACAGCCGGCACAAGCTCGGAAAGAATCCGTTTCAACTCGGCGGGACCTTCATCTTTGGCCCCGGCAACGTCGACCGGTTCGCGCATCTGAGCAAAACCTTTGGCGACAATACGAGCGTCGCGCAAGTGTTGGAGGCCCTCGACTAGCCCCCGCCGTGACTGGCGGGGCTTGTCTCTGCAACGCGATTTGGCGGGCCGTGAAAGCCCCGTCAGTCAGAGTCTGTGTGAAAATGATCGGCGTCGGCCGCTTCCTGCGGTCGCGGTTCCTTAAACGGCTGATTCAGCGGGATGCCGGCAATGAACCGCGACCGCAGGAAGCGGCGAACGTTCAGTTTTCACACAGACTCGTCATGGCGGGGGCTCCGACCTTCTAAAATAGATACTTCATGTCACAACTCCTCGCCGGAAAAACTGCGCTCATCCTGGGCGTCGCCAATAAGTGGAGCCTCGCCTACGCCATCGCGCAAGCGTTTCGCCGCGAAGGCGCGAAGCTCATCCTGACCTACCAGGGCGAGCGCCTCCAAAAACCGGTCGAGCAACTCGCCGCCGAACTGGGCGCCGAAAAGACCTTCGATTGCGATGTCTCGAAAGACCAAGACCTCGCGCGCCTCACCGAAACACTCCATGGCGAGAAGCTCGACATTGTCGTCCACAGCATCGCTTTCGCCAACCGCGAGGACCTGGATCGACCCTTCGTCGAAACCTCGCGCGCCGGCTATCTTCTGGCGCAGGAAATCAGCTCGTTTTCATTGGTCGCCGTCGCTAAAGCCACGGCCCCGCTGATGACCGAGGGAGGATCGATCCTCACGCTTTCTTATCTCGGCTCGCAGCGCGTCCTGACGAATTACAACGTGATGGGTGTCGCCAAAGCCGCTCTGGAAGCCGCCGTGCGCTATCTCGCGAGCGAACTTGGGCCGCGAAAAATCCGTGTCAACGCGATCTCGGCGGGTCCGGTGAAGACCGCCTCCGCCCGGGGCATCAAGGATTTTTCGAAAATTCTCGAAGCCGGGGCCGCGCGCGCTCCGTTCCGCCGCAATACCGATCCCGCCGAAGTGGCCGACGCCGCCGTTCTTCTGGCCAGCGACCTCGGCCGCGGCATCACCGGCGACGTGCTCTTCGTCGACGCCGGGTTCCACATCATGGGCCTGTAGGCCTACGCCGCAGCCAGCTCGCGTTCGAAAAACGCGTCGACCATTTCCAGGATCTGCTCCGCGGTCCCGGCGTGATAAATTTCCGAGCGCAGCTTCGATCCGTTGCGCACCCCATGCGTGAAGTACGTGGCGAACTGCTTCATCTTGCCGACCGCGTCCGGCGACCCATGCTCCTGCAGCATGGTGTAATAGCGGCGCATCATTTCGTAGCGCGCGCTCTCCGTGGGCGTGTCATAGCGGCCCGTCTCCAGATAGTCGCGGATCTGCCGGAAAATCCACGGATTCGACGACGCCGCGCGACCCACCATGACCGCGTCGCAGCCGGTTTCGCGAACCATCCGCACCGCGTCTTCAGGCGTCAGAATATCGCCATTGCCGATCACCGGGATCTTCACCGCGGCCTTCACTTCGCCGATGCGGGTCCAGTCGGCATGACCGCTGTAGCCCTGTTCGCGCGTCCGCGGATGCAACGCGACGGCCTGCAGGCCGCAATCTTCGGCGAGCTTCGCCATCCGCACCGCGACCAGTTCGCGATCGTTCCATCCGGCGCGAAATTTCATGGTCAGCGGAATCGAAATCGCCCCGCGTACGCTGCGCAAAATTTGCTCGACCAGCGGAAGATCGCGCAGCAGGCCGGAGCCGCCGTTGCAGCTCACCACTTTTTTCACGGGGCAGCCGAAATTGATGTCGACAATGTCGAATCCCAGGTCCTGGCAATAGCGAGCCGCCTCCGCCATCACCTCGGGATCGGAGCCGAAAAGCTGCGCCGAAATCGGATGCTCGTCTTTGGCGAAATAGAGATAGCGGAAGGTGCGGGTGGGCTTGGTCGCGCGCGCCGACGCCACCACGCCGTGGCTGCTGGTGAACTCGGTCATGATGAGGCCGCAGCCGCCCTGGGCGCGGATCATCCGCCGGAACACGGTGTCGGTGACGCCGGCCATCGGCGCCAGCACCGTCGCCGGGTGGATGCGCACAGGCCCGACGCTGTATTCGCTGGGGAACATTAAATTCCATTTTAACGTCAGCGATTTGCGAAACGCACTCTGCGCGGGCTGCGTTCATCATGATGAGAGGCGGGGATGAACGCGAAAATCGTGGCCGGATTCCTGGCCGGAGCCGTCGCGGCCACCACGGGAGCTTTCCTGGCGGTGCGCCGCGTCGCCGTGGCTCCGGCGCCGGTCCTGACGATTATCGTCAAACCGCCCGCTGCGCCGGACTTGACGGTTCCGACCCCGGCGGCAGCGGCTCCCGCGCCGATCAAACCGGTGATGAAAACGGTGGCTCGGATCGAAACGCCCCCGGCGTTCTTTCTCGACCCGCGACCTCCGGAGCCGACCGATCCGGAGCCCGAGCCCGAACCTCCGGTGTTGTCGACCGCCGAGTTGAAGATGCCCGCTCCGGTCGTCGACCTGAAACTGCCGCCGCCGGGGCCGCATACGGTGACGATTCCCGCGGGCACGTCGTTTTCGGTGCGACTTTCCGAGCCGCTCTCGACGAAATCGCGGCGGGCGGGAGAATCGTTCGCGGGCGCGCTGGAGCTGCCGCTGGTGATCGACGGATTCATCATCGCGGCGCGGGGCGCGCGCGTCACCGGCCGGATCGCGGAATCGGAGCAGGCGGGCCGCGTCACCGGGCTTGCGCGATTGTCGCTCGAATTGACGCAGATCGAGACCACCGACGGCCAGACGATCGAGGTTCGCACCACGCACTTCGTCAAGTCCGGACCCGAGTCGAAGGTGGAGGACGGCGCGAAGGTCGCATTGGGCGCAGGATTAGGCGCGGCGATCGGCGCCGCGAGCGCACGATGGAAGGGCGCAGCGATTGGGGCGGCCGCCGGCGCAGCAGCCGGAGCCGCCTCGGTCGCCATGACCAGAGGCAAGCCTGCGGAACTGCCGGTCGAATCGCGCCTGACGTTCAAATTGCAGGACCCGGTCACCATTACCGAAAAGCTCGGCGAGCCGCGACCATAGGAGCGGTCCAACGCTGCTATTCGCGCGGGCGCTGGTTCGGTATCGAACAGCGAACCGCTTCCGGAAGATGATTACTCGGCACTTTGCGAAACGCGAGGGCACGTGCCCAGTCGCGCCTCACACGGCGGCCCTGCGCGCGTCATTACGAGTCTGTGTGAAAACTCGCATCGCGTGATCATTTGACCGCGGCTCAAGCCGGCACGGCGGCCGGCTCGCCGCTCGACGAGCGGCCCCACGTTCCTGGTCAAGTTGAGTTTTCAGACAGGCTGACGAACACTGCACCGCTCTTTGGTGGTCCTGACGAGCCTGACGGCATCGTAAAATTGTGTGACTCGATGAACTTCGCGATTGTGGGTTGTGGATTGATTGGATCGAAGCGGGCTCGCGCTTTACGGGCTGCGGGACATCGCGTGCGATTCGCGGCCGATGTGAACGTCGACCGCGCGCGCTCATTGGGGGCCGAAGCGACGGACGATTGGTGCACCGCGGTGACGTCGGCCGAAGTGGACGCGGTGGTCGTGGCGACGACCAATCAGTGGCTGGCGCCGGTCGCGATGGCGGCTTGTGAGGCAGGGAAGCACATCATCGTCGAAAAGCCGGCGGCGCGAACCGTGACGGAGCTCGATGCGGTGATCGCCGCGGCGCGGAAGGCGGGCGTGGTGGTGCAGGTTGGGTTCAATCACCGCTATCATCCGGCGCTGCGAAAGGCTCGCGAGCTGATCGATGCGGGGGCGCTCGGCACGCTGCTGTTTCTGCGCGGACGGTACGGGCACGGCGGACGCGTCGGGTATGAAAAAGAGTGGCGCTCGGATCCGGCGGTTTCAGGCGGAGGAGAACTGATCGATCAGGGCGTTCATATGATCGATCTGTCGCGCTGGTTTCTCGGCGATTTCGCGCGCGTCGACGGACACGCGGTCACCTATTACTGGAACATGCCGGTGGACGACAACGCGTTCGTGTCGCTCACGACCCTCGCCGGGCAAACGGCGTGGCTGCATGTGAGCTGCACGGAATGGAAGAATCTCTTTTCGCTCGAAATCTACGGGCGCGACGGGAAGCTCGATCTGCAGGGGCTGGGCGGGAGCTATGGAGTCGAGCGGATCGCATTTTATAAGATGCTGCCGCAGATGGGTCCGCCGGAGACGACCATTTGGGAATATCCGGGCGAGGATGTTTCCTGGTCGCTGGAGCTGGCGGATTTCGAAGAGGCGATCCGCACGGGCCGCCGGCGCGGGCCGGGGTTGGAGGACGCGCGCGCGGCGCTTGATATTGTCGAACGCGTTTACGGGTCGCGATGAGTTTGCCGGCGGCGATTTTGTGCGGCGGCCTCGCCACGCGGCTTTATCCGCTGACGCAAAAAATCCCGAAATCGTTAGTGGAGGTCGCGGGCGAGCCGTTTCTCGCGCATCAGTTGCGATTGCTGCGGGCGGCGGGAATCGACCACGTGGTGTTGTGTGCGGGATTTCTAGGCGAAATGCTGCGCGAATATGCGGGCGACGGGTCGCGCTTCGGGCTGCGCGTGGATTATTCGTTCGACGGCGAGAAGCTGCTGGGAACGGCGGGTGCGGTGCGGTCGGCGCTGCCGCTGCTCGGGCCGGAATTTTTTGTCTTGTACGGAGATTCGTATCTGCCTTGCGATTACCAGGCGGTCGGGCAGCGATTTCGCGAGTCGAACAAGCAGGCTTTGATGACCGTGTATCGCAACGAGGACCGCTGGGATCGCAGCAACGTCGAGTTGTCGGCGGATGGATCGATTCGCGTTTACGACAAGAAAAATCGTACGGACGCGATGCGGCATATCGATTATGGGCTGGGCGTGTTTCGCGCGGAGGCGTTTTCGGGATCGGAGGCGGACCTGGCGGAGTTGTATCGCACGCTGCTGCGGCGCGGCGAACTGACGGCGTGCGAGGTTCGGGAGCGATTTTATGAGATCGGGTCGTTTGAGGGGATCGCGGAGTTGTCGCAGTATCTGGCGCGTTAAGCTTAGTGGCCGAGCGCTGATGGATCCAGAAAAAGTCTGGTGAACGGCGTCGACGGGATCGACCGCCAGAAAGATTTCTCGCGCGGCTCCGGCAATTGAACAATCTGCGCGCCGCCGGCATAGATCGGTTCGGTCGACCGGCGCAGGTGCCCTGGCGACGTTTCTTCCAGCACGATAAAGCGGCCGGGACGAAAACGACCGGAGACCTGGTAAAAGCGGCCATCGAAAAGCGGCTGCGTCCAACTCATCCATCCGTCGGAGTCCTGCCGCAGGTAGTGGCTCCAGGCCGGCGAGTACACCGCGAAAAGCTGCGGGCAGTTCGCAATATCGGCGCAGATATGCGGAAAATGCCACTCGAAGACGGTCTTTTCGAAGCCGATGCCCCGGCGGCGGCGGCCGGATTGGAAAAATCGTTCCTGAGGACGGCGAAGCTGAAGAATGATCAGCGAGCCGGGCGTCGCATCGGGAGTCAGCGCGATAGTTTGGGCGATGTCCGCGCGCTGATCGCGCCAATCCTCGATGTAGTCGTTTTGAATGACGAAGGCGTAAAGAAACAGCACCGTGAGCGCGGCGGCGAGGAGAGGCAGGATGCGGCTCCGCCATCGCAGGCATTGATCGATGCCGATGGCGATCAGCAGGCTGGATCCGAAACTTCCGGCGATGTGGATGCGCGAGGCACGGTCGGTGAAGATCAGGTACGGCCTCGGCGGCATTTCGAAGAAATAGGACAGCAGGAATCCCGCGGCGACAAAGATCAAAGCGATGGCCGCGGAGGCGAGGGGTTCCTTCTCCGCGGACTTCTGGCGCGCAAGCCACAGCCAGGCGAGCACAAAGAACACAACGCCGTAGATCCAGCCTTCGAGCGTCGCTTCATGAACGCGCAGCGCGGCGTAGGGATAATTCAGAAACGACGTCGCCGCATAATAGATCCAGTCTTGGAGGACGTTCCAGGCGAGATCGAAGCGGTGCGGAAGGCCCGCGGCGCGTTTTTCGCCAAGGAAAGCACGGCCCAGGAAATAGAGCGCCGTGACCCCGGCGACCGCGGCGAGATGCACGGTCCATTCGCGCCGGCGGTCCTTGAACATCGGTCCGGGCTTGAGGAGCGGCACCGGAACAAAGAGAAAAAACATGCTTTCGTAGCACAACAGCGCCGGCGCGGCGACGATGTACGACAGCGTGCGTTTGCCGTCGAGATAGAGGATCATCGCGGCGAAGACAAACAGGAACGACGGCGCGAAGGAGAATTGTCCGTTGAGAAATTGATGTACCGTATGCAGCGGCGAAATGGCGAAGATCACGGCAGCCAGGGCCGCGACATGTGTCGCGAAGCGGCGGCGCAGGACTTCGTACATCAGCAGCGCGCCGGCGGTGGACAGAGCATAGGCGATCAGATAATCGACGGCGAGGCTGTCGGCCAGCGCGCCGATCTGCGCAAACGTGTAGCCGAAAATGACCTGCAGCGGACGGCCCTGAATATTTTCAGGCGTGAGGTTGTTGCTGAGCGCGGTGCCCATCCAGTCCTTGACACGGCACAGAAAGGGGAAAGCGATGTAATACCAGTCGTCGGCGTAGAGCCCGAGTTTGGTGACATGCAGATAGTTCGCCACCCACGACACCGCGGCGATCGCGCCGAGGGCGGCGCCGTGACGCCGGAAGTAGTCGGAAACGGGGCGTGGCAACGCACATTATAACCTCGGTTGACAGAGTAGCTGCCGTGCTCTATCCTGCAAACCAGGACGAGAAACAGCAATGGCGGATTCCGTTTTCAGCTTGAACCGGAATCTGAGTTACCGGCTGTCCAGCATGGTGCAGGATCTTAGCGGCGCCGCTGCCGCCGAACTCAG
>JAIQFJ010000253.1 GCA_020073325.1 Terriglobia bacterium | reverse complement strand
CCTGCTGGCCTCCGCCTTGCTGGCCCTGTTGGCTGCCTTGCTGCTGGCCGCCCTGCTGATTTCCCTGTTGCTGGCCTTGCTGCAACCGCTGGATCTGTGCGCGCATCCGTTCGATCTGCGCCAGGGATTTATCCGCCTGCGACTGTCCGTTGCCGGACTTGTCACCCGATTGACCGACGGCTTTCTGCGCTTCCTTCAGATCCTGCGCCGCGTTGTCGAGTGCCTGCGTGATCGGAGCCTCGCGCGGGACCATGTACGCGCCCATGCCCTGCCGGATGTTGCGCGCCGAGAATTGCGAGCGCAGCTTGGCTTCGTTCTGTTGCAGCTCGCTCAATCCGTCCCGAATCCGCGCCGACGCCCCCTGCTGCGTCCCCGCCATGTCGCGCGCGGCTTTCTGCATGTCCTTTTCGAGCTGGTCGATATCGCCCGCCATCTTGTCTTTTTCATCGGCGAGCTGCTGAGCCTGCTGGCGCGACTGCCCGGCCTGGCCGGGGCGGCCGTTCAACTGATCCTGATACGCCTGCCGCAGCCGGTTCGAAAAATCGCGCTGCTGCTGCGCGAGCTTGTCGGCGCGATTCGACAGATCGTCAAGCTGCGACGAAGCTTCCTGCTTGCGCATGCCGCTCAACTGATCCTGCGCGTCCTTCAACCGGTCGGCCGCGCGGCGCGCATTTGCCTCGCTCTGCGCCGATCCCTGCTGGCCCTGCTGATTCGCCGCCTGCTGGGCGTTGCGCATATCATCCGTCGCCTGCCGGACCTGGTCGAGCGCGCGCTGGAGTCGCTGATCCTGCTGCCGCATCTGCTGGCGTGACGACGACTGTTGTGACGACGACTGCTGCCCGCTCTGCCCGGAAGATGAACTAGAAGACGATGACGAGGAAGAAGAAGACGACGAGCTGCTCTGCTGCGAGTTCTGTTGCTGCTGTTGCAACTGCTCCATCTGCTTCTTCAGCTCTTCGGCCTCACGACGCAGCATTTCCTGCTGCCAGCGCTGCTCGAAGGACTGCTTGTTCTTCTGCTGCTGCGCGAGTTCCTGCTGGCGCCGGGCCAGTTGCTCGAGCTTCTGGAGAGCTTCATCGATATCCTTCTGGCGCTGCTCCGCGCTCGATCCCGCCTGCTGGCCGGTCTCATACTGGTTCTTTTCCGTGTCGAGTTCGAGGTCGAACAGATTGGCCAGGTCGCGCCCGGCTCCGCCGCCTCCACCGCCGCCCTGCTGTCCGAAGGCGACCTGAATGTCGCGGAAGGTCGCTTCGGCGCGCAGCAGATGCTGCAACGCGCGCTGTTCGGGCTCGAGCGCGTCTTTCCACGACTGCGTTTTCAGCTTATCGGAGGCCGGCTGCATCTCCGCCGCCGCGGCTTCCATGTCCTTCACGAACGACTGAAATTCCTGATTGGCGCCCGCAAGCTGGCGGCTGCGCGCGCGCTGCGCGAGCGACGTGGCCTGCTCCTTCAACTTGCTCTGGATTTCGGCGAGAAATTTCGCGTTCTCGGCCGAATTCACTTTGTCCTTGCCGCCGCCGCGAACCTCGTTCCACGTCGCGGCGATGATTTCTTTCTGGCGCTGCGAAATCTGGTTCTGATCCTGATCGCCCATGCCGCCGCCACCGCCGCCCGATTGCTGCGACTGGGTGTAGTTCTTCTCAAAGGGCTGCGTCTCGATGAACATCATGTCGGTGCGCGAAGTGGTCCGCGCATCCTTCGCGGTCGCGTACACGGCCACGACATCGCCCGCCTGCAGCTTGAAATCTTCCAGATAAATCGTGGTCTTGCCTTCGGCGCTCTTGACGCCTTTCTGCTTCATCAGGTCGACCACTTTTTCAGGCGATCCGTTGACCGAATAATGCAGGTCCATGCCGTCGAGCGCGAAATCGTCGTCGGCGTTGACCTCGATCGACACTTCTTCAATCGGGCTCACCTTCGCGTCCGCGCCCGGATGCGTGATCTTCACGTTGGGCGCATTGTCCTGACGCGCTTCGATGAAATAATCTTCCGACAGGCGCACGCTCTGGCCCTGCTCGGTGGCCGAGTAGTGGAACATCCCGTCTTTCTGAATCGGGATCTTCGCCGTGGCGATATTTCCCGCCCCGCCCTCGATCGCGATCTTCGAGCCGTCGTCCATTTCCACCGACCCGTTCTTCAGCGGACGATCCGTCTCGATCGTGATTTCCGCGACCGTTCCCGCCACAGCGCGCAGATCGCCGCCCGGATCCTCGATCGTATCGGGCAGATGCAGCCATGCCGGATAGTGATACGTCACCTTGATCTTCCTGATCGACGGCATGTCGATCACGTCGAGCTTGAACGTCTTCGAATGCACGCCTGCGGCTTCTGCGTAATACTCCACCGGCTCCACCAGAGCGGCGAACAGGAATTCGTAAGCGGTCCCGTTGGCGCGCGGCAGCATGGGAGCTTCTTCCCACTTCGACGCGCTCTTATAGCGCGCGAACAGCTTCACCTGAGGCGCCTGGAATCCGACCAGTGTCGCCGTCACCATCTGGTCCGACTTGCGCCGCACCAGTTTGTTGCCCGGATCGATCTGAATGTCGTAAAAAATAGCCTTGTCGCCTTTCGGCAATCCAGCCCACAGCAGCGACGCGCCGTATCCTAAAAATCCCGGACCGGCGAAGATCAACCATGCGAGCGCGGCTGTGGCGGCGCCGGCGGAAGTGGCAAACGCAAAAATCGATTTCGGCGGCGCGACGCGCTCGGCTTGAGTCTGGGTCGCGATCTTGTGCGTGTCCATCGCCAGCAGGTCGAGCATCGGATCCGCCTGTTCGCGGCGCTCGACGAAGGTCAGCAGGCGCTGATCGAATTCAGGAAACGTCTTTTCCGCCCGACCCGCGGCGCGGCGTTGATTCAGCCGCATGAGCGGCAGCACGATTGCGAAGCCCACCGCGATCGCCAGAGCGATGAAGAGCACCACGCGCGCGATGGTCAGGCTGGTGGAGGAAAACGCCAGGGCGTTCGTCATCAGCACCATCGCCAGGGTCACGCCCAGCGCGACGCCCGCGAAGATCGCGGCGCCTTTCGAAACGGCCAGCCATTTGAGGCGCTGTTCCAATCCGCGAAGGTATTGGTTTAATTGCTCGCGCGTGTTCATGCGGCTCCTTCTCGTCTCTTAAAACTAGGCTGCTTTTCGCTTCGTCTTCTCTTCCTCAACCTGCGGCCGAAGGTATCCGTTCGCCACCACCGATTCGGCCAGAGCTACCAATAACAATAGCAATAATAAGATCGGCCACAGCCCCCAAGGCTTTCGATCTGATTGATCCCCCGAGCCCTGCCCGCCGCCGGCATTCTGGTCACTCTCTCCGGTCGCCTTCCACAAATCGAGCGTTTCCTTGGGGATCACCGCCAGGTCGGACTCGCGGCGGTCGGCATGCGCCGCGATCAGGCTCTGCCGCCCGCTGGCCGCCTTCAATTCGAAAAATCCCTCGCTGCGCACCGCGAAGTTTTTCGCGTTCGCCGCTTCTTCGAGCGTCAGTAAACGTTTCCCGTCGGGTCCCAGCACTTCGGCTGCGGAACCCTTCGCGTCGCCGCTGCGCAATTCGACGTAGGAATCGACCGCCAGATTCACCGGCTGCTCCGGTCCGCCTCCGCCGAGGTAGGCGGCCGATTGCTGCACGAACGGCACCCAGGCCGCGTGCAGCGGAAGGTCGTTGGCCAGTTTGTCGAACGTGGACGCGAACACCAGAACTTTGCCCTCGCCGATCTGCCGTTCGAGCACCAGCGGCGTGCCGTCGTTCAGACGCGCCAGGACCTTCGATTTCGCGGGCGTCACCTTGATGGCCTGGTAAAACTTCACGCCGTCAAAGCGTTCGACGCTGCGCATCACCGGATGTCCCGTGTCGATTTCGGAGACGGTGAAGAAGCGCTCGCCTTCACGGCCCGCGTAGCTCGACGCCTGGATGGATTCGTCAAGCACCGGAACGCGCGGCATCGCCGCCGACGCGGGCCCAAGGGCGATCAGCACCGAGCCTCCGCCGCTGACATATTTCTTCAAAGAATCCTCAAACCCCGGCGGCATCGACCCGAGATCGTTCAGCACGACCATCGCGAAATGCGAAAGCTGCTGCCCGGCTGCCTGCTCCGGATGATTCGCTTCCATGCTGAACGCCGCGTCGGGCGACGCATCGAGCGCCACGCGGAAATAGAGCTGTCCGAGCGGCTTTCTTCCGTCATCGACAAACAGAACCTTGCGCGGATCCGTACGCTCCACGGCGAACAGGAAATGATCGTCCGCGGCGAGCGCGTCGGAGGAATCGATCTTCACCTCGCCGCGGGAAAATCCATACGGCGCGTCGAGACCGAGAAATTCGACTTGAGCGCGTCCGTTTTCCGGCACGTCGACGGTCTTCGTTTGCAGCGATTTTCCATTGAGCAGCAGCGTGACGGTTTTCTTCGCACCCGGCGCGTCGAATCCCGCGATCACCGCTTGCAGGCGCACGTGCTTGGGATCGTACACACGCCGCGGAGCGACCACGTTTTCCACGGTATAGTTGGCCGACGGCTGGCCGATCTGATGCGTGACCAGCGTGGTCGATTGATCCAGCCGCAGATCCGCGAAGCCCGGCGGCATGGACGTTTTTTGCAGATCGCTGACCAGGTCCATTTCGATCGGCGTCTTGACGCTTTCGGCCAGTGTGCGCGTGTAGCGGGCGAGTTCGCCGTAAGAAGACCGCCCATCGCTCGGCTGAATCGAATTGACGGCGGCGCGCGCTTCGGAAAGATCGCTGGTCGGCTGCGTCAGCGTCTGCACCTGCGATCCGAGCGCGATCACCTGCACCTTGGTTCCGGGCTTCACGCCGTTCAGCACGCTCTGCGCTTCGTCCTTGGCCTGCTGCAGTTTATTGCCGGCGCGCATGCTGAACGAATTGTCCACCGCGACCAGCGTCATGTGGTTGCCCTGCCCCGGCGCGACGGTGCGATTGATGAATGGATTCGCAAACAACAGCGCGAGCAGAACGATCATCGCCGTACGCAGAATGAACAGCAGAATATGATCGAGCCGGCGATGCTTGACGGAGCTGGTTTCGCGCTTCTCAAACAGCATCAGCGACGGAAAAAATCGCGGATCGGTCTTGTGCTTTTTGAGCAGATGAATCCAGAGCGGCAGCCCGACGGCTGCGAGTCCGGCAAGAAACCATGGCGAAAGGAAGCCCATATTCAGAAGGAGTCAGGAGTCAGAAGACAGGAGTCAGAATCGGCTTGTGGCTCGTTCATTCCGACTCCCGACTCCTGTCTCCTTTTTTCTCCATTACATCTTTCCTTTCCGGATCGCCAGGTATTCCCGCAGCGCCTCATCCAGCGGACGGCTGGTGTCGATCAGAAAATAATCGATTCCGGCGGCGCGCGAGCGCGTTTTTAAATTCTCTATGTGGCTCTCGATCTTTTGCCGGTACTCGTGCGAGGTGTAATCGGGCGACACTTCCATCGCCTCTCCCGTTTCCAGATCCTCCATCAATACCGGATGCCGCAGCTTCGGATGAATCTCTTCCGGATCGAGCAGATGAAACAAAATCAGCTCGCATCCGTGATAACGCAGCGGCTCCACCGTCTTGATCACGGTTTCGGGATTTTCCCAGAAATCCGAAATCAGCACCACGATCCCGCGGCGGCGTAGAAATTCCTGCAACGTGTGGAACGGATGCGCGTAGTTGGTGCGCGTGCCGATCTGCGCATTTTCGATCGCGTGCATGACGCGCATCAACTGGCCCTGGCGCGACGACGGGAGAATATAATTGCGTACCTCGTCGTCAAAGACGATCAGCCCCGCCGCATCGCGCTGCGTGCTGGCCATATAAGCGAGAGATGCGGCCAAAAAGCGCGCGTATTCCAGTTTTTCGACTCCGTGCGATCCGAATTTCATCGAGCGGCTGGCGTCGAGCAGAATCGTCAACTGCGAATTGGTTTCACCGCGATAGCGCTTGAGATAGGCGCGCTCCGTGCGGGCGTAGACGTTCCAATCGACGTGCCGCAGATCGTCGCCGGGATTGTAGGCGCGATATTCGGCGAACTCCTGGCTGAACCCGAAATCGGGCGACCGGTGCAGGCCGGCGATGAATCCGTCGACCACGGTTTTCGCAACCAGGTCGAGCCCGGAGATGCCGGCGAGAACGGTCGGATCCAGAAAACGTTGCAACATTGGTTTAAACCCCGCCCTTACAGGCGCGCAGCTATTCCCTCGGCGCGGGCATCGCCTCCAGCAATTTCTTCAAAATGTCGTCCTGCGTCAGCCGGTCCGACTCCGCTTTGAAATTCAGCAGGATGCGATGCCGCAGGATCGGACGCATCAAGGCGATCACGTCCTCATACGACACGTGATAGCGATGGCGCATCAGCGCGCGAGCCTTCGAGGCCAGCACCAGAAATTGCGCCGCGCGGACGCTGGCGCCGAAGTTCACGTAGTTCCTGACGAAATCCGGGGACGAAGCGTCGGTGGCACGCGTCGCGCGCACCAGGTTCACCGCGTATTTCGCCACCGAATCCGCAATCGGCACCATGCGCACCAGTTGCTGAAATTCCAGAATCTCTTCCGCCGTCGTCACCGCTTCCACCTTCGCCTGATGGGTGGTGGTGGTCAGGCCCAGGACCTTCACTTCGTCTTCCGCCGACAGATAATCGAGCAGCGTATTAAAGATGAAGCGGTCGAGCTGCGCTTCGGGCAGCGGATACGTGCCTTCGAGCTCGATCGGGTTCTGCGTCGCCAGCACGAAAAACGGCGGACGAATCTTATAGTGATTGCCGCGCACCGTACACGACAGCTCCTGCATCGCCTCGAGCAGCGCCGATTGGGTCTTGGGAGGCGTACGGTTGATTTCATCGGCCAGCAGCACGTTCGAAAAAATCGGGCCGGGCACGAACGTCCACGTACGGCGGCCGGTGGTGGGATCTTCCTCGATGATGTCGGTGCCGGTGATGTCCGACGGCATCAGGTCCGGCGTGAACTGGATTCGACGAAATTCCAGGCCCAGCGCCTGCGCCAGCGTCCGCACCAGCAGCGTCTTCGCGGTTCCCGGAAGGCCCGTGATCAGGCAATGCCCGCCGACGAACAGCGCGATCATGACCTGCTCGATCACTTCTTCCTGGCCGACGATCACGCGCCGGATCTGCTCCAGGATCTGATCGCGCGCGTTCTGAAAACGCTGGATTCTTGCCTGTAGTTCTGTCGAATCGAGAGTGGCTAGCGTAGTGGACATTGGATCGATTGTCTCTTATTTCCCTGGATTGAGTTCGAGAAGCAGTTTCTGGGCCGGCTTGAACCCGGGCGCGACTTCGAGCGCCGCGATCACCTCATTACGCGCGTCATCGAGCCGGTTGGCGGCCTTCAGCGCGCGCGCCAGTTCGTAGTGCGCGCCCGCCTGGTCCACCGTTCCGCCCGCCAGCACGGCTTGAAATTCACGAGCCGCGCCGTTGGCGTTGTTCAGCTCCATATAAAGTTCGCCCAATTTTCTGTGCGCCTCTTCGTCCTTGAGATAAATCAGGTTGAGGCGTTCGAGGTCTTTCACCGCGGCGCGCTTGTTGCCTGCTTCGGCCTGCAGCGTGGCAAGCTGCTTCAGCGTCGCCGGGTTGCGCCCGCCGATGTCGGAATAGCGCTGCAGTTCGGCAATCGCTTTCGCCTTGTCGTTCTTGGCGAGATAAGCATCCGACAGAAATTCGTACACGCTGCCTGCCTCGACGTAGTCGCTGTAAATGTCCCGAGCCGCCAGACCTTCCTTGATCACCGCGTCCCAGTCCTTGGCCTTCGCCTTCTCGGATATGTCCTTCAACTGCTTTTTCCATTCATCGAAGCCGTTGACGGCGCTCTTGGTCTGTTCGTCGAGCCACGCGAAGAACTGCTTGTCGAATTCCTCGGGCTTCATGTGGAACTCTTTTTCGATCACCTGAGGCGTCGGGATCAGGTCCGCGAAATCGTGAATCATCGCCAGAATCTTGTCGTAGCCCCACTTCTGATCGATGAAGTTGCAGATCTTTCCGGCCTGGAAATACGACACGACCACCTGCGACGGATAGGTCGGATGAATGAAGCCGCGATCGATGTCGGCCACCGGCAGCAGCTTTTTCGTCTTGATCGCATTGATCGCTTCAGGATCGAGACGGTCGCCCCAATCGGGATTTCCGTTGCCCGTTTCTTCGTACACCGCGAGCCCTTCGGTGAACCAGCGCGGCACCCGCGACTTGGTCATGGTCAGGACGTACACATGGCTCAGTTCGTGCCACATGGTGCTGTCCCAATGGAAGGTGCCGGGCTTGCGCGCGCTCGGCGAATCCATCGCGACGTATTCGCCGAACGTTACGCCCAACGCGCCCAGTCCGGGCATGCCCATGGTGCGGACCGCGAAATCTTCGTGATCGGGATACACCTCGACCTGCACCGGCGCGGGTAGTTTGAAGTGATATTTTTTCTCGTACGTCGCGATCGCGCGCTGCAGCTCGGATTCGAAATAAGGACGGATCAGCTCCGCTTCCTTCTTATGAAGGCGCAGCATCGTGGTCGGCGTTTCGTAGAACTTGTAGTTCTTATAACTATCGAGAAGCGTCAGCGTATTCTTGGTCGGCGTGTCCTGAAAACCGCCGTTCCACGCTTCTTCAAGCTGCTGCCGAGCCTCGCCGTCTTTCCCGAAGCGCATCAAATTGATGCCGAGCTGGCTGTGCGCCGACCACAGGTCCGGCTGGACCTGGATCGCCTCGCGATACATCTTGATCCCTTCGTCGTAACGCCGATTGATGATGAAATAGTGCGCCGCGAGCGCGTAGCCTTCGCCGTACAGCGGATTGATCTTGAGCGCTTTGTCCATCCAGTCCGACTTTTTGTCGTCGAGCCACTGGATGGTCGCGAGCGTCGCCATCGCGCCCAGCGCTTCCTTATTGATGTCGAGCGCCTTCTTCGCCTCGGCCGCCGCTTTTTCCGGATTGTTGTCCTCCAGCGCGACGCGCGCCAGCAGTTCCTGCGCCTCGTACATCTTCGGATCCGACTTCAGGGCCTTCGCCGCCAGATCCGTGGCCTTGCCCTCGAATCCGTCTTCGGCGACCAGAGCCAGCCCGTACAACGCGGGTGCGTAATCGGGATTAATCCCGAGCGCTTCGTTAAAGAGATCGGTTGCATCCGACGGCTGCCAATGTTCGAGATACAGCCGTCCCCAGCGGACGCGCAGATCGACATCCTTGGGACGAGCCTTGATCGCGGCGCGAAACGCGTCGTTGGCTTTCTGATAATCGCGCAGAGCCCAGAAGCCTTCGGCCTGGACCGCCGGATCGGAAGAGGTGGTCAGCGCGCGGAAACACTTCGATGCATCGGGATCGCCGTGATGGCGCAGGGTTTCGCATTTTGCGGTCGCTGCCGGTTGCGCGAACATCGGAAGCGCCGAGAGGAGCAGGACAGCAAACTTCACTTGTCGAGCGCCTCCTGAGTCTTGGCGAGCTCGACCAGGAGCGCCGAAAGCTGGCGGCGATAATCGTTTACATCCATCGAAGCCTTCTTGTATTTCAGTTCGTCAATCGAAGCTTCCAGCTCTTCTTTGCGCTTCAGCAGCTTCAATTTTTCAGGGTCGTTGATCTGCGCCGAAACCGCGCCCAGATGCACCAGCGCGAAATGTCCCGCGACCAGACCCTCGCCATTATCCGGCGCCGGAGCCTTGACGCCTTCGCCTTTGCCGGTGTCCTCGATCAGCGGATGCTCGGTCGCGATGCGGTTCTGCGTCTTGAAGAAATCCGCGGTTTTCGCCTCGGCATACTTGAATGCCTCAAGCGCCGTGATGACTTCGTTCTTATCCGTATCCGCCGCGGGATCGCGCAGCCCCTCGATCCAATAGCGCGCGAAATACGTGGCGTTCTTTTCGGTGCCGGTCTTGGTCGCCGTGACGACGACGCGCCCCGGCCGCTGCAGTGAAATGATCGACCCGCCGCTCGCGCTGGTCATGTTGACCACAAGCTG
>JAIQFJ010000252.1 GCA_020073325.1 Terriglobia bacterium | reverse complement strand
GCGACGATGATTTTCATAACGTGATCACTTTCAGCAGCGGCTTGTTTAGAAGAGACCGGCCGCTCGCCGCTCCCTGCGGTCGCGGCTCATTCGGGCCAGTGAATCGCGACCACAGGGAGCGGCGGATGGCCCTCAGCCTTCAAACCGCTTAAAAATCAGACAGCCGTTGGTTCCGCCGAAGCCGAACGAATTCGACAGCACGCATTCGATCTTCATGGGACGCGCATGGTTCGGAACGTAATCCAGATCGCACTCGGGATCGGGACAATCGTGGTTGATGGTCGGCGGCGCGATCTGGTCGCGGATCGCCATCACCGAAATTCCGGCTTCCAGCCCGCCGGCGCCGCCCAGCAGATGACCGGTCATCGACTTGGTCGAGCTGACGGCGAGCTTCCTGGCGTGCTCACCGAAAACGCGTTTGATGGCGGTGGTCTCGATGCGGTCGCCCACTTCGGTGGACGTGCCGTGCGCGTTGATGTAGTCGATCTGATGCGGCTCCAGCCCGGCGTTGCGCAGCGCGTTGCGCATGACGCGATAGGCGCCGTCGCCGTCTTCGGAAGGCGAGGTGATGTGATAGGCGTCGCCGCTCATTCCATAGCCGACCAGTTCCGCCAGGATCGGCGCGCCGCGGCGCGTGGCGTGTTCCAGTTCCTCGAGAATCAGAATTCCCGCGCCTTCGCCGATCACGAAGCCGTCGCGGATCTTGTCCCACGGACGGCAGGCGCGCGCCGGCTCGTCATTGCGCTGCGAAAGCGCGCGCATCGCGGCAAATCCTCCGACGGCCAGCGGCGTGATGCACGCTTCGGCGCCGCCGCAGATCATCACGTCGGCGTCGCCGTATTGAATGATGCGGAACGAATCGCCGATGGAGTGCGCGCTGGTGGTGCAGGCGGTCGCCGTGGCGGAATTCGGTCCTTTCGCGCCGGTGCGGATCGAAACATAGCCCGAGGCAAGATTGATGATGGTCGCCGGAATGAAGAACGGTGACATGCGCGACGGTCCGCGTTCGAGCAGAATTTTGTGCTCCCGCTCGATCACTTCGAATCCGCCAATGCCGCTGCCGATGTACACGCCGGTGCGCTCGGCTTCCTCCGGGTTCACTTTGAAGCCCGACGATTGGAGCGCGAACTCCGACGCCGCGATGGCGAACTGGATGAAGCGCCCCATCTTCTTGATTTCTTTTTTCTCGATGTAGACGGCAGGATCGAATCCCTTCACCTCGCCCGCGATGCGCGAATTGAACTGCGCGGCATCGAACTGCGTGATGGGACCAATGCCGTTGTCGGCATTTTTAATCGCCGACCACACGGGTTCCGTGCCAATCCCAACCGAAGTCAGCATCCCGACTCCGGTAACTACGACTCGACGTTTCAAGAGGAGAAACCCCTGCTACTTCTTTTTCGACTCGATGTAGTCGATGGCGTCTTTCACGGTCTGGATCTTCTCGGCGTCCTCATCGGGGATGTCGAGGTCAAACGCTTCCTCGAAGGCCATCACCAGCTCGACGATGTCAAGCGAGTCCGCCCCGAGATCGTCGACAAAGCTCGCGGTGGGGTCGACCTGAGCCTCATCCACGCCGAGCTGCTCGACGATAATCTGCTTGACCTTCTGCTCAACAGACATGCATCCTCCACGTTGGGTTGAAACAACTACTTTCGATTGGAAACGTATTGATTCTAGCGAGCTTTGACAGCGAGCCGCAAGTCGAAAATTTCGCCGCGGCATGGTAATATGAGCGCGCCAACGGGCGATTCCGCGGCCGGGCACGCGGAAATCGGCGCGCCACGATCATTCTATCGTAACGTTCCGGCTTCTGGCTCATCTGATCGGGCAGAGGAGCCTGTGCACACTTCCGAAATTCTTCACGCGTGGAAAAAGATCCTCAAAGGCGAGCGGCCGACGCTGTCGATCGAAATTACGCGGGCCTGCCCGCTCCACTGCCCCGGCTGCTACGCCTACGACGAGGCCCATCTGGGGGGCGGCATCACTTTGAACAGCCTGATCGATCGCAAGGGCCAGGAACTGATCGACGGCGTGCTGGAACTGGTGGATCGATTTAAACCGCTGCATCTTTCGATCGTCGGCGGCGATCCGCTGGTGCGGTATCGCGAGTTGCAGGCGCTGGTTCCGCTGCTGCTCGGCCGGGGGATCCACGTCCAGATCGTGACCAGCGCGTTCCGGGCGATCCCGGCGGAGTGGGCGGAGATGAAGCGGCTCACCGTCGCCGTTTCGATCGACGGGCTGCAGGCGGAGCATGACGCCCGCCGCGCGCCGGCGACTTACGATCGCATCCTGAAAAACATCGCGGGGCAGCGCGTCACCATTCACTGCACCATCACCGGACAGATGATGAAGCGTCCGGGATATCTGCGCGAATTTCTGGAATTCTGGACGCCGCGTCCGGAGATCGCGCGCGTGTGGTTCAGCATCTTTACGCCACAAGCCGGCGACGAATCGCCCGAGATTCTGACGCCGCGCGAGCGCCGCGAGGCGATCGAGGACATGCACGCGCTACGCAAAGTTTTCGGGAAGCTCGATATGCCGGAGCAGATGATCCGCCAGTTCGCGAATCCGCCGCATAGCCCCGAAGATTGCGTATTCGCGCAGACGACGCACACGATTTCCGCGGATCTGAAGACCGTCGTGACGCCGTGCCAGTTCGGTGGAAACCCGGATTGCCAGCGCTGCGGATGCGCCGCGTCGATGGGCCTGGCCGCGGTGGCGGCTCACAAATTGGCGGGACTGATTCCGGTCGGCGCGATCTTCAGGAAGTCGATCGCGATCGGAAGGATGCGGACGGGAACGCCGCAGATCCGCAACGAGCTGCGCGTGCTGCCCTGACGGTCGCTTGCTTCTTGCGCATCCCTAACAGGCGGTGAGGGTGGGATTCGTTCCGCCAGTCGCTTTTTAGAATCTGGAAGTTGCTAATTCTGTGTCTAGCAAATCCAACGAAATTAGACCTATTACGTTTAGCAACTGATTCGGTCAGCCAATGCCAATTCGTTGCCGAGGTTCGAGGTTTATCCATCCAACCCCAAAGCCTGCCGCCTCCATTTCGTGCTATTTCGACGCTTAACCCATCGGCGCAAGAAGTGTGGGAGCAGCAAATGTGACGCCCGTTAGCGCAAGACACAGACCAGCCGCCCAATTCTCATCACCGATCATCTTTGACATGATGTCCTGAAAGTTGACCCAGATCACGAGCGGCCCAAACACGCCCCAAAACCAGAGATAGACGAAGAGCGCTTGCCGCCGATCAACACCAAGAGTTTCGTAGACGTAATAACCGCCACCCGCGTCAAAGTTTGCGTAAGGATTATCTTGCCGATAAGAAATCCGTTTGCTGCAAATTGGAATTATGGGAATCCATGCGAGCACGAACCATTCGGTCGTCACGAACGAGCCATCAGGCCAGTAGTCCCTTTCGCCGTACACCATCGTCCCGATGCCGTGAATGACGAGGCTCACTCGGTAATCGCCTGATAGATTGTCCCACACCGAGTAGATGTGGTCCTGTGCGACCCCGCTGCGGTCGGCGCTGTTCACATGGCAGCGGCGTAGCGTGAGTTCGGCACCGAGCTGCCGTGCCTAGAGCCGTAGAGCCTGCCCACCGCAGGCCACTGAAAGTAAATGGCGGTGAGGGTGGGATTCGAACCCACGGAACCCGCAAAGGTTCAACGGTTTTCGAGACCGCCCGATTCAACCACTCTCGCACCTCACCGAATCTTCATTCTACCTGATGTCGCCTAGCGGCTTCAGCGCGACCTTGGGGACTTTCGCCACAACGTTGAATTGCGGGTCGACCATTTCGGTGATGTCGTACTTCAGCACCGCGCCGAGCAGCACCGCGACTTCGCTGTCGCTTAACCTGTAATCGCGCTTGAGCCATTCGGCGAGCTGCGACGTGGCCACGCGAATCGAATCGGGAATCGAGCCGGCGACGCCCATCGCCATGATGTATTCGGAGTTTTCCAGACGAGGACCGGCGGTGGCGCCGCCGGGGATGACGTCGACCGTGAACTCGACGTCCACCGACGTTTCCAGTGCGCTGCCGGTCAGTTCGCCATCGCCCATGGCGGCGTGTGCGTCCCCCATGGTGAGCAGGGCTCCAGGATGATAAACGGGGAGATAGAGCGTGACGCCCTCGCCCATCTGGTTGTAGTCCATGTTGCCGCCGAACGGGCCGAGGTCGGTGCCGCGATAGACCTGGTCGCCTTGCGGAGCGGTCGCGATGCAGCCGAGCATGGGCAGGATCGGCACGCTGAAATTTTTCAGCCGCGGCGTGGGATGCGCGAGCATCGCGATTCCTTTTTCACGGTCGAGCTTCCATTCGCCGTCGAACGCCGGGTCGTACTGCGCGGCCGCGACATAGGCCGGCGTCACCGTGCCTCCGTTGATGCGGCTGCCCTGACGCGCCGAATCGCGATTGACGCGCATGCGATTCAGTTTTATGACCAACGTGTCGCCCGGCAGCGCGCCTTCGACGTAGAACGGTCCTGTTTCGAGGTTGCCGCCGGGGGTGCGCCTGTCCTGATCGCGACCGCTTTGATCGAAGGTCCGGGTGCGGATTGTATCGCCCGGAAAAATTCGCAGCGCCACGGGATTCTTCGCGGAATAATAGCCGTAAAAGATCGCAGGCTCGTAGTCGAGCGTGCGAGGCGTTGCCGGACGCGCGGCGGGACGGGTCATTTTGAACGACACAGCGTTTTCCTGCGATCCTCCGCGGCCGCCGGTGATCATGCGGCCTTCGCCTGAGAATCCTTCAGCGGCCGCGATGCCTGCGAGGGTTCCGCCGCGCTCGATCGTGAGCTGGATGCGATCGCCGCTCGCCGAGCCTTTCACGACGAGGTGATTCCACGTTCCGCTGAGGGACGTTCCGCCGATCGACGATCCATTGACGCTCAGCTTCACGCGCGCGTACTGCGGATCGGCGCCCTTTGCGGAAATTTCGGCGATCCAATCGCCTTCAAGGTTCGCGGCACGGCACAGGCTCGCCGCGGCGAGCAGGACCCAAATCGCGCTTTTCATGTTTCTCCTTGTGATGAAACGGACGCGACAGGGCATGCTGAGCCCGGCGCACGCGACCGGACTCAGCCAGTATAGATTACCGGACGGTGACGCCCGAATAGATCTGCGCCCACGGCTTCAGATAGAACGTCACGGGAGGCACGATGCTGTGCACGGGCTCGGGCACCTCGACTCGCACGAAGCCGATGCCGCCGCATCCCGAAAAGCCGCACGGGAAATAGTTGCGGACCTGAGTTTGCGACTGAAACGGCCGCTCATACCATGGGAGCTGCTGGATGATCCTGACCAATTGCTCCGTCGGATTGGAGGCGATCGCGAGATCTTCCCCAACCCGCAACCGGTAGCCTGCGACGATGTCCATACGCAGAGGAGAGGACGCTCCGCCGAAGGGATCGTAGCCAGGCGCGCGGTCGCAGAATCCCGAAGGCTGGCTGAATTTGTCGCGGAAGAGATCGGAGCTGCCGCTGTTCAGGAATCCATCGAAGCCGCCTGAAGAAGAATCGACCGAGCGAACCAGTTCGCTCACCTTGAACGAGCGCGAGAAATTGTTTTGATAACCGCCGGATGCCGACAGCGACGCTCCGCCTGAGAACGAGCCGGTGTAGGCACGAATGAGATCTTCTGTCGCCGGCGCGCGGTCGATTTCGACGAAGTTGACTTTCAGCCTCACGTACTGGACGGGCTTCGCTCCAGCGGGATCCGCGTAGCTCAGCGGATTGAGCAGCGCGTATTCGTACGGATTCATCTGCACCGGATTCGCCGACACCACGGAGTCCGGCGAGAGGAAACGAGCCGTGGCGCTATCGAAATAGCGCGCGCGCATATAGAACAAGCTGGTGGAGCCTTCCTGCATCACGCCGAGCTGTCCCTGCCAGGTGAACGGATTGTCGGTGGAGCCGCTATGCGCGACGCTTTCCCCGTAAGGACCCGCGCTGTAAGAATCCGTGACCGCGCCGGAATCGTCGGTGAGCACGACGGTGGACCCGATCTCATCGAAGTGATAAAAATGACGAGCCCTGGTGGCCGCGTCGATCGCGTAGAGCAGCGATCCGTCGGGAGCGTAGATGTAATAACGCCGGTCGCCCGACGCGTCGGACACGGTGGCGAGCGAAGGAATGCCGGTGGCGTAATTCCAGTTATGGTTCAGAGTCGTTGCCTGCTGCGTGGTCGAAGTGCGCAGCCCGAGCGCGTCATACGACGCCGTGAGCGATCCATCGGCGCCGGAATATCCGGTCAGTTGCGAGGCGCCGTTCCACGTATAGGTCCGCAGAGTGTCCGCGGTGAGGCGGCCCATGCCGTCGTAGGTGAATCCGGAAACCTGGTCCGCCGCGTCGTAGGTGAGCGGCAGAATGCCCGGCGCGGGCGACGGCGACAGCGGCTGTGTGCGGTTCTCCGCGACAACGCGGCCGGCGGCGTCGCGCGTGATCGTGACGGACCATCCTGAATCGTCGGTGATCCCGGCCACACGGCCGTCGCCGTCGTAGCCGTATTTCGTCGTCAGTCCGTTGGGACGCTTGATCGAAAGAAGCTCATGCGCGGCGTCGTAGGTGAACGTGGTCGATCCGCCGATCCAATCCGTGACGCTGGCCAGCAGCCCGACGGCGTTATAGGTGTACGTCACCGTCTTGCCCTGCCCGTATGTGATCGACGCGATTCTTCCGTCGGCATCGCGCGTGATGGCCAGACCGTTCGACGTCACGATGCGGCCCTCGGCGTCGTAGGCCAGCGCGATTCCGGGCGCGGTCAGCAGGCGGCCATCGGCGTCATAGGTGAACGCGAAATCGGTTCCGTCGCCAAACAGGCCGCGCACCAGATGCCCCGGCCCGTCATAGCTGAACGCAACCGATCCGGCCGGCGTTTGCGCGCCGCTGATGCGATTGCGCTTGTCGTAGGAATAGGTGGTCGCTCGCTTTAGGGGATCGGTGCGCGAGGCGGGAAGGTTCGCGTTCGTGTAGCCAAAGCTCCACACGCCGCCATTCGGATCGGTCAGCGAAGTGAGCAGCGAAGCGGAATCGTAGCCCAGCGACGTCGAAAGGCCGCCGATGCTGATGCCGCTCAGCAGGCTTCGCGCCTCGTAGGTAGAGGTCACGGAGCGCCCGGTGGAATCGGTGCGCGACGTTTCGCGGCTCAGGCTGTCGTAGGCGACCGTGTATTTTTCACCCAAAGGCGTCGTGAACTGGACGGGCCGGCCCAAGGCGTCGCGCGCGATGCTGCTCTTTCGCGACAGGGCATCGGTCCGCAGAATGAGGCCGCCTTCCTTGTCGAATCCGTAAGTGAATCCATTGCCGGATGGATCGAAAAGCGAGTTCTGGCGGTGCAGCGCGTCGTAGCCGAAGCTGTACGTCTCGCCCGCCGGCGTGGTGATCGTTTTCAGGAAATCGTTTTCGTTATAGGTGAACGACGTGCTGGCTCCGGTGCGATCCGTTTCCTTCGAAATCTGATCGTTCGAATCGTAAGCGATCGTCGACGTCTTGCCCAGCGCGTCGGTGGAAGACACCACGTGATTGTTGTCGTTGTACGTATTGCCGGATGTGCCCGAACCTTTGACCACGTTGTCGCGATTGTCGTAGTTGAACGAGCGCGAGGAGCCGTCGGGATATTTGATCTGCGCCACGCGCTTGGCCGTGTCGTAAACATAGGCCACGACGTAACCGGAGGGGTCGGTGACGGTCGCAAGCGTGGCGTCGTTCGTGTTGTAGGCGTAGATCGTCGCGTGGCTGTTCGGGTCTGTGATCGAAATCAGCTGGCCGCGCGGGTTGTAAACGTACTTCCAGGCCTTGCCGGACGCGTCGATGACCGAAATCGGATTGCCGGCGACATCGTAGGTGATCGACATCGAAGTTCCGTCGGCGAACTTGGCCTGCGTCAGAACGTAGTATGTGAACGGTCCCTGCACTTGCGCGGTCCAGGTGTACGTGGTGGTCGCACCGGCCGCGTCGGTGATCGACGCCGGATATCCCGACGGGCTGTGATACGTCATCGCGATCTTGTTGCCCAAGCGATCGACGACGGAGTTGCGGCGTCCGCTCGCATCGTAAGAAATTCCGAGCGACTGGCTGTTCGCATCCATCAGGCCGCTGAAGAACGAATAATTCGACGCGGTCTCCGTCGTGACGGCTCCCAGCGGATCCTTATAAGACGTCGTGCCCGCGGGCTGGTCGTAGGCGATCACCGTCGTATTGTTGCGGCTGTCGGTCTCCGTAACGACGCGGCCGAACTTGTCGAACGTCTGCGACTGCGTTTTGTTGCCGAGCGGCAGCGTGCGCGACATCATCAATCCCGTGAGGACGCTGGCTGTGGTGTACGCATACGTCTCCGATTTTCCGTTGGCGTCGGTGAACCGGGTCAGATCGGAGCCGGTGTAGCCGAACGAAACAGTGCGGCCGGACTGATCGGCGACGCTGATCACTCGTCCCGACGAATCGTAGGTGAAGGTCAGCGTACGGCCGAGTCCGTCCGTGACGGTCGCCGTACCGTTCGAGGGCGGCACGATGGTCAACGTATTGCCGTTGCGATCCTGGATCTGCGTCAGCCCCAGCGTGCTGCCGGTCCCAGAGAAGGTGTAGATCAGGTTGGTACGCGGATCGAGAAGCTGGTACGTGTTGGTGCCGGTGGTCGCGAATTGGTAGCCGACTCGCGACGGCGCGGAGAGCACCCAGTTGTTTCCGACCTTCGTAAATCCGATCGCTTTGCCGCTGAAGAAATTCACGATCGCCGAAGAGCCGCTGACGTTCAGCACCCACTCGAAGTTGTGAACCCAGTTATTGCCCAGCCGCGTGGTGACGCCGTTCGCTTTCGTCAGCGATCCGTAGTAGCGCTGGAAGAAGAGCGGCAGCGGTCCGCCGAGCGAGAGATCAGGCTCGAAGGCCTGGTACAGTTCGCCGGTGCCGCTCGAAACCGGATCGCCGATGAAGTCGTTAAAGACGCCGTCCTGGGGGAATCCGAACGTCTGCACGGGGACCTTGAACTGGAATGTCTGGTAATCGGTGTTCGGCAGCGTCCCGAAATTTCCGCCGCAGCTCAGGGTTCCGCCGCCGGCGACCGCCGTGGCGTCGATCACCTGAAACGGCATGGTGATGTTGGTCTGGCCCTGCAGCGTAAAGGACCGGCTGAAAGCTCCCAAGCCGTTCGATCCGCTGCAATTCAGCTCGAAAAAGTTCGACGCAGGCCCCGGGTTGACCATAGCGATCACGTTTCCCGGCGCGATGAGCGGAATCACGGTAAGGAGCTGAACGTTTCCGCCTTCGGCGGGGAAAGTCGTCCAGGCGAGGCGATAATCGTCGCCCAGAAGTCCGATGGCGAACAGCAGAGCCACCGCTATCACCAGAATTACAACGCGTTTATTCGAAGAAAGATTCGTCTGGGACATGGGGGCTCCTTATTGCACCGTGATCAGATCCCCGGAGGGAGTTGCCGATCCGCCGTAGGTGCAGCTGATCGGATTGTCGCCGCTGGGCGTCGACGGGGGAATCGTGATGTTCAATTGATAGAGCCCGGGACTGACCAGCCCGGCGAAAGCCAGCGCCGCATTGTTCCCGCCGATCTTACAGACCGGCAGAGCCGGCAGCGATCCGCTTTGCGAGGAGGATCCGTTGGTCAAAGTGCCGTTCGGCAGTCCGAAGCCGACCGCGTAAGCGGCGATCGTCTCGCCGGTTTTTGCAGGCGTCGATTTGCCGGGATAAAGATTGGCCGGGCCGATCAGGCTGTAATCGGTATGCGTCGCGACGATGTAGCCTTGCGTGCTGAATAAGAGGAACGACGGCGCGATGGTCTTCATGGTCGCCGAAAACGGCGCGCTCGACGCGGAACCGTTCGTCACGATCACGGGCACCTGTCCGGTGGTGCTATCGAGCGGAGTCAGCGCGTTGATCTGATCGCTGGCACAGGACGGATCGGTTGCCGCGCTGCAATAGAAATAGACGAACGCGGGCCGGTTGTTGACGGTCACGCTGATACCGTGCAGTTGCGTCG
>JAIQFJ010000251.1 GCA_020073325.1 Terriglobia bacterium | reverse complement strand
GGTGGCGAGTCTGCCGCGCGACGGCGGAGGGAACCTGGATCTACGATCGGTCGGCGCGTCGTATGGCGTGTTCAAACTCGCGTCGGACCCGCCGCACTGGTCATCGGACGGACATTAGCGTCATACTTGCCGCGCGCGCGCCGATAAGGACCCTGACCGGGTCTGTATGCGCGCATTCATTTACGTCCTCTCGATCGCCGCCGCCGCGGCACAAACTCCGCCGGGAGAGAAGGCGCTGTTTGAGGATCTGCCGGTGGTGGAGGCGGCGGCGCTTCACACGCAAACGCTGCAGGAAGCTCCCGCGAATGTGACGATCATTTCCGCCGCGGAAATCCGCAACTACGGATACCGGACGCTGGGCGAAGCGCTGGCGTCGGTGCGCGGCTTCGATGTCAGCTATGACCACATTTATCACTATGTCGGCGTGCACGGATTTTCGCTCCCCGGAGATTTCAACACGCGCTTCCTGGTGATGATCAACGGGCATCCGATGACGGAAAATGTCTTCGGCTCGAACAACTTCTTCGGACAGGATTTCGGCCTGGACATGGACCTGATCCAGCGGATCGAAGTGGTGCGCGGTCCTTCGTCGGCGCTGTACGGCAGCAATGGAATTTTCGCCACGATCAACATTGTCACCAAGTCTCCCGTGGACCAGCCGAAGCTGCGTGTCATTACCGAAAACGGAAGCTTTGGCGAAAAGAAGGCGACCGTCTCGACATCGGCGTATCTCGGCCATGGGGCGAATCTGCTGCTGGAGGCATCGGTTTTCAATACCGATGGCGAGACGGTGTACGTTCCGGACCTGGATACGCCGGCCAACAACTACGGGCTGGCGCAGAATACCGACGGCGAGCGCGGGTATCACACGTTCCTGAGCCTGGTGTGGCGCAACTGGAACCTGACGGCCTATTTCAACAGCCGTGAAAAGCAGGCTCCTGCGGCCTGGGATCCGACCGCGGTTTTCGATCAGCGCGGTCCCTCGGTGCGCGATCAGAGAAACTTCATCAGCCTGTCGAGGACGGATTCGCTGGGCGCGGGAAAACTGCACACAGAGCTTTCCTACGATCAATACCGCTATCACGACCGCTTTTACTATCCCGCCGATGAGGACGTTCAGGATATTCGCAACGTCGCGCTGAACGACTGGCTGACGGCGCGTGTCAGCTACTCGATCCCGGTCCGGGGCGTCGGGGGATTTACGGCGGGGACGGACATCAGTTACGAGCTTCGCAATTTGCAGGACAACTACGAAGCGGCTCCACTTTACGAGCCGCAACTCTACGTGAGCGCGCGCGACCGGGGAATCGGCCTGTTCGCCCAGCAGGAATGGAATCTTTCCAAACGATGGACCGCGACGATTGGGCTTCGCTTCGACGACGCCCACAATTTCGGGCATTTTTTGTCGCCGCGCGCGGCGCTGGTTTATCAAAGAACGGCGCGAACGGTTTACAAGTTCGTTTACGGCCATCCGTTCCGTAATCCGACCGCCTACGAGCAGTTTTACAGCGACGGGACCGGGTACCTGGCCAATCTCGGACTGCGGCCCGAATCGGCACACACCTTTGAGCTTTCGGCGGAGCACAAGCTCAATTCGCGGCTGACCGCGACCGTCAACGTGTATCACTACCGGATTTCCGACGTGATCCAGACGGTCTTCTTTCCGGACGGCACCCAGCAATACCAGAACGTCGACGCGATCCGGTCCGACGGCGCGGAGTTCGAGTTGAACGGAAAATTCAGATTGTGGGAAGCGGCGGCGAGCGTTTCGCTGCAGGACACGAAAGGTCCCAACGGAACGCTGCCGAATTCGTCGCATGTACTCGCCAAGGGGAGAGCGGCGGCGCCGCTCTTTCGCAATCGCCTGGTGGTCAGCACCAACCTGCAATACATGAGCGCACGGACCACTTATGACGACTACCGCCTGCGCAGCGTTTTTCTCACGGACGTCACCGCGACATGGGACGAGAAGCGGTATCCGTGGCGCGTGCAGTTCGGCGTGCGGAATCTGTTCAATTACGTTTACGACGATCCGACGGCGCTGGTGGTCGATGAAATCCGCGGCATGGGTCGCACGGTTTTTCTGAAACTGATGTGGCAATCCGGAGGATGAGTGAGCACGCTCTGGATGCTGTTGATCACTGCGGCGTGGTGCCGCGCCGGGGCCGCCGATCCGGCGGTGCTGGTGGTGTGGACTTCCGGCGTTGCTCCGTTTGAAGAAGCGTTGTGCGGCTTGCGGTCGAGTCTGAGCGGCTTCGAAGCGGTGGATTTGAAATCGCCTTCCGCGGAATCGGAGCTGGAACAGGCAACGCGGCGCACGCCACGTCTGGTGGTCGCAATCGGGATGAACGCCCTGACCGCGGTGAAGAGTCGTCACTTTTCGGGGCCGGTGCTCGCGACCATGATCCTGCGCTCCGATGGCGCGGCCGTGCTGGGGTCCGCGCAGAAGACTGGCGCGATTTACCTGGATGTTCCTCTGAGTGATGTAACGGCGAGGCTGCACGCGACGTTTCCGGGCAAGGCTCGGCTGGGCATGATCCGCAATCCCGCGCGCGAAACGGCGATCGATCCGCAGGGCGGGCGTCAGCACGGATTTTCGATCGAGCCGCGCGACTGCGGCAGTCCGGAGCTTCTCTTGAAGAGTCTGCTCTCGCTGAAGCGGAAGGCGGATTTCGTCCTGCTTCAGCCGGACGCGTCCTTGTACAACGAGGCGACGGCGCGCCCGCTGTTGATGGCGTCGATCGAGAATCAGCTTCCAGTGATCGGATTTTCGGCGAGCTTCGTCCGTGCGGGAGCGGCTCTGGGAGTCTATCCCGATTTCCAGGACATCGGCGCGCAGACGGGAGAAGCGGCGCGGCGGTTTCTGGCCGGCGCGGGACTCTTGAACGAAACACCGCGCAAGCTGATTTTCGCGGCCAACCCGGGCGTGTTGCGGCTGCTGGGCTTGGAATACAAGTCGACGCCCGAATTTCCGGTAACGGTAATCAAGTGAGCGAGCGATGAAAAAGAACACACTCAAAAATCAGAGCATGCTGCGCCGGGCGCTGGTCTCAAACCTGCTGCTGGTGAGCCTGTTGGCGGCCGTATTGACGGGCCTGTATGCGGAGCTGCAGCGTTCCGCGCTCGACCAGCAGTTGCGGCTGCGGGCGGAGACGCTGACCGAGTTTCTCGCGGTGCAGAGCCAGTTCGGAATGCTGGTGAACGATCGCGAAGGATTAAGAACCATCGCGTCGAATGCGCTGTCGCTGGAAGACGTGGTGTTCGTCGAGCTGAAGAGCGCCTCCGGCGACTCGATGAAAAGTTCGCGGCCCGGTACGCCGCGCGATGCCGCGGTGCTGTCGATCTCGCGCAACGTCGCGAGTCCGGCGGCGGGTGGTCTGCTCGAATGGGAAAGCGGTAGGCGGCCGGCGGCGGTTCTGGGGTCGGTGGAGGTGGGGTTTTCCACCGAACGACAGCGGCGCCTGCTGCGGCAGACGATTCTTTCCGGCATCGGCGTGGTGCTGGCGTGCCTGCTGGGCATTCTGGCGGCGCAATATTATCAGCTCCGCGGATTGCTGCGTCCGCTGCGCGGGCTGATCGCGTTCGCGGGCCAAGTGGGCAAGGGCGATTTGAAACAGCGGGCGCCGATCGTGCGAATGGACGAGATCGGGCACCTGGCGGCGGCCTTCAATCAGATGCTGGACGAACTGGGATCGATCACGGTGTCGAAGAATTATGTGAACAACATTCTGCACTCGATGGCGGAGTCGATGATCGTGGTGGATTCCACAGGGACGATCCGGACGGTGAATCAGGCGACGCTCTCATTGTTGGGATACCGCGAAGAGGAATTGATCGGACAGCCGGCGTCGATGATCGCGACGCACGCGGCCGATGCGCACGAATGCGTTTACCGGCTGAAGAACGGCCGCGAGATTCCTGTGCTGTTTTCGGCCGCCAGATTGCCGGAAGGAGACGGCGAGGTCTGGATGGCGCAGGATATTTCGGAGCGCAAGCGCGCCGAAGAGGAATTGCGCGTCGCCAAACTGCAGGCCGAAGAGGCGAGCCGCGCCAAGAGCGATCTGCTCTCGCGCACCAGTCACGAATTGCGGACGCCGCTCAATGCGATTCTCGGGTTCGCCCAGCTTCTCGAAATGGGCGAGCTGTGCGAAATGGATCGCGGCAACGTGGAGCAGATTTTGAAGGGCGGCCGTCACCTGCTGAAGCTGATTAACGAGGTGCTGGACATTGCCGGGATCGAGTCGGGCCGCCGCGGTCTTTCGCTGGAGGCGGTTTATGTGCGCGACGCGGTGGCGGAGAGCGTGGACCTGGTTCGTCCCCTGGCCGCGCAGCGCGGAATCTCGATTCACGACGCGGTTCAGGCGGTCCACTGGGTTATGGCGGACCGGCAGCGGCTGCAGCAGGTGCTGATCAATCTTCTCTCGAATGCGGTGAAGTACAACCGCGAGGGCGGCACGGTGATCATCGATTCGGAACGGAGACCGGATGGGTCGCTGCGGGTGCTGGTGCGCGACACCGGGCCGGGAATCGCTCCCGGAGATCTCGCCAAGGTTTTCATGCCGTTCGAGCGCCTGGGTGCGGAGCAGGCCGGGGTGGAAGGCACGGGGCTCGGGCTGAGCTTCGCGAAAAGCTTCATGGAAGCGATGGGGGGAAGTATCGGAGTTTCAAGCGCGCCGGGTGCGGGCGCCACGTTCTGGATCGACATTCCACCGGCGGCGGCTCCGGATGAGCCGCAATTTCCGGCCGAGGGGATGGAGATGGGGATGAGTCTCGCAGGCGATCGGCGGCGTCAGTTGCTCTATATCGAGGACAACAGCTCGAACCGGGAACTGATCGAGCGCGTGCTGACGCATCGCCCGTCCATCCAGTTGACGACGGTGACCAGCGGGATGGCGGGAGTGTCGGCGGCTCGCGAGATGCGCCCGGACCTGGTGCTGCTGGATCTTCATCTGCCTGACATTTGGGGCGACGAGGTGATCCGGCGGCTGAAGCGGGATGCGGTGACGTCGACGATTCCGGTGATCATGCTGAGCGCGGATGCGACTCCGAAACAGATCCAGAAATTGTTGACGCTGGGGGCGGAGGCGTACTTGACCAAGCCGATCGACGTGCGCCAGTTGCTGGCGATGCTGGATGAGAAGCTCGCTGCCGAGGTCGTTTGTTGATCGAATGGTTAGAAAGAAGCCGGCTGCAGGATTTGATGGAGCGCCTTTTTTAGAGCAACGTAAACCGGAGTGCTCTTTTGATATGTGCTTTGGACCAGTAGGACTCCGGCGAGGTTGAACTTCAGGTCGATCCAGGGGACGTAGCCGAACGCGCCGGTGGAGCTGACTTCGATTCCCCGTCCGTTTTCATCCATGCGGTCGAGCCATTCGCCGATTCCATAGCGTGTCTTGGGAATTTCCGGATCGAGCGAGGCGAAGACGAAATTCGGAGATTGCCGAATCGGCACCCCGCGGCTCTGATCGGTGCGCATTTCGATCAGCGTTTTTTCTTCGAGAATGCGACGGCCGTTGTGGACGCCGTGGTTGAGGATCATGGCGAGCAGTTTTCCGTAGTCGTCCATATTGGAGTGAGCACCGCCAGGGACGCGCGGATTCATTTCTTCATACGCGGTGGCGGTCATACCAAGCGGCTCCGCGATTTCTTCGCGAAAGAGCGTGTTCCAATCTTTGCCCGTGGCGATTTCGGCCATCCGGCCGCCCACCATCATGGAGGCTCCGCTATAGATGAACCCGGTGCCGGCGGGGATCTGCAGCGGGGCGGCGAGAATTTCGTTGGCGCACTTTTCAAGCGTCATCGTCGTGTGGTTGTTCATGCACGCGTTCTGGAACGGAAAACCTCCGGTGAAGGCGAACAACTGCCGCAATGTGATCTTCGCCTTGTCGGCGGGCGCGTTCGGGAAATATTTAGAGACAGGATCTTCGAGCGAAAGCTTGCCTTTTTCGACCAGCCGCATCACGACCGATGCGGAGATCCACTTGGAGGCCGACGCAATCGGCACGACTGTATCGGGTGTGAATTTGCCGAACGATTTGCGATAAATCACTTTGCCGTTCCGGATCAGTAGCAGATTTGCGCTGCCGCCGAGCGAATCGAGCGATTCGTTCATCAGGCGGTCGATGGGTGAGAAATCGACGGATTGCGCTGAAGCGACCGATGCAAGCGCGAGAATGGCGATCGCGAGTTTCATCTATTTCTCCGAACGGACGCGCTGGCCGGCGAGCCAGACGGATTCGATCTGATGCGTGTTGCGAATATCGTCGAGCGGATTCGCGGAAAGGATCAGGAGGTCGGCCTGTTTCCCGCGTTCGAGCGTGCCGACCTGATCGGCGATCTTCATCGCTTGCGCGGCCCCGCTGGTGGCGGACACCAGCGCCTGCATCGGTGTCAGGCCGGCTTCGACTTCGTATTCGAGTTCGAGATGTTCGAAGTAGCCCTGAAAGCGTCCGGTGCCGCCGCCGGTATCGGTGCCCATGGCGACGCCGATTCCGGCATTGGAGGCCATTTTGAGGTTGTTTAGCGCGATTTTGAGGTGTTCTTTGTACCACAGGGCGGCCCTGTCGGTGCCCATGGTTTGTTGCAGCTTAGGGTCCGACATGCGCGCGATTTCGGCGGGGTCGGCTTCTTTCAGGAAGAACGGATCCTTGAAGAACGCGGGCGGCTCGGCATACGTGAAAACGGAAATTTCGCGGGTGAACGTCGGGCAATAGAAAATGCCGCGCTGCTTCATGAGGCGGATGAATTCGTCGTCGATTTCCTGATCGCGGACGCTGTGTGCGATGAAATCGGCTCCCGCTTTGAGGACGCCTTTCGCGTCGTCGAGCGTCACGATGTGCGAAGCGACGCGGAAACCGGCCTTGTGCGCTTCGTCGATGAGCGCGGTGTAGGTTTCGGCGCTCATCTTGGGACGCGTGCCGAGGGCGTCGTCTTCGCGAAATTTGATCACGTCGGGCTTTTGCGGGACCAGGTCGCGAACGGCGCGGCGGGCGTCGTCGGGAGTGGTCGAAGTGATGACCGGACCGGCGACGTACAGACGCGGGAGCGTTCCGGGGGAGGAGCGACGTGACTGATCGCGTAGATCGAACTCGCTGCTGCACGCGCCGGTTTTCTTGCGGGCCTCGGAGCAGGTGTCGCCGAGGCTCCAAAGAGTTGTGATGCCGTCGCGGAGATACCTGCCCAACTGCGTGGGGGTGCTGACGTGGCCGTGCGCGTTGACCAGGCCGGGGATAATCGTTTTGCCCGATACGCCGATGCGTTCGGCGTCTTTGGGGATTTTTACTCTCGTGCCGACGGCTTCGATCTTTCCATCGCGAATGACGAGCGTCGCTTTTTCGATCGCGGGCTTGCCGGTCCCGTCGATAATTCGGGCGCCGATGAACGCTTTTACGTCAGCGGCGGAGGCAAGGGCCGGCAGGATCAGGAGGGCGAGAAGCGCTCGGGGCATGGTTTTATTGTTCAACATTCATCCCGGATTCGGGCGATGGCTCTTTCGAAGACGGCGGGCGGGGTCAGGAGGCTCACGATGAGGAATGCTTCGGTCTCGAAGTCGAAGAAGAAGCCGGGCTGCACCAGCACATCGTGCTTTTCGAGCAAGTGGAGCGACCATTCTTCTTCACTGCGAATGCGAGGGACTTGCAGCGTCGCATACCAGCCGCCTTCGAGATTCAGCATGTGAATCGCGGATCCGGCGATGCGACTTCGCAGGAGTTGCAGATTCGCGGCAGTGCGGCGGCGGATCTGATCGCCGATGGTCGAGTGGAGAAGCGCGGGGAGCGCGATCTGCACCGGGGTCGCGACGGAGAGGTATGTATCGGCGATCAGTTCGAGACGGTCGAGAGCGGTTTCGTGAGCGGGGCCGCTGGCGACGATCCAGCCGAGCTTCATCTGCGGGAGTCCCGCGATTTTCGAAAGACCACTCATCGAAAATGTCAGCACGCGGCGATCGCCGGCCAACGACCGGACGCGCATGGGATCGTCGCCGAAGCCGTAACCGGAAAAGACTTCGTCTGCGATGAGCGGAAGTCCGAGCGATTCCAGCCGCTCCAGCTCCGTTTTCTTCAGGAACGATCCCGTGGGATTATTCGGATTGACGACAACGATCGCGCGAGTGCGATTGGTGATCGCGTGTTCGAGCGCGCCGAAATCGATGTGCCACGACCCGTCGTAGCGCAGCGGATACTGCCGCACCTGAACCGAATCGAGCTGCGCGAGAAATTCGAACAAAGGATAAGACGGGCGCGGGACCAGCACTTCGTCGGCGGGATCGGCCAGCAGCTTGAAAAGTTGGGAATAGGCTTCGCTGGTGCTGGCGGTGAGCAGGATGCGCGACGGAGAAATCGCGCCGCCGTAGTATCGCGAAACTGCCTCGCGAGCCGAATCGAGGCCGCGCGCGGCGGGATTGTAGGAAAGCGCCCGGGGATCGCCCAGCGCGTCCGCGATTTCGCGCGGATACTCGAGATCGGCGTGCGTCGGATTCGACTCGGTGAGGTCCAGAATCCGCGCGCCCGCCTGGCGCTTTCGCGCTACCAGCGCCGAGAGGCGGTTCGTTTCCAGGCTCCAATTTAACCGCGACGAAAACACTCCACATGGTAGCGCAGGGTATAGAATGTGCGGATGGCCACACCGCACCAAGCACATCCGACACCCGAGCGCATTTTCGACGCGCTCAACGCATATCAACAGACGTTTTGCCTGAAGGGCGCGATCGAACTGGAAGTTTTCACGCACATCGCCGACGGCGCGACGACGCCGGCAGAAATCGCCAGGCGCGCGGGCGCCGACGCGCGCGGGATGCGTATTCTCTGCGACTATCTGACGATTCATGGATTTCTGGCGAAAGAAGACGGCGGCTACGGGCTGACACCCGATTCGGCGATTTTTCTGAACAAACGGTCGCCCGCATATATCGGGACGATCAGCCGGTTCCTCGATCTCGATGCGCACGTCGGGCATTTTCACGACATCGCGGCGGTGGTTCGCAAAGGCGGGACGCTCCACGGCCATGGCAACATGGAGCCGAACAATCCCGCGTGGGTGGAGTTCGCGCACAGCATGGTGCCGATCATCATGCCCGCGGCGCGAGCGCTGCCCGAGATTCTGATGAAGCCGGATCATCCGGCGAAGGTGCTCGACATTGCGGCAAGCCACGGGATGTTCGGCATCTCGATGGCGCTGCACAATCGCGCGGCGCAGATTTTCGCCGTCGACTGGGAAAACGTCATCGCGGTGGGGATCGAGAACGCGGCGAAGGCCGGCGTGAGCGATCGCTTTCATGCCGTGGCGGGCAGCGCGTTCGAAGTCGATTTCGGATCGGACTTCGACATCGTGCTCCTGCCGAATTTCCTGCACCACTTCGACGTTCCGACGAATGTCGCACTGTTGAAGAAGGTCCACGCGGCGATGAAGCCGGGCGGGACGCTGGCGACGCTCGAGTTTGTACCGAATGACGATCGCATTACGCCTCCGGTTCCGGCGGCGTTCAGCATGATGATGCTGGCGAGCACGGAGCGCGGCGACGCGTACACGTTCCGCGAGTTCGACTCGATGTTCCAGCAGGCTGGATTTGGCGCAAGCACGATTCAGGCAGTCCCGAATTCCCCGATGCAGTTGATCGTTACTGCCCGTCCTTGATTTCCCGCAACTCGACGTGGAAAATGGGAGCCGTCCCAGGCGCGGCGGCTTCCACGTTGAACATGCGGCGGCCGTCGGCGGTGTTGGTATGTACGAATCCGCCATGGCTGCCCGTGTAGGACGCCGTTATGTGGACCCCTGCCTCCGTCAGTTTCCGGGCGAACCAGGTCAGAACTTTGGCCGGATCGTCCGTGGAGCGAAAGGTGTAGGCGATCCTTTTTTCCAACTCGTATCCGAAGGAATTCATCGACTCGGGAGTCGCGCCTGGGTAGCCCGGCACCCAATCGGGCAGTTTGACGGGACCGCTGATCTGGCCTGATTGCCCGGTTCCGGTCTTGTCGCGCTGCACGACATCGATGGAGATTTTGTCTCCGCTCGCGGT
>JAIQFJ010000250.1 GCA_020073325.1 Terriglobia bacterium | reverse complement strand
AATCATCTGAGATCATTCCCTCCACGGTCGTGCTCCCCCGATCGAGGGGAGAGTGGAGGTTTCCCTCCACAACTTCTCAACACTATGAGTGTGGAACGACATATCTTCATCCTGAAAGTTTGACATAAAATAAACTCTAATTTAATCACTCGCCTGGTGCCAGGGCAAAAGCATCATCAATTCGATCAATCTCGAAGACGGCGAAGAAAAGCTCGAAAAGATGTGCCCCATCGCGAAGGCGTACGGCGCGGCGCTGGTGGTCGGGACCATCGACGAGGACAAGCAGCAGGCGCAGGCGTTCACGCGGGAGCGCAAACTCGCCGTGGCGGAGAGAAGCGTCAAACTGCTGACCGAAAAATACGGGATCGCGCCTGAGGACATCATCATCGACCCGCTGGTGTTCCCGTGCGCCACCGGCTATGAAAACTACATCGGCGGCGCCGTCGAGACGATCGAAGGCGTGCGGCTGGTGAAGGAGAAGATTCCCTACGTTAAGACGATCCTCGGCGTGTCGAACATTTCGTTCGGCCTGCCGGCTTCGGCACGCGAGGTGGTGAATTCCGTTTTCCTGTACTACGCGACGAAAGCGGGGCTCGATCTGGCGATCGTCAATGCGGAAAAGCTGGAGCGCTTCGCGTCGATTCCGGTGGATGAGCGGCGGCTGGCGGAAAATCTGCTGTTCAACACGCCGCCTCCCGGGATTCATGCGCCGGAAGACTGGCGCGAGCAGACGCGCGAACAGAAGATCGCGATCAATCAATTCCACATTGCCGCGATCACCGATCATTTCCGCAAGGCCGGCAAGAAAGAAAAGAAAAAAGCGGCGGAGCTGCCGCTCGACGAGCGCCTGGCGAACTACATCATCGAGGGCACGAAAGACGGCCTGATTCCAGATCTCGATTTGAAATTGAAGCAAGGCATTGCGCCGCTCGATATCATCAATGGTCCGCTGATGGCCGGCATGAGCGAGGTCGGACGGCTCTTCAACAACAACGAGTTGATCGTCGCTGAGGTTTTGCAATCGGCCGAGGCGATGAAAGCCGCAGTCGCGCATCTCGAGCAGTTCATGGAAAAATCCGAATCCTCGTCGCGCGGAAAAATCGTGCTGGCGACGGTGAAGGGCGACGTTCACGATATCGGAAAGAATCTGGTCGAGATTATCCTGGCGAACAACGGCTACCGGGTGATCAATCTGGGGATCAAAGTTCCGCCTGAGGAATTGATCCAGGCGTGGCGCGAATACAAGCCCGATGCGATCGGACTCTCCGGGCTGCTTGTCAAAAGCGCGCACCAGATGGTGACGACCGCATCCGACTTCAAAGATCACGGCGTCGACATTCCGCTTCTGGTCGGCGGCGCGGCGCTGTCTGAAAAATTCACGACGACGCGCATCGGTCCCGCGTATGGTGCGCCGACTTTTTACGCCAAAGACGCGATGTCCGGATTGCGGATCATGAATGAGCTGATGGATCCCGCGACGCGCGAGGTGGTGATCAGCACGCACGTCTTCACCTCGACGCTGGCCGCGCCCGTCGAAACACCGGTCGCGGTGAACGCCGGGACCGCGCGAAGTTCGAAGGTCCACACCGATCTTGCGATTCCCGCGGCGCCGTACCTCGATCGCCGCGTGCGCGAAGTTCCGAATCTTCAGGAGGTCTGGAGCTACATCAATCCGTTCATGCTGTACGGCCGCCATCTCGGCTATAAGGGCAATTTCGAAAAAGAACTCGCCGCGCGCGATCCCAAGGCGCTCGAATTATTCAACGAAGTCGAAAAGGTGAAGGAAGCCGCGGCGAAGTTCATGAAGATCCGCGCGGTCTGGCAATTTTTCGAAGCGCAGCGCGACGGCAACTCGGTCCACTTGTTCACGCCCGGTGCGTCGAGCCCGCTACATACGTTCAAGTTTGGTCGCCAGCCGCAGGCCGACGGGCTTTGTCTCAGCGATTACGTGCTCGACGCGGACGACAGCCGCCGCGATCACGTCGCGATGTTCGTCGTGACCGCGGGTGAATGCGTGCGCACGCATTCCGAAGAAGCGAAGCAGCGCGGCGAATTTCTGCTGGCGCACGCGCTGCAGGCGCTCGCCATCGAAACGGCGGAGGGATGCGCGGAATGGCTCCACCGGCGCATTCGCGAAGACTGGGGATTTCCCGATCCTCCCACCATGACCATGCACGAGCGCTTCACGTCGCGCTATCGCGGAAAGCGCTACAGCTTCGGCTATCCGGCCTGCCCCAATCTCGAAGATCAAGCCGGGCTATGGAAATTGCTGCAGCCCGATGAAATCGGCGTGAAACTCACCGACGGCTTCATGATGGATCCCGAAGCGAGCGTCAGCGCGCTGGTCTTTCATCACCCCGACTGCGCCTACTTCACGGCGAGCGACGCCTCGACCGACGCCGCGTCTTCATGACTTCGACTGGTCTCCCGGTCTCAAAGGAGCCGCACCCGTGAGGACGGGTTTCTTCCTCAGGGAAAAGAAAAACGGCGCAAACGGATCGCTCCGCCTGCGCCGCGAGGGAAGAAATTAGCGCGCCTGCGCCATCTGCCGGAAGCGCGCGGGCGTAAGGCCGATCTGGCGGCGGAACGTCGCCGAGAAATGGCTTTGATCGGAGAATCCGCACGTCATCGCGATTTCTGCCAGTGCGATGTTCGTCGTCGACACCATGTGGCAGGCGTGTTCGATGCGCTTGCGGCGCAGGAATTCGCCGACGGTGGTCGAGAAGTAGCGGCGGAACTCGCGCGAAAGATGCACGCGATGGACTCCCGCTGCGCCCGCGATTTCGGCGAGGCTCAACGGACGCAGGAAATTCGCTTCCAGATATTCGCGTGCGATACGCAGCCAGCGCGGAATCACGGCGACCGGTCCTTTCGAGCCGGCATGACGCGCTCCTTCCGCCAGCATCTCGAGAAGAATTCCTTCAAGCGACACAAGCGCGAGTTCGTCGCCCTGGCGGAACTCGTGATACAGCCGCTGCGCGAGCCACGTCGAGCCGATGCCCTGAATCTCGCCCGGTTTGTCGAGCGCGCTCGAGTGTTCATTCACGCGCTTCAACGCGTCGCGATCCACTTCGACGATCAGGCAATGCGAGCCGGCGTCGAACACGTTGGCGTGCGGAAGTCCCGCAGGCAAATAGCGCAGCACGCGCGGCGAACACGTGACGCTCGCCGAGTTTCCATATGATTCCGAATACGGTCCTTCGAGGACATAGCTGAGATAGGCATAATCGTGAAAATGACGCGGGAGTTCGAGGCCGGCTGGATAATGATTTTCAATGACGCGGAAGCCAGGCACATGGCGCATCGCCACGACGGTCCCGGATGTTTCCTGGCACGGACATTCATCGTGCTCCGGATGCGCCGCGCGCGCGACTGCGTTTGATATTGCTCCATTCGAAATTGGTCCATTTGAAATTGAGCTGGTCGAAACCGCGGCTGCTGTTTTGCGAATCATGTTCACCCCCCTGTTCAAGTGACGCCCCATTATGGCGCACGTTGTTCTCTTTTAAACATCAGATGTTCCGTTTTTACAATTCTTTTACATCTTGTTAACGGCTCGCGAATTCTCTTAGTCGTTTGAACGAGGATGTCGTTTCTACACGCAGGAATCGTGTTCGTTTTACGATAATGGCGTCGATGCAGATCTCGCGTTTCTATCCGATTCTCGATCGTGAAATTGCCGCTCGTCAGGGATGGCGCGCGGCGGATGCAGCGGAGCGGATTCTTGGGAGCGGCGCGCGCATTCTGCAGTTTCGCCACAAGGGCGCGTTCACGCGCGATGTTTTCGCGGAGCTGGAATGTGTCGCGAAATTGTGCGCGAGATACGGCGCGCGTTTGGTCGTGAACGATCGCGCGGATCTGGCGCGCCTGCTCGGCGCGGGGTTGCATCTCGGGCAGGAGGATCTAACGCCGACGCAGGCGCGCATCGTGACGGGGCCGGAAACGTGGATCGGATATTCGACGCACAACGCAGATCAACTGCGCTCGGCGGCGAAGGAGCCGGCGGATTATCTCGCGATCGGTCCGATCTTCACGACGTCGTCGAAAGAGAATCCGGATCCCGTCGTTGGTCTTGATGGCCTGCGGCAATTACGCGGATTGACGGATCGTCCTCTGGTCGCGATCGGAGGAATCACTCGCGCAAACGCTCGGAGCGTGATCGATGCAGGCGCGGATTCGGTCGCGGTGATCGGCGATTTATTTCCGGAGATCGAGAAACGCGTCGCGGAGTTTGTTTCGTTGTTGAATTAAAGCCAAACCTTCGGTTCCACCGACATTCCGATCCGCAAGCGATGCTGCGGATCTTCCCCTGGCTTCAGCCGGATTCGCACCGGCAGGCGCTGGACGACCTTCACGAAATTTCCCGTGGCATTTTCGGGAGGCAACAGGCTGGTCGCGGCGCCGGATGCTCCGGGCATCCACTCGACGTAGCCTTTGAAAGTGACGTTATAGGCATCGACGTGAATGTCGACGTCCTGCCCGGGGCGCATGCGGGCAAGCTGCGTTTCTTTGAAATTCGCGGTGATCCACAGATCGTCGATCTGGCTGACGGAGAGCATCGTTTCGCCGGGCTGCAGATGCTGGCCGACTTCGGCACTGCGATTCGTCACCACGCCGCTCACCGGCGCGAGGATCTGCGTATAGGAAAGATTCAGTTCGGCTTGCGCGAGCTGCGCCTGAGCGGCCTGCACGTTCGCGGCGCGCGTCCCGACGTCGGCGCGGCGCACGGCAATCTGCCGCGGCGCGTTCGTCTGCGCCTCCGACAAGCGCACCTGCGCCTGCAGCAATTGAGCTCGACGCTGATCGAGCGCCTTTTGCGCGGCTTCGGCCGCCGCTTTTCCTGCCTGGACCGTTGCCGCCTGGGTCTGCGCCGCCGCCACCGCGGCATCGTATTGCTGGCGCGAAATTTCATCTTTGCCGACCAGCGAAGCGTAGCGCCGCAGATCGCTCTGCGCTTTGTTGTTCTGCGCTTCCGCCTGACGGACGTCGGCCAGACGCGCTTCGTAGTCCTGCTGTGCCGCCGCCACTCCGGCCTGCGCCGCGGACAGATCCGCTTCCCCGGTTGAAATGGTGGTCTGGACGGTGGTCTGCGTGATGGGCACGTTGGGATGTTCGGCCTGCAACTGAGCCGCAGCCTGCATATAGGAGGCGCGCGATTGCAACAAGGCAACCTGATAGTCGCGCGAGTCCAGCTCGACCAGAACCTGGCCCGCTTTGACGAACTGATTATTTTCGACATGCACCCCGATCACCGTGCCTCCGATGCGCGGCGTGATCGGATTCAGGTGTCCTTCGATGAACGCGTCGTCGGTGGATTCATAGGAGTTGAGATAGCGCAGCAGAAAAATCGCGGCAATGACGGCAGCCACCAGCGCGACTGCGCCGATCGCGATACCCATCGGATGGCGGCGCACGAAGCCGCGCGCGCGGTCACGCAGCGGCGGCTTCGGCTTTTCGTCCTCTTGATCCGGCTTTTGTTCCGGCTTCGGCTCCTGGCGCGCGGGCTCCGTCTCCGTGAGGTGCCCGTTGTGGGTTGCAGCGCGATCCTGAACGGCCTTTTCGTCGGCCATTTATGCAGCCCGGCGCTCGGGCCGGAGCAGGACTTTGGTCCACTTTTCTCCGTCGCCCACGCCTCGCGCGTCGAATTTTTCATAGGCGCGCACGGCATCGGTTGATGGTAATCGACCCGCGACAATCAGGTCGCGCAGACATTCACTGTGTTTCTTGACCGGCGCCTGTCCGTGGCGGATCGACACGCCTTTTTCCCATAATCTACCCAGCGGAAAACTGTATTTCCCGTGTTCGAAGATGGTGCCGGGGTTGGCGGAACTGCGTCGGTCGTACATGTGGAGGTCGCTACCGCAGATCGCGGCGGTGGTGATTTTGACGATCGCGTCAGCAGGATGCTCGATGCGCGGGTTCGGAACGTCCTCGACAGAGACCTGGCGAGCGCCTTTGTAGACTACGGCTTTCATCACTGAGTGTGACTTCAGGCGCGTGCGGACGTTTCGTTTTCAAGTAGAGGATGAACCGTTCCCTCTGGTCGCGGCCCGCTTTTTGGCATGAGCGAGCCGTGACCGAAGGGAGCGGTTCAATCGCCGGTGGAGCAGTAACGTTAGTTGTTCGCCGAAATCGGTGTGACGCCGTTTGCCGCGAGCGATTTGTTGAACGCGGGGACGTCTTTGTCCATCAGCGAACGATACTCGGTCCGCGCCGCCGCCAAGTCCTTTTCGATCATGTCCGTCAAGCTCAGCGCGGTATCGGTAGGCCCGTAATCAGCGCCGCCCGCGACATCGCCGGCTCCTGTGCCGACCTCGCCGTTCAACCAGATCAGATTGAAGTAGACGTTGTAGGCGGCGATGAAATATTTGTCATCGCTGGTCGAAAGTGCCTTGGTGATGAGCTTGTACTCGACCTTCTGCATCTTCTGATCCATCTCCTGCACCGACTTCAGAAGATTCGCTTTGGAGCGATCGGCGCGCAGCATTTTCTGAATATCGTCGAGCTGCTTGCGCATCCATTCGAGCTGATTGACCATGTCCGCAGCCGCGTTGATGTCGTCGCGGATGCGCGACTGGAGTTTCATCTGCGCGCGCAGGTCGTCATCACTGCCGTGACTGGAAGGATCGCGAATGATCTCAAGCGGTTGCGTGTACGACTCGCCGTCGACCGTGATGCGCATGGTGTATTTTCCAGGTGCGGCTACCGGACCGACCTCCGCTTGTGCGGCGCCCCAGTGGGTGATGGGGCGGGCGTCCTGGCCGCGGAAGCGAGGCTCTTCCCAGATATGCGGATTATCTTCCGGCGTCGTTCGCAGAGCGACCAGGTGCGGCGGATCGAAGCGCAGATCCCAGGACACGCGATTCAAGCCCTGGCGCGACGGCGCGTTGCGAAAATCGCGCAGGACTTTTCCGTTCTCATCGAGGATCGCCGCCTGTACCGGGCCCTTGGGCTGATTCTTGAGCTGGTAGTTCAGATACGCGCGGCCGCCACCGACGATGCGCATCGTCGGGCGAGGCGGGAAGAGCGACACCGACGTATCGGAGCCGACGCCTTTCGCCATTGCTTCGAGCGGAGAGATGTCGTCGAGAATGTAAATGCCGCGGCCGTAGGTGGAGACCACCAGGTCATGCGCCTGCTTCTGCACGACGGCCCAGGAGACGGTGGCCGGAGGCAGGCCGGCGTTGAGCTTGGTCCACTGGCCGCCGTCGTTGAGCGAATAATAAATCGCGTTGCCGGTCCCGGCGAACAGCAGGCCCTTCTGATTCGGATCCTCGCAAACGATGCGGACGTACGAGAGCTGATTCGAGGGCAGGCCGGTGGTGATCTTGGTCCACGTGGCGCCGAAGTCGGTGGTCTTGTAGAGGAACGGCTCGCGGTCGTCCATCAGGTGATAGTCGACCGAGATGTACGCGGTGCCGGCATCGAAGAACGACGGCTGAATGCTGGTGATGGTGCCCCAGGGCTTCATGCCGACGTTTTTCGTGACGTCATTCCACGCTTTACCGTCTTTTGTGTACCAAATCTTGCCGTCATTGGTGCCGGCCCAGATGAGATTTTTTTGCACCGTCGAAGGCGCGATCGCGAACACGACCTCGCCGTAGAACTGGCCGAGATTGTCGCCGACGATGCCGCCGCTGGGGACGATGTACTTGGGATCCTGCTTGGAAAGATCGGGGCTGATGATGTTCCAGCTCTGGCCGCCGTTGGTGGTTTTAAAAATCACCTGGCAGCCGTAGTAGACGCTGTTGTGATCGAAGGGATCGATGGCCAGAGGAGCGGTCCAGTGGCAGCGGTATTTCGCGTCGTTGGGCGGCGAATCGAGCGTGTGGAGCCAGGGGCTGACGGATCGCGCGAGTTTCGTTTTCGCGTCCCAGCGCGTCACTTCGTCGCCGTAGCAGGTGGCCCAGACGATGTTGGTGTCGGTGGGATCGGCGTAGGTGAAGCCGGATTCGCAGCCGCCCATGCCGCGATCCCAGCCGGGCTCGGCCGCGCGTCCGAAGCCGCCGAAGCCGACCTGCACGGAAGGTCCGCGCATGGTGGTCGAGTCCTGCATGTTGCTGTAGAAGTAATACGGGATCTGGTTGTCGACCGAGACGTGATACATCTGGCCGACGGGCAGCGTGACGCGATTGAAGCCGCGGCCGTGCGAGGTGGTGATGCTGAGGCCTGCGTCGTGGGTGATGACGAAGCGGTCGGGGTTCGTCGGATCCCACCAGATGTCGTGATTGTCGCCGCCCCAGGGCTGCGGGCGAAATGTTTCGCCGCCGTCGAGCGAGGCGTGGAACGAGCTGTTGGAGACGAAGACCTCGTTTTCATTCGCGGGCGAGACAGCGAGATGGATGTAGTATCCGGCGCGTCCGATGAGGGCGCGATCCCAGTTGACGACGCGCCAGTTGGTGCCGCCGTCGTCGGAGCGCCACATCGATCCCTGATCGGCGGTCTGGATGAGGGCGTAGACGCGATCGGAATTCGTGGGCGCGACGGCCACATCGATTTTCCCGAGCGGGGATTTGGGCAAGCCGGGCGACGTGATGCGCGACCAGGTGGCTCCTCCGTCATGCGAGGTGTAAACGCCGCTGCCGGGGCCGCCGCTGAACATGCCGTAGGTGTGCATTTCGGCCTGCCACGTTCCTGCAAACAACTTTTGGGGATTTTTCGCATCCATCGAAAGGCCGCTGCAGCCGGTGTTTTCGTCGACGAACAGGACGCGCTGCCAGTGGGCGCCGCCGTCGGTGGTGCGGAAGACGCCGCGTTCCTGCTGCGGTCCGGTGAGGCGGCCGAGGGCGCAGGCGTAGACGATGTTCGGGTCGGTGGGGTGAATCACGATGCGTCCGATGCGGCCGGTTTCATCGAGTCCCATGTGCTGCCAGGTGCGGCCGGCGTCGTTGGATCGATAGATGCCGTTGCCGGTGACGTCGGAATCGCGGATGGCCCAGGCTTCGCCGGTGCCGGCCCAGACGATGCTGTGATTCGAGGGCGCGACGGCGAGCGAGCCGATGGCGGCGACAGGCTGGTCGTCGAAGATGGGGGTCCAGCCGTAGCCGCCGTCGACGGATTTGAAAATTCCTCCCGAAGCAGCGCCTGCGTAGTAGGTATTGATGTCGCCGGGGACGCCTGCGAAGGACGCGACGCGGTTTCCGGCGATGGGTCCGACGAAGCGGAAGCGGAAGACGTCGCCGCCTCCTCCGGGGCCGCGGCCGCGCTGGGCGAAGGTCGGAGTCGCGATCAGGGCGAGGATGGCGATCGAACGGCTGAATTTACGCATTTGTGTGAAGTTTATCATTCGTAGATTGAGCAAGAGCGGTCCGCTGGCCGCTTCCTTCGGTCGCGGTTCGGTGGGGAGACAATGGAATCGTGGCACTGGAAAGATATCACAAGAAGAGAAATTTCGAGGTCACGCCGGAACCAAAGGGCGAGGTGAGGCGGCGCGCGAATAAGCTCGCGTATGTGATCCAGAAACACGCGGCGAGCCGGCTGCATTACGATTTCCGGCTGGAATGGAATGGCGTGCTGCTGTCGTGGGCGGTGCCGAAGGGACCGTCGCTCGATCCATCGGTGAAGAGACTGGCGATGCCGGTGGAGGATCATCCGCTCGAATACGGCGGGTTCGAGGGTGTGATTCCGGAGGGCGAATACGGCGGCGGGACGGTGATGGTGTGGGATCGCGGGACCTGGGAGCCGGAGTTGGACGTCGAAGAAGGGCTGCGCAAGGGCGATCTGAAATTCACGCTGCATGGGGAGAAGCTCAAGGGGTCCTGGGTGCTGGTGAAGACGAAGCTGGGGTGGCTGCTGATCAAGCATCGGGATGAGTTCGCGTCGAAGGAAGACGTGACGGTGGAGCACCCGCCGATTGCCGCGACGATATCGGCCGAGTTGCCCACCCAGCCGAAAATGCCGCCCTGCGCCTTGATCATTCTGAGGCCCATGTCCTGGAATTCGGGGAAGTAGGACCCTACGCAATCCTCCGGCACGAAGCAGTCGTATCCACGGTCGTTGGCCTCGCGGACCGTGGTGTTGACGCACACTT
>JAIQFJ010000249.1 GCA_020073325.1 Terriglobia bacterium | reverse complement strand
CTCATCACGATACTTCGATCACGCGGACCTCGTCGAAGCCTTCCTCCACCGACGGTTTTTCGAGCTGCTTCGCCATGCGCAGAATCGCGGGAACCGGAATCGGCTTCTTGTCCTGGCGATGATTGTTGCGGCCGATGGCGGTCCGCACAGGCGTGTCGAAAAAGTATCCGATGACGCGGAATCCCGCGGCCTTCGCATTGCGGATGTGGCCGGCGCGCGATGCGCGAGTGGCGTTGGTATCGTCGATCACGAAGGACTTGCCGGCCTTGAGACATGCTTCGATCAGCGCGGCCTCGCGCGCCTTCTGAATGTCGCGGCTCACGTGAACATGCGTGTCGCGAAAGTGTTCGGTGAACCAGGTAGTCTTCCCCGCCCCTTGCAGCCCCACGAAAATTACGGCTTCCGCCATTTTTCCAGTCTCGGCGGACGCGCGCCGTGACGCACCGCATTTGCCACGGGAACATATTTCAATTCCTCCGCCGTCCGCGCGCAGCGCAGCATCAATCCGCCGCGGCTCATGTCGCCCCGCCCGACGAAAGCTTCGGGAAACAGCAGCCGGTCCCCGAACACGTCGAGCAGCGGACGCGTGTACTTTTCCGTCGCGATGCTGCCCAGCAGAACGTAGCGGCAATCCGGACCCGCATGTTCATCCAGCATTTTCGCGTCGCGCAGCAGCGGCCCCAGGTATTCCTTGTTCTCATGATGAATCGGCACCTGCGAGATCGCCCGCAACTGGTCGACCGACACGCGCGTATCGAGCGGAACCAGGCCCAGGCCCGACACGATGATCACTCCCGCCGGCACTCCTTCCGGCGCCGCCGCGAACGCCGATACATACGCCACCTTGCCGCGAAAATACAATCCGCTGATGAACGCGAAAATTTCACCGATCGTCGCCGAGCCTTCGCGCACCCGCTGCGCCAGTTCGAACTGCGCCTCCGCGCGCAGCAGCATTCCGCCGCGAATTCCGTGCATGCTGGCCGGCGAAAGCAGAAAAATCTTCGACACCCCCTACATGTTAACGGCGACGCACCATCGCGGGAATGAACCGCGACCGCAGGGAGCGGCCGCCCTCGCACCACAGTCGTAATCGTCCGCGCTCGCCGCTTCCGTTGGTCGCGAGCCGGCAAGCGGCTTCCGATCGGTGCTCACTCTGCGTGAGACCACCCCCGCAACCCACGGTAAAATAGAGATACCCATGCCAAGTCAGAACTCCTTCGGCGCAGCCGGCGATTTCCGTGTCGGCAGCCGCACTTACCGGATCTTCCGTCTCTCCGCGCTCGAAAAAGCGGGCTTTTCGCTCGCGCGCGTGCCCTTTTCGATCAAGATCCTCCTCGAAAACCTGCTACGGTTCGAGGACGGCTCCACCGTCCGGAAGAGCGACATCGAATACGTCGCCAAATGGGACACCTCCGCGCCCGCCAGCGAGATCAACTTCCGTCCCGCGCGCGTCCTGCTGCAGGACTTCACGGGCGTCCCCTGCGTGGTCGACCTCGCCGCCATGCGCGACGCGCTTCAAAAATCCGGAAAGAATCCGAAGAAGGCGAATCCGCTGATCCCCGTGGACCTGGTGATCGATCACTCCGTCCAGGTGGACAAATTCGGCACCGCCGACTCCTTCAGCGTCAACGCGCTGCTCGAATTTCAGCGCAACCAGGAGCGCTACGCGTTCCTCAAATGGGGCCAGTCCTCTTTCGAAAATTTCCGCGTCGTGCCGCCCGACACCGGAATCGTGCACCAGGTGAATCTCGAATATCTCGCGCCGGTCGTCTTTTCGGCGAACGGCGAGGCGTATCCCGACACTCTGGTCGGCACCGATTCGCACACCACCATGATCAACGGCCTGGGCGTCGTCGGCTGGGGCGTCGGCGGAATTGAAGCCGAGGCCTGCATGCTCGGCCAGCCGAGCCCGATGCTGCTTCCCGCCGTCGTCGGCTTCAAACTCACCGGCAAACTCCCCGCCGGCACCACCGCCACCGATCTGGTCCTGACCGTGACCCAGATGCTGCGCAAGAAAGGCGTGGTCGGGAAATTCGTCGAATTCTACGGCGAAGGTTTGAGCGGGTTGAGCGTCGCCGATCGCGCGACCATCGCCAACATGGCTCCCGAATACGGCGCGACCATCGGCGTCTTTCCGATCGACGACGCGACGCTCGATTATCTGCGCATGTCGAATCGTCCCAAGGAGACCATCGAGCTGGTCGAAGCTTACGCGAAGGAGCAGGGCCTGTTCCGCGTCAAAGGAGCGCCCGAGCCCGTCTTCAACGACACTCTGTCGCTGGATCTTTCGACGGTCGTTCCATCGATGGCGGGACCGAAGCGACCGCAGGATCGCATCAATCTTCCCGACGTGAAGCAGAATTTTTTGACGACGCTCGGCGGCCCGCAGAAATCCGCGCAGGTCGCGTCGAACGGAAAAATTCAAGACGGCGCGGTGGTGATCGCCGCGATCACGAGTTGCACCAACACCTCGAATCCGTCCGTGATGCTCGCCGCGGGAATTCTGGCGAAAAAGGCCGTCGAGCGCGGCCTCAAAGCGAAGCCATGGGTGAAGACCAGCCTCGCGCCCGGATCGAAGGTCGTGATGGATTATCTGAACGACGCCGGTTTGGTCCCGTATCTCGAAAAGCTCCAGTTCAACCTGGTCGGCTACGGCTGCACGACGTGCATCGGCAATAGCGGTCCACTGCCGGACGAAGTCGCCGCGGCGGTGCAGAGCGAAAAACTCACGGTCGCCGCGGTCCTCTCCGGCAATCGCAATTTCGAAGGACGCGTGAATCCGCTGGTGCGCGCGAATTATCTTGCTTCGCCCCCTTTGGTTGTCGCCTACGCGCTCGCCGGGCGCGTCGATGTCGATCTCGCCAATGAGCCGATCGGTCAGGACGGCTCCGGCAAGGATGTTTATCTGCGCGAGATTTGGCCGACGCCCGAAGAAGTGCAGTCGGCCGTTACCAAAAGCGTTCGCCAGGAAATGTTCGCCAAAGAATACGCCGAGGTCTTCGGCGGCGATCAGCAATGGAACTCGATTCACGTTCCGCAGGGCGATCTCTACGACTGGTCGGATAAATCGACCTATATCAAGAAGGCTCCCTACTTCGATCTGCCCGCCGCGCCCGTCGCCGACATCAGCGGCATGCGCGCGCTCGCGGTGCTGGGCGATTCGGTCACCACCGATCACATCTCGCCCGCGGGAAATATCGCGGTGGACAGTCCCGCCGGAAAATATCTCATCTCGCTCGGCGTCAAGCCGGCCGATTTCAACTCCTACGGCTCGCGCCGCGGCAATCACGAAGTGATGGTGCGCGGAACGCTGGCGAATATTCGTCTGCGCAACCAGATGGCCCCCGGAACCGAAGGCGGCTGGACCACGCATCTTCCGTCGAACGAAAAAATGTTCATCTACGACGCGTCGGTGAAGTATCAGGCCGGCGGAGTCCCGCTGGTGATCATCGCCGGCAAGGAATACGGCAGCGGATCCTCGCGCGACTGGGCCGCCAAGGGAGTCCTCCTGCTTGGCGTCCGCGCCGTGATCGCCGAAAGCTTCGAGCGCATTCACCGCTCGAACCTGGTCGGCATGGGCGTCCTGCCCCTCGAATTCGTCGACGGACAGAATCGCGAATCGCTCGGCTTGACCGGCTTCGAGACGTTCCGGATCGAAGGCGTGGCCGCGGCGGTCGATTCCAGAGGCAAGTCGCGCGTGAAAGTTCACGCCGATGGAAAAACGTTCGAGGCGCGCGTGCGCATCGACACTCCGGTCGAAGCGGAATACTACCGCAGCGGCGGGATTTTGCCATACGTACTGAGACAACTCGCCAACTAAAGTTCGAAGTTCCAGGACCTCCCCGGGCGTGTACCCGGGACTAAACCCGATTTTTACCAGAACGGCTCCCTCATCGGGCATGCGAGTTTGCCCCGCAAACTCGAGCCATGAAGAAAACGTTCTGGTCGCTTTTATTCGTACTCATCGCCACGATTCTCTTGCCGGCTGCCCGCGCCACCTCATTCAGCCTCGACGTCAGCAGCGGTTGCTGCGGAGCGGGTCCGTACGGCTCCGTTCAATTGACGCAGAACGGCGCCAACGAAGTGGATGTGTTCGTCAACTTGAATCCCGGATTCGACTTCATCTGGGGCGGACAGGCAGGCGCCTTCGCTTTCGATCTGAGCGTCACGGGGACCCCGCTGATCACCGTCAGCGCCGGTTCGCTTGCCGACGGTTTCAGCAGCACCGTCGCGGGCTCGAAGTCTTCCCACAGCGAGCACATGGCCGCGTTCGGATATTTCAACTACGCCATCACGGGCGATGCGAATCACACCCACGGAGCGTCGCAGCCGATCGGCCAGACGCTTTCGTTTTCCGTGACCGACACCAGCGGAATCTCGATCAGCAATTTCCTGCACGATTCCACCGGCGGCAACTACGCTTCCTATTTCGCCGCGGACATCTATGCCACCGACCTGAGCCAGGTTTATTGCGGCCCCAGCGCCACCGGCATCGTCGGCGCCAACGATGTCCCCAACACGACGAACGTGAATCCCACGCCCGAACCGGCCACGTTCCTGTTCGCCGGCCTCGGATTGCTCGGCTTGGGCCTCCTGCGGCGCCGCCCGGCCTCGCGTTAACGCGTGTGGGCGGTCCTTGTGAACACAGGGGCTCCCCCGCGATCGCCTCATCCCCTCCCCTGCGGACGCGACGCCGCCTCCGTAATCTGTATCCCGGGAAGCTCGCCTTTACAGTCGAGGAGTTAAGCACCATGAAAAAACTCGGATCCCTTCTTCTTCCCCTTTTCGCGGCCGGCATTCTTTCGGCCCAACCCGCTGCCCCGCCCCAAGCGCATCATCGCGCGCCCGGCGGACAAATGATGCAGCGGCTCAGCACGCGGCTGAATCTCACCGCGGATCAGCAGCAGCAGGCCAAGGCGATCTTCCAGCAATCGCGCCAGCAGATGAAAGCGCTCGCACCGAAGCTGAAAGAAGAGCGCCAGTCGGTGGCCGCCGCGGTCAAGTCCGATAACGAGCCGCAGATCGATCAGGTCCTTCAGCAGAACGCGCCTCTCAACGCCCAGGCCCGCGCGATCCACGCCAAGGCGATGGCGAAGTTCTACCAGCTCCTGACCGCGGATCAGAAGGCCAAATTCGATCAGGGCCGGTCCCGCATGCGCATGCACCGCAACGCGTAATCCGGACCTGCAAACCTTCGTCATGGAGGGAGAGGAGTCTTTAAAATGCGAGCTTCAATCATCCTTTCCCTCCTGGCCGCCGGCATGCTGGTCGCGCAGCCGCCCGCTCCGCCTGCCGGACAGCGGCCTCATATGATGGGTCGCGGCCCCGGAGGGCCCCGCGATTTCGAAACGCGGCTGACCCAGAACCTCGGCCTGAGCGCCGAGCAGCAGAACAAAGTTCACACGATCATGGCGGAATCGCGCCTGTCGACGCAGGGCACCCATCAGCAGATGCAGACCGCGCAAGCGGCCCTGACCGACGCCATCAAGGCCGGCGACGAAACCCGGATCGACAAGGCCAGCCAGGATATCGCGAATCTGCAACAGCAGCAGACCGCGATGCATGCCAGGAGCATGGCCAAGATCTACGCAACGCTCACCGCGGACCAGAAGACCAAGGTAGGACCCAACCTGGAATTACTGCGCGGCGGTCCCGCCGGCGGCCGTCGTCCGGGACCTCCGCCCGCAGCGAAAAACTGAAACGTGGGGCCGCTCGTCGGCAAGCCGGCAGCCATGCCGGCTGATGGAAGCCGGCTCGCCGCTCTGACGAGCATTCTTGGCCAAATGATCGCGCTGTATCGCAAAGTGGAGCGGGCTTCAGTGAACCCCGCCCTGACGGGCGCGGCTGGCTTCCAATTGACCGCACGACAGCCCTGGCCGTAAGGCCGGGGTTCAAATCGAGTCCCGGGCATCGCAGACTGAAAGTCGCTAGAAAACCCGATCCTGCTTCTTCAGCGTGCCGAACGTCCCGACATTGGAGATCGCAAACGCCACCTGGATCTGGCTGTCATCGCGCACCCCCAGCGAAAATCTCCGGTACTGCACGCTGATCCCGCAGCAATCCGTGTTGTAGGTGACATACGCCTGCCAGTATTGGAACATCGACGCGCGATAGTCGTAGTGCATGTCGAAGCGATAATTCCAGCCCTTGCTGTTCAGGTTGCCGTAGCCGAACATGAACGATACCTGGTCCGCCGGAGGAAGCAAAACAGGATCCGTGCGGATCAGCGCATGGCCGATTCCGAAGAAGTACTTTCGCACGCGGCCGTCCACGGAGACGCTGCTGTTGCTGACATTGTGAGTCAGCGGATCGTAGTCCGTCCGCCATTCGACGTTTACTTTCGATTGCACTCGCACCACGCTGACAACAGGAGAATAAGTTCGCGGCCGGTCGAGAAATTCAAAGCCTGTGAGAGCAAGCTCGCTCGCGATCACATTCCTCTGACAACCCGGCTGGCCGGTACCGCCGCAATAGGGAATCGCGCCGCCGAAGGTTGGATCGAAATAACGATCCCAGCGCAGTTCCCAGGTCAGGAAGTCGGTCACATTCCCGTTCTTGTCCTTCGCCAGCAGACGATTGGTGAGCGAATACTCGATCTGGTTGGTGTTGGTCAGCAGATCCATCTCGTCGAAACGGATGACGTTGTTGTATTGATCGCCGATTCCGGTGACGTATTTGTACGTGATCCGAGGCTCAATCACATGTTTCACTTTCTCGCCCATCCATTTAGGAGCATTGAAGATCCGCTCCAGGCCAGGCAGCGAAAGCTCCGCTGTTAAATCGCGCGAACTACGCAGGATATCCTGCCCGCTGACGAAGCCGTTGGCGACGCTCTGGCTGTATTCGGTTTCGCGAACGCCGAAGGTCGGCGTGAGCTGTATATCGTGCCAGCGGAAGGCAGTGGTCACGTGCGGCGCCACGTCAAGCCGGTCGACAAACTGGGCGGTCGAAAAACCGGGTTCGGAGCGGTCGAGCAATCCCGCGCTGGAGTCGAACCCCACCCAGATCGGCATCTTCAGAAATTCCAACTGATGCTCGCGCTGCGTGAACTCGACCGAGGGCAGCTTGCGGATCTCAACCTTATCGCCAGGCGTGGTGCTTTCGAAATTGACGTTGCTCTGGGCGACGAAAGCGACGCCGAAATCGGCCCAGTGCTTGGTCACGTAACCCACGGAATGTGTTTCAGAAAAGACCGCTTCGTTAAAGGATGTCGTGAACTGCTGAAGGAAGGCGAATGAAGAAAGATAGTCGATGTTCACGCGGGCGTCCCAACCGTTGCCGAGATCGGACTTGGCCAGGAAGTTGACCTGGACGCCGCTCGGGGAAATCTCCTCCTGGGTGGACTTGATGCCGAAGACAGTCAGATCGAAGTCGGTCTTCTGATTGACCTTGCCGCGCATCTCGGCGTTATGGGCGAATCCGGCCTGGGTATAGGCCAAGGCCCGGTAGGTGAGATCGTAGCTGCGATTGATCGCCCAATAGTAGCCGACGCCGAACATTTTCCCGTGCAGCGAACTGTTCCCGATGTTGGGGATTAAGAAACCACTCCTACGAGGCTCTTTCTTAAGAGACTTATAAAACCAGGGCGTATAGAAAAGCGGAAATCCCTTGAGGTAAAACCAGGCGTGATGCGCGATGGCGTGGTCGCCGGGGATGACGTCGAAACGAGGGCCTTTGAGCCGCCACCACGGGCGCGGAACGGTGCAATCGGTAAGGAAGCCGTCGTAGAGGACGTAATGATCCTCGACTCTTTCTGCCCAATGCCCTTGAAAATAAAACGGGTTCTGCGTCGTCAGCATCCCCGGCCGGGCCTGGATCTGGGGCGGCGCGGACCCGCTGACGTCGTAGAACTTCCCGGTCTGCTGCTCGGTATTGTATTCGACGCGCTCGCAATCGACTTTTTCGCCGCGCGCGAAGTGTTCGAAATGCACGTGGCCGCGCGCTTCCAGGTCGCCGGTTTCCTCGTTGTAATCGAGTTCGTCGGCCTTGATCTGCATGTCCGGCGTATCGATGATCGCATTGCCGCGGAGATGATACCAGGGGCCGTCGCGCGTCTGATCCTTGGCAGTGATGTTGTATTCGCCCTGGGCGGGCGCGTCGGGGCGAGGCGGTACCACGCGGCGATTCGGGTTGGGGCTCGGCTGGACGTTCTGGGCCGGCGCCGGTAAAGAGGGACGGAAGGTTTGAGCGCTTAAGTTGAAGGTGAATAGGAGGAATAAGGTAAAGAAGCGTGAATAAAGTTCGTGACAAACCCAGCCGAATATGTTAGGAAGGAATGAGACGTTAGTACTAGACCTCGGCGCTGGGCCAAAGCGAAGGGTGGCTGGAGGGCTCAACCGAGAACCGTAGCAAAGCCGTACAACAGGAGTCAAGCCAAGGGTAGCCGAGCATGCAATGCCGATATTGCCAAGCCTGGAATGAGACGGATGAGCGCCGCTGCGTGCGTTGCGGACGGCGCATGGACGCACATGCTCTTCGGCCGCTCGCGACCTCGACCGCGCCGCAGCTCGAGCCGCTCCCGGAAATCGAAATCCCCAAACCGGCAGTTCCGCCCCCGGCCTCGCAGCCGAATGTGAACTACCAGCCATTGCTGTTCCGGGACCCGGCGAACGGCCCGAAAGTCATTCCGATTCCGACGCTGACGCCCATGCGTTCGAGGGAGCAGGACGCTCCCGCGAAGCGTGCGCCACGCGCGCCGCGGGCGAATTCGAGGCACATTCCGGATTCGCAGCAGTCGCTGGATTTCTTCGAGACACATCCACACATTGAGTCACAGCACGGCACGCCGAGGACCATTGGAACGCAAGTTGAGGCCGTCATTTACTGCGACGCTCCTGTGGCGTTGCCCGCACACCGTGCGATTGCGGCTGCATTCGACACGGCCATGATCCTTTCGGCGGTCGGCGTTTTTCTCACGATCTTTTTCGTGAGCGGCGGGATGATCGCGCTGACCAAGGAAAATATTCCGTTCTTCCTGGGAGTCGCGGTGGTGATCACGCTGTTCTACCGGTTCCTGTTCGCGCTTGCCGACGGCGATACGCCGGGGATGCGTTTCGCAGGGCTGCGGCTGGTCGATTTCGACGGCCGCAAACCCGATCGCGAACAACGCGGGATGCGGCAAATCGCCGGGATCCTGAGTCTGCTTTCAGCGGGACTCGGATTGGTCTGGGCGCTGGTGGACGAAGAGAGTCTCACCTGGCACGACCATATTTCGAAGACGTTCCCCACGGTCGGCTAGACTTTTCGACGCGCCGGCCTATTTTACTTCGACGATGATCATATCGAACCTCGGGCCGAGATTCGTCGTGCGATGAGTGACCGGACCGCTCCACGAGACGTCGCCCGCTGAGGCGTTGAGCATCGATACTTCCCCGCCCGCCTCGATTTTCCCTTTCGCATCGGTCAGAAAAATACCGACCCGGCCGGCGCCGATGTGCTCGTGCATCATTTCCCGGCCGCCCGCCTCGCGCCAGCTCCGAAACACGCGGACCTGGTCGTTTTCGAAGATCAACACATTGTGCTGGGGATCGATCGCGACCGGATCGAGTTGCGGCGACCGGTTCACAGGATGGCCAGGCTGCTTCAATTCCACTTCCATGATCCGCACCGGATTCGAGCCGGTATTTTCGCCGATATGCTTCGCCCCCATGGGCACCCAGCGCGCTTCGCCGGCTTTCCAGGGCTTGTCTTCGCGGCGGCCGTCTTCGTAGACCGTGGCGAGATGACCGGCGTCGAGCAGGATCACCACGCGATTGCCCGCGTGCGCATGCAGCGCACTTTTGTCGTGCGGTGCATAGGTGACGCTCAGCACGCGAACCCAGTCGTTGTCGATCTTCACGTTACTCTCTACGCCGAACAGCAGAGGCCCCACTAACAGAGGCGCGAAGATCGCGAAAAAAAGAAGGCGGCGCATCGACGAACGCATGGTAGCATGGCGATTACGATTTATGGCTACACCCATGGGTCAAACCCACAAATCCTTCGTCGAAGGCGAGCCTTTAACCGAGGGCGGCCTGAAACTGTGGTGGCCTT
>JAIQFJ010000248.1 GCA_020073325.1 Terriglobia bacterium | reverse complement strand
GGTCTAAACTGTAATGGCTTGCGTTATCGCCGCCGTCGCTGATGACGATGAGCACCTTTTTGTCCCGCCCGCCTTTCTGCAAGATCTGAAGCGCCTCGACGACGGCGTCGTAAATGGCGGTCATGCCCACGGCAGGAGAGGCCCAGATCGCGTTCCCAAGCACATCGGCGCTGCTGCTGAACGGCATCGCAGCGGGCAGGCCCAGCGACGCCTTCTCGTTGAAATTCACGACGAACATCTGGTCCTCCGGGTTGCTGGAGCGGACAAACGTTCGGGCAGCCGTGGTCACCTCGCCGAGTTTTTCCCGCATGCTGCCGCTGTGGTCGACAATCAGGCCGATGGTGACCGGCGTATCTTCGCGCTGGAACAGACGGATGGGTTGAATAGCACCGTCCTGGTAAATCTCAAAATCGTGCTGCGTGAGACCAGATACCGAATGACCGGCCCGGTCGCGTACCGTTACCTGCAGCACCACCAGGTCAACCTCCACCGAAAGGCGGAAATTCTCCTGGTCCCGATCCTTGCTTGGCGGAGGCACCTGAGGTGTGGCGATCCCGTTGAGGATGATAAAGCTGAGAAAAGAAATTACGACCGGCAGCACGAGTATCTTCGCAGCGTCGTGCTCCCCGGCCCGAGGCCTCTTCACAGTGATCCCCCTTCCCCCGACGCAATTAGTGCTGCATGTCAGTGTCCAACCCTGCCCGAAGCGAGGCGTTGGGTGGGCTGATTCACACTTCCGCGGGTCGCCATCATTGTCTTGCTCTTCCGCGTCATGCAAGGACATGGATTTTTGCCCACCTGCAGGGTGCGCGCCGGCAGTACGTGAAATAGCAGCCTGAAATGGGGGCAAATCGCGGGATATGAACCAAAGGCGCCGCACGAGTCCACGATTCGGGGCATGGAACCTGCCGCCGGAGCAGGACACCGTATACGTGCTGCGATCTTCCCAATGTTTGATATGTTTAAGACAGACTGAATTGGGCGCGCTTGGTCCGCGCACCCCAAGGATACCTGCTGTTATGCGGGATTTGTCTGTCGCGCCTGCCGGACACCGCGTGTTCCTGCTACTGGGGGCGATCACGATCCTGTTGGCGACCGCGATGATGATTGCCGTCGTCCGTTTTCGCGGCTACTCGAGGGTATTCGCGAACGCGCACGAGGTTCTCACCGCCATCATTTCGCTGGACGGTTCCGTAACGCGCGCCGAAAGCAGTGCGCGGGCCTATTTGCTCACCGGCGAGGACAGTTTTCTTCATCAATTTAATGAGCATCGAACGGTCGTCATGCGGGATCGCGAACTGCTTGCGTCGCTGGTCGCCGAAAACAGCGACGAAAAGCTCAGCGTATTAGATCTATCGTCGGCGGTGACCCGGGGGATGGATCATCTTTCCGAAATGACGGCTCGTCGCGCGAGCGATCCGAAGGTAATTGCGATCGGGGGCGAGCATGACCCGGAGGGAGCAAGGCTGGAGAGCGAGATCAACCGTCTGATCACGGCGGCAAGGACGAATCAGGAGCGCTCGCTCGTCGAGCGGCGAGAGCGGCGGCGGCGGATCGAAATCGCTGTGCTCACGCTTTGCGCCATGGGCGCGCTGGTCAGTTTCAGCCTGGTGCTGGTGGGCATGAAAGCAATGCGCAATGAGTTGCGGCTGCGCGATCAAGCGGAGGAAGAACTCCGAAAATCCAATGCAGAGTTGGAGCAAAAGGTATTGGACCGCACGGCCAGTATTCAGAAAGCCAACTCCGAATTGCAGCGCTCGCAAAAAGAACTGGCGGCCATCGCCACGGCATTGGAACGCTCGAATATCGAACTGGAGAGCTTTGCATACGCCGCGACACACGATTTGCAGGAACCGTTGCGGACCATCACGCTCTTCGCTCAGATCCTGGAAAATCAGACCCGGGAGGCGCCGCCCGCGGACACCGCCTACTACCTCCAGACGATCATTGGAGCCGCCGACCGCATGACCGCACTGATCGTCGGAATGCTCGAATATTCGAAGGTCAGCCGCGAACCTTTCGAGTTAAGCGAGACCGTCGATCTGAATGAGGTGCTGGCGGCGGTCCAGGAGAATCTGTCGGCTCAAATTAGCGCAAGCGGAGCCAGGATCACACCGGGCAACCTGCCATCGCTTACGGGAAGCCGTCTCCAACTGATTCGGCTGATGCAGAACCTGATCGGGAATAGCATCAAGTATCGCAACCCGGATCGCGCGTGCCGCATCGAAATCCAGGCAAAAAGGGATGGCGAGTATTGGACGATCTCCGTGCGAGACAACGGTCTCGGCTTCAAACCCGAATATCAGGAGTATGTCTTCGGATTATTTAAGCGGCTGGACCGGGCGCGCGCCGGCGCCGGTGTGGGACTGGCGACGTGTCAGACGATTGTCGAACGATACGGGGGCAGAATCTGGGCGGAGTCCGAGGAAGGAAGAGGCGCGACGTTCCACTTCACGTGGCCATCCGCCCCCTGGCCGATTGCAACGGAGTGAATCCGCTCCGCGGGAGGAACGGCGTACGCCCGTCAACGCAAACGAAGCCGATTCCGAAAGAGCAACACAAGCGCCAGAATCGGGATTATTGCCTTTTTTCGCAGACCCATCGCGCCAACATGCCGCGGCCAGACGAGCGTCCACGGCGGCGAGCCGGTTTTCATTTGGCCGCAGGAACGTACGGAAAGATTTTCGACGGCTTCGAGATGACCGACTCCTTGCCGATTCCAAGGCTCACCGGGGCATTCGCCCCAATCGAGAACATGACATTCGGAGCGTTATCCGTGAGCGAACGACCGTTCCATTCGGCGAACCCGAACGCGGCCGCCGTGCCGACCTCGTAAGGGAGGATGTTGGGACAGAAACGGTGCGCGACTCTCTCCGCATACGCGCATGGGTCTTCGGCGGTTCCAGATGCGGAGACAACGCCGGCGATGGCCTTCGTGATGGTCGCTCCAAAGGTTGCGAAGTCGTCAGCTGGGCGCCCGGCATTGAGACGGTTGCCGAGATCTTCGTTGAACTGGGTAAACAGCGGATGGATCATCGGAAGAACCGACGCGGTTGATCGAGCGCCATCCACCAGCGTCGGTGGCAAGCGTCGAAACGGCCCATACGCCGATCCGGCGGTTGCCGCCCGCCCCTGCGAGCAACTCGCCGTCGGGCACTTCCAGCACGATCGAATACACGCTATGACCGGCGAAGAGGTTTTTCGCGCGGCCTGGATTCCAGTTCGACAGGTCCACAGTCGTGCCGCCCTGAAACGCGTGTCCAACTGTGTGCAACACATCGGGCTCGATCCAGAACGGATCACCCGCTTTGCCTGCCCATACGCGCAGGCCGGCCGGTGTGGTGACCGTCTCGCCAGTGCTACCCCGTGCGACAATCGCGCCCGGCGCGTCCGGGTCGACAGCATCTGCGCCCCCGATACCGTCACGCTCATCGAATGTAAGGCGGTAGGTCAGCTCTTCGATGGCGTCGCCATTGAGATCGACCTTGAATTCGTACATGCCTTCCGGGTGATAGCCGGGGGCTGGAATTGGGCCGAAGATGGAGGTGGCACAGGTCGATCACGAACACGGTGCCGATCTCTCCGCGGAATACGTACAGGTCCGTGATGTCGAGGCGAATATCCTGCCGGGCAATGGGTGAATCGAGATGATGGGACATGATGCTCCTTTTGCGACAAGGGCGCCGTCAATTTGCTGTTGGCTTTAGATCGAACTTGCGCACTTACTATGCCTGAGTGAGATCTTGAATCCATCACGAGATCGGGGATTTTTCGACCACCCGGTTCGGATGGGGAACTCCTACCCCGTTCGAGTGACGCCGTATCGACGTTTTTTCCAGGCCGGGTTCTGGGAATCTACGCCAGATCGGTCCCGAGAAACGGCGCACCCGGGAAGTTGGGTACGGAGCGATAAATGAGCTGACGGCTGGCGCAGCGACAGGCAATCCAGCAGACCTGAAGTTGGCACGAGTGCGACGTGAGGCGTCCGCCTGTTAACCACCATGATCGGAGCTCTTCGAGAGCCGGCTCCCGGGCACGCGGTATGAGGGGCGTTTGCCTCTTCGTATTGGACCGCACGGCCAGTAACTACATGACGGGCGCTCGCTGCCTCCGGGTCAATAACACGATGAATAAGGCGGCAAGATAAAGGCCTCCACCGATCAGCAACGTCGCGAATAAGCCTAGATAGATCCCCAGGAAAATCGCCGTGCCCGAACCCAGAACGCTTGCCGCGGAATTGAGCGACCAGGCGAGGCGGATCGAAGGAGCGTGCGATTGCTCGAGCCGGCGCAGCCCGCCCGGGAAAGGCATACCCATCAGGAATGCCGCCGGGGCGATCAAAAGCGATGTCAGCACGATCTTCGCGAAGAGAGGCCAGCCTGCAGCCGCGGCTGTCAGAGGCGTCGCGAGCAGAGCGAGCACCACCACCAGAATCGTGATTCCCGCCAGAACTCCCATGAGTCTTCGATCGTCGCCGGCGATGATCCTCTTGCTGAAAAAGCTCCCGGCGCCGCTGGCGACAAGCATCGAAAAGACGATCACCGTGAGAGCGTAGGTGGGAGGCCCCAGCAGCAACATGAATTTCTGGATCAGCGCGAGCTCGATCGAGATGTAAGCAACTCCCAGGACGGGAAAGTACCATAAGAATCTCATCGCCCGCGGCTGCTTCGGCATCCGGTTGCGGAATAGCAGCCGCGGTAAGGCCATGACGAGCCCCGTTGCGGCAATGCTCACCAGGATAAGTCCGAACAGCAGCGGCACCGATGGATTGAACTTTTCGGCGCGCCTCATGAAATTCCAAATATCGCGCGGCTGAATTGTGTAGAAGAAAAACGGATGATCGTCGTCCACCGGCGCGACGTTGTAGGCATAGCCCGCGGAGAAGGCCTTCGGATTCGAGCTCAACAGCAGTTCTCCGAAAGGATTTTTCGGCGGATCGCCGGGAAGGTAGAGCCCGCGAAAGCGAGGCTCAGCAAGAGCCTGGCGGACTCGCACCAGGTCCTCCGGCGAAAACGGCTTGCGCGAAATCAAGACCGTATCCGCACTCCAGTCCTGAGGACGCGCCGGGTCTTCGCGGATCACGATGAAATGCAGCCAGGGCCGGTCTTCGCCGGCTCTGTTCAGCGCGTCCATGCCAAGCGAGACCAGGCGAAGAGACTCGCGCGGCGGATCAAATCCCCAGCGCGTGAACGCCAGGAATCCGTCGTCGGTGAGGTGCATGAGATAGTCGTAAAACGCATCCGACGTGTAGAGATTGTTCTCCGAGAGAGCAAAGGCTCCGGCCGCTGTGGACGCCCAGGAATTCACATGGCTTGCCTGGATCACCTGGTACCGGTCACGAGTATTCCGTACAAACGATCTGCCGTCGCCGATGATCAAGTGGACCTCGGGCCGGAAAAACAATCCGTGATTTTCGGTCACGAATTCCCGGCGTCCAATCGTGTCCGCGATAATCGGATTGATCTCGATGGCCGTCACGTCGCGGCTTCCGGACGCGAGCGCGCGACCCGCATCGTAGCCGCCGCCGGAACCGATGATCAGCGTCTTGGCGCCCGGCCGGACAAGATACGGATATCCGGGGCCGGTGTGCGTGAGCGCCGCGCGGTTGTCCGCCGTCAAGTTGTTCCAGTCGTAGGGCGGAATTCGAGTGGCGGCGTCGCCGTCGACCACAATGCTCCAGAGACTGTCCTCACGCGTGACGCCGACGCGGGAAAAACTGTTCCAGCGGACAAATCGCTCCGGCGGCAGCTTTTCGCCTTTCGCCATTCGAAGATCGAGTACAGGGTGTTCGAAATTAGCGACGATCAGAGCCGCCAGCAAGAGCGCGACCGCGATCGCGGCCGCACGACGGCTCGCTGAGCCGGCCAGATGAAACCAGATCGCCGCCGAGACGGCATAGAAAATTCCAACGGAAAGCAGTGCGTTCGGTCCGCCGAGCAGATTCAGAAGTGGAACCAGCAACAGACATCCGCACGCCGCGCCCGCGAGGTCGAAAAAATAGGACCGGTCGACTCGCTCGATCGATTCAGCGATCACCAGCGAAACAATCAAACCTCCAAATACGAAGGGCAGCGCGCTGACCAGGTAGACCTCGGCCAGCGTGAGAACGTGCATATGCCCGGCCGGCCGCGACAACACGAACCACAGCGACGCAACGACGCAGACGCTGTTGGCGATCGCCAGCGTTCCCAGCCTGGCGAATAAATGCTCGCGCCGAAGCGAAAATGCGTACGAAATCATGCCGCCCGCTCCCAGGCCGAACAGGGCCACGGAAATCGCCAGAAATGCAAAGTGCGAGTAGAAGACGACCGAAAAGATGCGCGTTAGCGCCAGTTCCAGAACGAGGTTCGCCAGAGTCGTGATGGCGAGGCCCAGATAAAGCTGCGGCCAGCGAACGACGGACATCGATGCAGTTGACGATGGAGCGGACACGGGACCGGCCAAGGTATCAGGTATTGTACGCCGGTCGTGGAGCTCTGCGACACCTTGATAGTCTAGGTTCTGAAAATCTTGAGCATTCTCGAAAAATTGCGACTGCTCGCCGTCGCGCTGCTCTGCCTGGCGTATGCGGCGGTGTTCGGCTATGGCCTTGCCACCGATCGTGACGCGGGCTGGCCGGCGAGTACCTATCCGATGTTCTCCGAGGGCCGCACGCACGATCCGCTCAAGGCCTATCGCGTATTCGGCGTGAGCAACCGGCAGAGCGAAGAACGAATTTACACGAAGGATTTAAGGCCGCTCGACGGTCTGCGTCTGCTCGATGGATTGACGCGCATGACGCATCACGATCAGGTTCGGGCGCTGAGCTTCGTCCTGTCTCTCAATCCGCGATTCAGCGCCGTTCGGCTCTACGAGGAAACATGGCAGGCGGGCGGTGAGAAACTTCTGGGACGCGAATTAATTGCGGAAGTGAGCCGATGAAGCGCCTCGACGCGAGCAAGCTGGGTGTTTGCCGCATCCTGATGTTCGGTTTCGCGCTGCTCTATTACGGGACGCAGGATTTCACCCAGTGGGCGCACGTCCCACCGGTGTTCTGGAGGCCCATCGCGATCGCGCGGCTGCTCCACGTGCAGTATCCGTCGTCCGCATCTCTGCTGATCGTGCAATGGATCTTCCGCGCTGCGCTGCTGCTGAGTTGCGTAGGACTTTACACGCGCGCCGCGATTTTCGTCGCGGGAATCAGCGGCGCATATCTCATCGCATTGCCCAACAATTACGGCAACGTTCATCGCATCGACGCCGCGTTCGTGGTCGCGCTGTTGTTCATGGCTCTGAGCCGAAGCGGCGACGCATGGTCGCTGGATGCAAGAATCGGGAAACGCGCGCCGGTCGTCTGGAAATTCGAGTATGCATGGCCGGTGATGCTGATCCGAAGTTTGCTGGCTGTCGTTTTCTTCGCCGCCGGATTTGCCAAACTCCGGCACCGCGGCCTCGATTGGATCACGACAGACAGTCTGGCGATTCTGTTGGGAGAACAATCCCGGCTGCTGGAAGAGCCGCTGTTTCCCGCCGCCGGGGCGTGGGTTGCGGGGCACGCGCGATTGTGTTCGATCCTTGCCGGGATGACGGTGCTGCTGGAGATCAGCTACCCCTTGGCCTTGATCTCGAAAACGGCGCGAAAAATAATCCCGGCGGGCGCGGTGGCGATGCTCATCTCGATTCGCGTGTTGCAGGGGCCGGCGTTTCTTCCGCTGATGGCGCTGCAATTATTTTGGGTCGACTGGCCGTGGCTGATTGAATGGATCAGCTCACAATGGCGAGTTCGGCATGCAGGCCGGTCGCTTCCGCGTACTTCAACAGTGCCCGGTATGTGACCGGGCGCAGCGGTACGCCGAGTTTCAGGTTCCGCTCGCGTTCGCGCAACTCGGACTCGCCTGGGATCAGGATTTCCTCGACGCCCTCGATACGCTCGCCCGCCTTGGTGATTTCGATCATCCGGTCGACGCGCGCCGTGAACTCGGAACGCGTCGAGAAAAGCTCCGGATCGATCGCCATGAAAAAATGGCCCAAGTCACGAGGTTCGGAGTGATTTTTCATCTGTTCGCGCCGGTGATCGGTGCAGAATCCGGCCCCCGACAAGGCTCCTGCGAGCGCTTCCATCACGATCGCCAGCCCGTAGCCTTTGTGGCCGCCGATCGGCACGCCTAGCCCCGCTGCGAGATCCGCCGGGTCGATCGACGGGCGGCCGAATCGATCGAGAATCCAACCGGAAGGGAGCGGTTTTCCTTCGGCGAGCTGCAGCCCGATCTTGCCTCGCGGCGCGACGCTCATCGCGATATCCAGCAGAATCGGATCGTGATTCCCCGCCGGGATGCCGACTCCCAAAGGATTGTTGCCGAAGGTGGGCGTGGTCCCACCTGCCGGGGCCAGAATCACCGGACCGTTGGTGGTGCACAATCCGATCAAGCCCTGCCGCGCTGCCATCCAGACGTAATGCCCGGCCGCGCCGAAGTGGTTCGATCTCCGCACGCTCACCATTCCCACGCCCGTGTCGCGAGCCTTGCGGATGGCGGTTTCCATGGCGACTACCGCGACCCATTGGCCCGGCCCGTCGTCCCCATTGATTTGCGCACTAAGATCCGTTTCGCGCTCGACGCGGATGTGGGGATGTGGATTCATGGAGCCGGCGAGCAGCCGCCGCGCGTAGCGGGGAATGCTGTCGACGTTGTGTGTAGGCTGGCCGCGCAGGCTCGCTTCGATCTGAACTTCGGTAACGATCGCCGCACCCTCCGGCGCGAGCCCTGCATGCTCCAGCGCCCGGCAGCCCCAGGCGCGCAGACTGTCGAGTGTGACTCGAATGACTTCTGGATTGTGCTGGGACCGCTCGGGTGCCGTTGAGCCGCGCGCAAGTTCCGCGATCGTCTGACGTTGAAAGAGATCCTTCAGGCTTACGTTCAGCCCGGCCTGATTCGCTCGGCTGATGACCGCGACGCTGAGAAGCGAATCGCCGCCCAGGTCGAAAAAATTGTCGTCGATGCTCACCCGGTCCCGATGCAGCACGCTTTGCCAGATTTCGGCCAGCAATTTTTCCGTGTGCGTGCGCGGTTCCGTGAATCGCCGCCCGGATCCATTCGCGCCGGCCCCGGTAGCGCGCGCCGCCAGCGCTTTCCGGTCGAGCTTGCCGTGCGCCGTAAGAGGCAGCGACTCCACCTCGGCCACCACCGCCGGCACCATGTAATCCGGCAGCTTCTCCTTCAAGAAGCGGCGTAATTCGGAAGTGAAGCGCTCCGGCAGCACGCGTTCTTTGGCGACCACAAATGCCGCGAGTCGCGGATGTCCCGCCGCGTCCGCCTGCACGACGACCGCGCTTTCCCACACCCACGGATGCTGCCGTAAAGCAATCTCCACTTCGCTGGGCTCGACCCGAAATCCGCGAATTTTGAGCTGATCGTCCACGCGGCCAATAAATTCGAGCATGCCGTCCGGAAGCGAGCGCGCGAGATCGCCGGTTCGATACAAGCGCTGTCCTGACGGACCGTGAACAAAGTGTTCGGAGGTGAGCCGCGGGTTATTCCAATAGCCGCGTGCGACTCCATCGCCGCCGACGTAAATCTCCCCGGGAACTCCAGCAGGCACGGGTTTCCCGTCTTCGTCCCATAGCTCGATTTGCGTATTGAGGATCGGGCGGCCGATCGGGATCGAGTCTGCATTTTTCGGAATGGGATGGACGGCGACGATTCCGGTGGTCTCCGTCTGGCCATACATATTGAAGAGTCGAACCCGGTTTCCGAAAGCCGCGACCCACTCGCGCGGCAGGTCCGCCGGCAGCGGCTCGCTGGCCGACAGAATCAGCCGGAGGCTCTCGGGAACATCCTTGATGGTTCGGAGACAGGCTCTCCAATACGAGGGAACAAGGTCGAGAACGGTCGCCCCGGTCCGCTCGATCAGGGCGAAAAGTTCACCAGGATCGCGAATCTGCTCCGTCTTCGCGAGCACCAGCGTCGCTCCACAACTGAGGGGCACCGTCATCTGCCGCACCGAAGAAGAGAACGAGAACGACGCAGTATGCAAATAGCGGTCACTGGCGTCGACGTCGACCGCGCTGCGAATCGCCTCC
>JAIQFJ010000247.1 GCA_020073325.1 Terriglobia bacterium | reverse complement strand
CTAGAGGGCTGGCCGAGATTACGCGTCTGGCGGTGGCGATGGGAGGGCAGCCGAAGACGCTCGCCGGGTTGGCCGGGCTGGGCGATCTGGTGCTGACGTGCAGCGGCGAGCTGAGCCGTAACCGCAAGGTAGGAATGGAGTTAGCCAAAGGCCGCAGCCTCGCCGAGATCCTCGGATCGACGCGCATGGTGGCCGAAGGCGTGGAGACTTGTTCGGCGGCGGTCGCGCTGGGAGAGAAATTCGGCGTCGATCTGCCGATTATTCAACAGATGCACGCGGTTTTGCACACATCGAAAAGTCCGCGCGAAGCATTGCGCGACCTGATGGAACGCTCTCTCAAGGGCGAGTAATGAATTCGGCGCAACCTTCTCCTAAGTCTGGGGTTAAGACGGACATGGAGGCTGTTGCCGCGCTCGAACGCGATGCGGAATTAATGCTCCGCGTTCGCGCTGGAGACACCACCAGTTTTGCTCTACTGCTCGAACGGCACCGCACGCCGGTGGTTCACTTTCTTTTTCGGATGGTGCAAAATCAGGCAGTAGCCGAGGAATTAGCGCAGGAGGTATTCCTGCGAGTATATCGGAGCCGCGAGCGGTATGAGCCGACGGCGAAGTTTACGACGTGGCTGTTCCGGATCGCGACGCATCTGGCGTTGAACTGGATTCGCGACGGGAAAAAAGAAAAAGGCCAGGAGAGCCTGAATGAAGATTTGATCGAGGGCGTGGAGCGGCAGGTGGCCGACCAGCAGCCCACGGTCGAACAGGAGATGTTATACGAAGTAAAATTGCGGGAAGTGCGCGACGCGATCGGGATGCTGCCGGCGAAGCAGCGTGCGGCTGTGGTGATGCACAAGTACGAGGAACTCGAGTACTCCCAGATCGCCAGGGCGTTGAGTTGTTCGGAATCGGCGGTGAAATCGCTGTTGTTCCGGGCGTATGAAACGCTGCGGGCGCGGCTGTCCCATATGGCGTCTTGAGGGAACCCATGGAATGCGTAACTAAAATCAAGGACAGTGCAGAAGTCCTGATGGATTATGGCTCGGGCGCGTTGAGCGCCGCCCGGGTGGCGGAAGTGGATCGGCATATCGAAGATTGCGAGGCTTGCCGTCAACTGTTCGCAGCGCAGCGCGCGCTGTGGCTGGAAATGGATCAGCTCGCGGCGCCCGAAGTGTCCGGAAATTTCGACGCGCGTTTGTATGCGCGGATCGCCGAGGAGGATGCGGCTCCGGCGTGGCGGCGCTGGACGCGGCGCCTCTTCGCGCCGGCGGTTCCGGTGGCGATCTGGAAACCCGCGGTGTCGCTGGCGGCGACTTGCGCGGTGCTGACGGTGGGCCTGATGGTGCGCACGCCGGGGGCTTCGGAAAAGGTCCAGCAGCAGGTGCGCGCGGATCATGCGGTGGACATCGAGCAAGTCGCCGACGCGCTGGACGACCTGGAGATGCTAAGCCCCGGATCGGCGATGTAGAATATGCCGATGCGTCGGTTCGCCGCTGTAGCCTTGATTGCGCTGGCGGGCTACGTGTCTCCGGCGGCGGCGCAAGGCAGAAAAGGCGGAGCGGCGGTGCCGCGGCCCGCGCCCCGGCGTCCGAATCGTCCGCAGCAGAATCCGGCGCGCGAACTGGAGCGGTTCCAGAAGATGTCTCCGGCGGACCGCCAGAAGGAACTCGACCGGCTTCCGCCGGAGCGCCGCGCGCAGGTGGAACAGCGCCTGCAACGGCTCGACCGGCTTTCTCCGGCGCAGCGCGAAAAAGAGCTGCGGCGGCTGGAGGCTTTCCAGAACCTGGATCCGCAGCGCCGCAATGCGGTCCGGCAGGAACTGCAGAACCTGCGGTCGCTGTCTCCGGAGGAACGCAAGGCGCGGTTGTCCAGCGAGGATGTGAAGAAGAATTTTTCCTCCGACGAACAGAAGATCCTGCACGAAGCAAGCGGCCAGCCCGAGCTGCTTTAAAACATTTCTACACATTTTTGAAATTCGGCTGTGATCGCAGTCTGCTACAAATGCATCACGATGACTGTCGGCGAAGCTTTGGGCGCGATCCTGAAAAATCCGGGGGAGATGCTGGTGCGGCGATGGAACTGGAAGTCCGCGCTGTTCAGCTCGACGCTGCGGGCGCTGGTGTTTCTGTTCGCGAATCTCGCCGCGGGATGGCACGCCGCGGTGGGGGCGGGCCTGGCGGAATTCCTGTATCGCGGCGTTGCGGCCGGATTCTACGGGGCGATCACGCAGGCGCTGCGGGAGGCCGAACCGGAATGGCTGGCGGGAGCCGCCGCCATGATTCTTCTTCCCTTGATCTCGCATTCGATCGAACTGGCGATTCATCTCGCGCGCGGGACGCCGAAGATCGTGACCAGCATCATTTCGTCGGTGATTTTTACGATGGTCTCGACCTTGTTCAATGTTTACGCGATGCGTCGCGGGGCGCTGGTGACGGGCGAGGGCGGCGACACGCTCTCGGGCGATCTGCAGCGTGTCCCGAGGCTGATCTGGAATTTCGTGGCGGCGGGCCCGCGGTGGATCCTGCGGGAGCGGGCTCCCAAGCTTCCGGTGGAAGCGCGATAGTCACGGCCAGCCGCGCCGCGTTCGATCTCCAACCTTTTGCATAATTTTCGGAGAATTTTCGCCTCCTCATCCCACACTCTTACTGAGGATGAAAGTACTCATGGTGGACGACTCTTCGGCGGACCGGCATCTTTACCGCCTTCTGCTCGAAGAGACGCTTGGCCGCGGTCTGGAACTGCTCGAAGCCGTCCGGGCTGAAGAAGGCATCCGCCGGTGCCGCGAGGAGGCGCCCGATTGCGTGCTTCTCGACTACCGTCTTCCCGACATGACCGGGCTCGAATTCCTGCGCGAGGTCCGCGGCGATATGGGCGACGTGCCGGAATTTGCCGTCATCATGCTGACGGGGCTTGCCGATGAACAGACCGCGGTGGAAGCGATGAAAGCCGGGGCGCAGGACTACCTGGTCAAGGACCGGATCACGCCGGAGGGTCTCCATTCGGCGATTCAACGGGCCATGGAAAAAGTCGCGCTGCTGCGGGACCTGAAGCGGGAACGCGACCGCATCGCGGCGTCGCTGGCCGAAAAAGAGGTGCTGCTCAAGGAAGTGCACCATCGCGTCAAGAACAATCTGCAGGTGATCGCGAGCCTGCTGCGGCTGCAGGCCGATTCGCTGCCCGATCCGGTGCCGGCGGCGGCGCTGCGGGAAAGCCAGAACCGCGTGGAGTCGATGGCGCTGGTCCACGAACAGCTTTATCACACCCGGGACCTGCGCGAGATCAACCTGGCGGAACACGTCGCGCTGCTGGCGCAGAATCTGTTCCACATCTACGGCGACCCGGCGCGATTGTCGTACACGGTGGCCGTCGAGGCGACGCCGCTGGGCGTCGATCAGGCGATCCCGGCCAGCCTGATTCTCAATGAACTGATTTCGAACTCCTTGAAGCACGCGTTTCCGGACGGACGCGCGGGCGCGGTGCGGATCGAAGGCGGGCGCAGCGGCGGCTGCATTTCGATGGCGGTGTCCGACAACGGCGCGGGCATTCCGGCGCACGTCGACCTGGCGCGGTCCAAGTCGCTGGGACTCGAAATCGTCCGCATCCTGACGCGTCAACTCAAGGGGAGTTTCGAAGTCGAACGCGGAAACGGCACTTCGTTCCGCATCCATTTTCCAGACCATGCCAACTGAAAAACACCACAAAATTCTGGTTGTCGAAGACGAGGGGCTGATCGCGCACGACATCGCCAACCGGCTGGAGCGGCTGGGCCACACGGTGATCGGGACGTGCGGGACGGCGGCCGAAGCCGTGGAACTGGCGGCGGAGGCGGAGATCGTGCTGATGGACATCCGGCTCGACGGACCCGCCGACGGCATCGCGGCGGCGACGGAAATTCGCAACCGCTATCATCTGCCCGTGGTTTTTCTGACGGGCCAATCCGACCAGGCGACGCTCGAGCGCGCGAAAATGGCGGAGCCGTTCGGCTACATCGTGAAACCGCTGGCGCCGGCCGCGCTGCAAACGTCGATCGAAATCGCGCTGTACAAACATCGCACGGAGCGCGAGCTGAGCGCGCGCGAAGCGTGGCTGCGGACGATTTTCGGCGCAGTGGCCGATGCGGTGTTGGTGGCCGATCCGCAAGGCGCGGTGGTGATGCTGAATCGCGCGGCGGAGGTGCTGACCGGATGGGTGCAGGCGGACGCGGCGGGAAAATCCCTCGAAAAAATCCTGCGCCTGGCGGACGAAGCGGCGGCGGATCCGGTGGACCCGGTGGCTCTGGCGATCCTGCGGGATGAGCCGGTGGCGCTCGGCTCCGGCGCGAGACTGATTTCACGCAGCGGCCGCGAACTGGCGATCGAAGGGACGGCGGCGCCGGTAAAGGCAAACGGCATGACGCTGGGGGCGGTGCTGACGATCCGCGACGTCAGCGCGCGGCGCTGGGAGGAGCGGCAATTGCGCCAGGCGCAAAAGCTGGAAGCCGTGGGACGGCTGGCCGCGGGCGTATCGACGGAATACACGGGGCTGCTGGCGACGATTCGCAATCAGGCCGAGCTGTTGCTGCGCCAGTTCGGCGAATATTCCGCGGCGCGCAAGAGCGCGGAGACGATCCAGCAATCGGCGGCCGCGGCGGAACAGTTGAACCGGCGGTTGGCGGCGCTCGGCGCCAGGCAGGTGGGCGAGACGGAACCGGTGAGCGTCAACGGCCTGGTGCGCCGCGCGACGAAACTGATCGAATCGGTGATCGCGCCGCTGGTCGATTTGTCGATTCGCCTGGACCCCGTCGCGGGAAGAATCAAGGCCGATCCGGAGCAGATCGAGCAGGTGCTGATGGGGTTGGTCATGCACGCCTCGGCCACGATGCCCGAAGGCGGGCGGCTGCTGATCGAGACGGCGGCGGTGGACATGCCGCTCGGCGAAGGCGACGGCGCGCATACGCTGCTCGCCATCACGCACACGGGCAATGAGCCCTGCGCCGAAAAATTATTCGAGCCGGTCTCGATGGAGGAGGAAGGCGTGGCGCTTTCCATGATCCACGCGATCGTCACCGAGCACGGCGGGTACATCTCGGCCCAGTCGATGGAAGCGGGCGGATGCCGCTTCGAGGCGCTGTTCCCCGCGATGGCCGCGGCGGGCGCGCTGGCGAAGCTTCCGCGGCCCGCCGGCGACGCGCCCACGGTCCTGCTGGTGGAGCCGCGCGATCACGTGCGTCTGCAGATCCACAATTATTTCGAGGCCCACGGCTACAACCTGCTGGAGGCTGCGGATGCCGCCGAAGCGGCCGCGGTGGCGGAGGTGCATGAAGGGACGATCGATCTGTTGATCGGGGAAACGGATGTGATCCCGGACCTGGAAACACTGCGCATCGTGGATGGGGCGGAAAAATCGGCCTGCGAGATCCGGCGTCCGTTCACGCAGCAGGCGTTGTTTGAAAGAGCCGACGCGATCGTGCGCTCCCGCAGAGTCGCGCACGCGTGAGGGCTACTTCTTTTTCCCTTTTTGCGGCGTCGCCGGGCCTTCGGGCGGAAGCGTGAACAGCTCGTCAGTCAGGTCCTTATTCACCGCGACGGACTCTGAAAAAATTTCGTACACCTTTTCGCCGTTCCGTTCCCGGCGCATATGAAGGGGCCACTGGATCCCCCCGCCTACGTCGCGGTAGCGCGAAAACAGCGTGACTTCCTCGTCGCGCTGCTTCGTCTCCGTGTTGTAGCGCGTGTACACCTGGCGCAGCGGCAGGTGCGTCGATTGATGGATGTACACGGTGACCTGGCGGTTCTGCGCGTCGGTCACGTCGACGATGTCCACGGGTTGATTTTCGAAAACGTCCGCGCCGCGCGCTTCGTAGATCATCCCCGGCTCGTTCAGCCGCTGGCGCACGATGTACAGGATGTTGCGCATGGTGGAGTCGCGATAGCGCTCCAGCCGATCCTTGGGCAGCTCCTTCGCCCCGCGATAGGTGATCTCCCAGGCTCCGTTTTCATTGAACAGAACTGCGCTGTCTTCGTTCTTGTCGAACGCCTCACGCTCGCGCACGCCGATCTGCTCCCCGGTCTTTCCCGCGGCGACGGTGATGTAGCGCGTGTAGATCTTCGCCATCGAGAGTCCCGAAATTTCCTCGCGATAAAACGAGTAGGCGCGGCCGCTTTCGACGCGGTCTTCCATGTTGAGAAAGCTCTTGCCGCCCAGCGCATCCACCATCTGATCGATCAGCTTGCGGCCGCGCTGCTCGGCCGCGGTCTGCGCGAACGCAAGCGATGTGACCAGGAAAAACGTCCACTTCATGGCTTCTTGCTCAGATCCTCCGTTTTTAATCCTGCGTTGAATTTGTAGTCGACCACGTTGACGTCGGCGACCTTCTTGCCGTCCTGCTCGACGGTAATCTTAAACGGCATCTTGATGCCGCCCGCGTCGCGCCAGTCGGCGAAGCTCTCCTGCGACGGAGCCGCGCCTTCGCTGTACGTCTCGTTCACCGGCAGGCCGGTCGCTTGGTCGAATTTCACGCGGACGCTGCCGGCCGGTCCTGAAATCTCGACCGTATCGTCGGCGACGGCGTTCACTTGTAGCGACGCATCGCGGTCGGCGATCATCAGCCGGGCCACATTGCGGAACATTTCGCCCTGCGCCTGCTTCAGCACCGCGTCGTTCATCGGCCCGGATCCTTGCGGCGTCACCATCCATCCGGTTTTTCCGTCCGTATACGACGCGACTTTGCCGAAGGGGAGATCCAGATCCTGCCGCAAATGTCCCGTCGCCAGGAACCGGTTGGTCTGCTTCACCTTCACCGGAGCCCCGGCCATGGCGATCTCGGCCGTTTCCGTGGCGTCCTTGATTCCGGCGATCTGTTCCGCTCCGCCCATGGCTCGCTGGGCGCGCTGCAGCAGCTCGCGGCCATGCGCGAGGCTCGCCGCGTCGCCCTTGGCGACCTCCGCCTTTGGCTCCGGAATGGTCAGGTCGATCTTGTTCACCTTGCCCAGGTCCGTCAGCGGCTTGCCGAATTCCTTCGGATTGCCCACGGCGACGACGGTCAGATTCTCCGGCTTGAAATGTTCCTTGGCGGCGCGCAGAACGTCGGCGCGTGTCACCGAATCGATCGCCTTGCGGTATTGGAACAGAAAATCCTTGGGGTAGCCGAAATATTCGTAGCGGATCACGCGGCTGAGCGTCTTCGCCGGACTGTCGAACAGAAACACGAAGCTGTTGAGGACGGCATCCTTGGCCTCGCTCAGCTCGCGCTCAGTCACTTCGCTCTGGCGCATTTTCGTGACCTCGTTGCCGATCGCCTGAATCGTCTCGGTGGTCGATGCGGACTTGGTGGAGCCGCCGATGCGGAACGTTCCGGGATGATCGTAATTCGCGGCCCATTGCGCGCTGATGTCGTACGCGTAGCCGAGCTTCGTGCGGATCTGCGAAACCAGCCTGCTGCTGAATCCCTGGCCCAGAATATCGGCGGCGACCTGTAACGCGGCGTAGTCTTTGTCGAGCAGCGTGCCGCCCAGTTCGCCGATCGCGAAAAACGTCTGCGTCACGTCGGATTTTTCGGCCAGATAGACGCCGGGCGCGGGCTTCGCGTCGACTTTCGGAAACGCGGGGACGGCCGGCTGCTGCACGGTCCAATCGGCGAACAGTTTTTCGAGCTTGTCCTTCATCTGCGCCGTATCGAAATCGCCGTAGATGCCGAGAATGATGTTCTTGGGAAAGTAGTAGCGCTTGTAGAACGCGATCAGATCGTCGCGATGGATGTGATTCAGGTGCTCGTATTCGATCTGCCAGCCGTAGGACGTGTTGCGGCCGTAGACGATGCTCATCAGTTCGCGGTCGGGAATCGCGTTGGCGTCGTCGTTGCGCCGCGCGATGGCGCTGCGGTACTGGCTGAGGATCAGGTCGATCTTGTCCTGTCGAAATTCGGGCTGCGTCAGGACGTCCTTGAACGTCGAGAGCACGGCGTCCTGCGTTTCCTTGAGACCTGAAAAGCTCACCGCCGCGCTGGTCTCATCCATGCTGCTTTCGACCGAGGCCGCGATGTTTTCCAGTTGCTCGTCGATCTGGTCGCCGGTTTTGGCCTTCGTGCCGCCCGTGCGCAGGACTTCCGCCATGATGGTCGAAAGACCGCGTTTGTCGTTGGGATCGAACAAGTTCCCGGTGCGCACCAGCGCGAGCCCCTGGATCAGCGGCAACTCGTGGTCCTCCAGCAGAAAGACGCGCATGCCGTTCGACAGCGTGACGCTCGCAGGCTCCGGAATTTTCACCTGCGCGAGCGGGGGATATTTCAGGTCCTTATACGACGGCAGCGGCTGCGCGATCGCGGCAGCCAGACAGACGACGAACAAGAGAGCGCGCTTCACTTCGCACCTCCTTCGGCGGGCGCGAAGGTGTACGCCACGGTCTTTGTGGAATCGGTCAAATACGTCTTGGCGACCCGCTGCACATCGGCGGCGGTGACTTTGTCGTAATCTTCAAGCTCGGTGAACAGCTTGCGCCAGTCGCCGAAGTTCACGTAGTAACTGCACAGCTCCGATGCGAGCCCGGAATTGCTGTCGAGCTTGCGGATCAGCGCCGCGCGCAGCTTTGTTTTCACACGCTGGATGGCTTCATCGTCGACGCGATCTTTCTTGACGCGGTCGATAATCGCGTTGAGCTCTTTTTCGTTTTCCTCGACGCTGTGCCCCGAAGACGGGGCGACGAAGAACAGAAACAGCGACGGATAGCGTCCGCTGGGGAACGTCGATTGCGATCCCGCACCCAGGGCGATCTTTTTGTCGCGAACAAGCTCCCGATAAATAATTCCCGTGCGCCCGCCCGAGAGAACATCGCTCAGCACGTCGAGCGCGGCATCGTCTTTCGAATACTGATCGGGACGTTTGTAGGCCGTCGCCAGAAACGGCTGCGCGGGCGAGGAGACGGCGACTCGTTTTTCGCCTTCCTGCGGCGGCTCCACTGTGCGGACCAGCGGAGGAATCGGCCCGCGCGGCAGTCGCGCGAAATATTTTTCGGCCATGCGTTTTGCGTCCGCGGGATTCACGTCGCCCGCGATGCCGATGGTGATGTTGTTCGGCGTGTAGTAGAGCTTGTAGAACGCCTCCGCTTCGGGACGGCGGAAATTGTCGATGTCGCTAGCCCAGCCGCCGGGCATCACGCGATAGGGGTGCGCTTCGAAGGCGGTCGCCAGCAGCGCCTCCACCAGCTTGCCCTGCGGGCTCGATTCGACGCGCATGCGCCGTTCTTCGCGCACCACGTCGCGCTCTTTGTAGAACTCGCGGAAGACGGGTTGCAGGAATCGCTCCGATTCCAGCAGGAACCACAGCTCGATCTTGTTCGACGGGAAGCTGTAAAAGTAATTCGTCGAATCCTCGGCCGTGCCCGCGTTCATCCCGACGCCGCCGTTCGATTCGACGATGCGGTCGTACTCGTTTTCCTCCACCAGGCTGTCGGCATGCTCGATCGCTTTTTTCAGATCGGCCTGGAGCGCCTCGATCTTTTTCGGATCGGAATGAAAGCCCTTGCGCTTTTCCTTGTCGAGCTGATTGTAGACCACTTCGATCGCGTCCAGCGCCTTCTTCTCCTCCGGCCAGTTCTTGGTGCCGATCGTCTGGGTGCCTTTGAAGGCCATGTGCTCGAACATATGGGCGATGCCGGTTTCACCCGACGGGTCGTCCACCGAGCCGACGTTCACATAGGTATGGAAACTGACGACCGGCGCTTCGTGGCGTTCGATGACGATGAAATGCAGGCCGTTGGCGAGCGTGAACTCGGTGACCTTTTTTTCGAAATCCTTAAGCGACTGGGCGCCGAGCAGCGCGGGGAGGAGCAGAAATACGAGGGGACGCATTAGTTTCAGATTAACTTAGACGCGGCTGGGATCGATCCGATTCCATCGGCGAGCCTGCCATGACGGGCGGGCCTGCTGCGCGGATCGGGCCGCCCCGCCAGTCGGAGTCTGTGTGAAAACTGAACGTTCGCCGCTTCCTGCGGTCGCGGTTCATTGCCGGCATCCCGCTGAATCAGCCGTTTAAGGAACCGCGACCGCAGGAAGCGGCCGACGGCGATCATTTTCACACAGACTCGTCGTGGCGGGG
>JAIQFJ010000246.1 GCA_020073325.1 Terriglobia bacterium | reverse complement strand
CTTCGCGAGTAGATCTGCCGCATGCGCCGTACATGATGCCCGAAGTGGCCTTCCAGAATGAATTCCGCCAGGATGGCTTGTTCCAGTGTGGGCGGATGACGATCGACAATGGTGCGCGCGGCCGCGAACGCATCCACGACTCGCTCGGGAACGATCAGGAACCCCAATCTCAGCGAATTGAACAGCATTTTGGTAAACGTGCCCAGATAGATCACGCACTCCGATCGATCGAGACTTTGCAGCGAAGGAAGCGGCTTGCCGGAGTAGCGGTATTCGGCGTCGTAATCGTCCTCGACAACCCACGCGTTCTCCTCGGCCGCCCAATCCAGCAGCTCGATCCGGCGGCGGGGCGACATCGCAACGCCGAGCGGAAACTGGTTCGCCGGAGTCACATAGGCGAGCTTCGCATAAGGCTGCTGCCTGCGCGCCTCGTCCACCATCAGCCCTTCGTTGTCCACCGGCACCGGCACGATTTGAGCGCCCGCCGCGTTCAACGCGAACCGCGCGCCGGGGTAGCCCGGATCTTCCATCCACACCGCATCTCCCGGATCGAGCAGCATCCGCGCAACGATGTCGAGCCCCTGTTGCGCGCCGGAGGTGATGATGACTCTGCCGGCGTCGCAACGGACCCCTCTAGCGGAGCCGACATATTCCGCGACCGCCTTTCTCAGCGGCAAATAGCCTCGGGCATCGCCTTGTCCATACAACGAACGCGGCGCGCGCCTCAACACGCGGCCGGCGACGCGAGACCACAGGTTCACGGGAAATAAATCGATGGCAGGCTCGTAGCTTCGGAACGCTTTTCCGAGAGAATGCGAAGCGGGCAGCAGCCGGACGCCATCCACGGTGCCCTTGCCGCGCCGCGACAGATCCGCTTTCGACGGCTCCGGAATGGTGTCGACGAAACCACCGCGCGCCGCCATCCAATCCTCGGGCAGGCGCGTAGCAATGAAGGTGCCCGAGCCGACTTTCGTTTCGATGTAGCCTTCGCTCTTGAGGCTGTCAAAGGCTGCCGCGACCGTTCCGCGCGCCAGCGTGTACTGTCTCGAAAGGTTACGTGTGGAGGGCATGCGAGCCCCGCGCTTCAATCGTCCGTCGAGGATCGCGGCCCGCAGTGCGTTGTAGAGCCAGCGTCCCAGCTCTTCGCCTTCACGCGGCGGCGTCAGAGAAATGTCCTGAAACGTCGCGGATTTTCCCATGGTGGCTCACTGCACATTTCCATTATGGATCTTCACCCGAAAGCGGCTTCGCCTTACTCTGGGGCTGAAAGGACACCCCACAATGCAACCCAGAATCGAGACTCAGAAAGTAGCTCCGGGCGCGATCAACGCCATGCTTGGGCTGGAGACGTATATTCGAAAATCCTCGCGGCTGGAGCCGTCGCTGCTGGAGCTGATTCGTATGCGAGCCTCCCAGATCAACGGCTGCGCTTACTGCCTCGACATGCACAGCAAGGACGCGCGCGCCAACGGCGAAAGCGAGCAGCGACTCTATACACTCGACGCGTGGCGCGAAACGCCGTTCTTCACCGATCGCGAGCGGGCGGCCCTCGCCTGGACCGAAGCCGTGACGAACATCAGCCAGGATCACGTCCCCGACCACGTGTATGCCGAAGCACGGGAACGTTTCAGCGAGGAAGAACTGGTCAATCTGACCCTGGCGATCGCCACCATCAACGCGTGGAATCGTCTGGCGATCAGTTTTCGCGCCGTGCCTGGCGAATATCAGCCCGCCGCGCGAAACAAATCCGAGGCCGCGAAATCATAGTCAGCAGGAGAAGTCATGAGAGTATTCTTGGCAGGCGCAACCGGAGCCATCGGAAAAAGACTGATTCCGCTCCTTCGGCAGGCGGGTCATTCGGTCACGGGAATGACCCGCTCGCCGAGCAAGGCGGACGCTCTTCGCGACGCCGGCGCGGAGGTCGCGATTGTCGACGCGCTGAACGCCGCGGACGTGGCGAGCGCGGTAAAGGCGGCGCGGCCCGAAGTGATCATCCATGAACTAACCGCGATTCCGCAGGCATTCGATGTGCGCAGGTTTGCGCAGCAGTACGCGCAGACGAACCGCTTGCGCGTGGAAGGCACCGATCATCTTCTCTCCGCCGCGCAATCCGCCGGTGTCCGCCGGTTCGTGGCGCAGAGCTACGCCGGCTGGACCTATGCGCGAACCGGCGGTCCGGTCAAGAACGAGAACGACCCGCTCGACCCGAGTCCGCCCGCGGCCTTCCGCGAAGCTTTCAACGCAATCCAGCACCTGGAGTCCGCCGTGCTTCGCGCCAACGGAATCGAGGGCATCGTCCTGCGCTATGGCGGATTCTACGGACCCGGCAACGCGCTCGGCGAAGGCGGCGCAATTGTGGAGCAGGTGCGTCATCGCCGCTTTCCGATCGTTGGCGCGGGAACCGGGATCTGGTCATTCATCCATATCGACGATGCGGCGCGCGCGACCGTCGCCGCCGTGGACCGCGGAGCGCCGGGCATCTACAACATCGTGGATGACGATCCCGCGCCGGTATCGCAGTGGCTCCCGGCTCTGGCGCAATCCTTGGGCGCGCAGCCGCCCATGCGATTGCCGGCATGGCTCGGCCGCCTGGTCATCGGAGAGCACGGAGTCATCATGATGACCGAAGTGCGCGGCGCGTCGAACGAAAAAGCGAAGCGCGCGTTGGACTGGCGGCCGTTGTGGTCCACCTGGCGCGAGGGATTCAAAGATGGTCTCTCCGACGCCGGCGCAAGTGCGCGGTCGCAGGAATTTGCATCCCGATCCGCGCGATAGCCGGTGCGGCTCGCGTCACGGCAGGCGGCGACGCCATGCCAAAAGGGACGAAAGCAGACCGAGCGCCGCGAAAGCTCCCACCAGGCCGATCGACTCCCAGAGGCCCGGCTTCGTACTCACCAGTAGGAAAATTCCCAGGAACACGGCGATTCGAAGCGCCAGCGACGTCTTCAGGAACGGATCGCGCAGTTGCTCGAGCAGTTCCGGATTCAACGCCGGACTGCTGCGATACGCGCGGCGGACCGCACGCATGCGCCGCGCCGTTATCGCGCCGAACGGTCCCATGAGAAAAAGCGACGCGACCGCGACGTGAGGCCACGCCTGACTGGCTTTCGACATGGGCGTCACCAGGTAGATTCCCGAGCACAAAATGACCAGCAGCGCCGCCCCGGCAAACACCGGGAGCTTGGGAACCGGATCGAGCCAGGGACGAGCCTCGGCCGCAGTCGACGCGCCTCTCAGATAAAGGAGCGACAGAACTTCAAAGCTCAGCGCCGCCGTCAGGATCAGCACCGCTGTGACGTGGATCAACAGGATGAATGAATAGAGTGTCATGATCTCCTCACTTCTCTTGAATTGCAGCGACCGCCTCGCTTGGCTTTCCCCAATCCACGACCGGTGGATAAGTCTCCCGCCGCCAGCGATACGGAAGCTCGACGACCATTCCCGGACGTGGCGCGCCCGCGGCCATCGAAAGCATGTCGTGGAGCACCGTCCTTTGCTGTGCGACATTGCCCGGTTCGCCAAGGGCGTGACCGAACGGCCAACGAAGGTACAGAAATCGCGGCGCGTGGGCCGCGACCGCCACTTCTTTCACCAGACCCAACGCGACGGTCGTCACGCCCATGGCCTCGATCTCTCTTGCGAGCAGTCCCACGGACCGCGTGCAGATCGGTCATGCCGGCACCAGCAGCGCCAGGTCCGCGCCGGATTCGCGGATGCGCCGCGCGACTTCCCTCATCGCGGGAAGTAATTTCCGGGCGCTGCCCATCAAACCGAAACCGTAGTGATCCTCCGCCAGGCGGCCGATCGCTTTTTCCGCTTCCAGCTCGCGCAGGCGTTCGATCGGGAAAACCAGGTTGATGTCCTTCAGCGCATCGGTTCGATCGTAGGCCTGGTGGGAAATCGCCAGGTCGCCCGCGGGCGTTGCTTTCGGAATGACCCGGAAGGTGGGATCTCCGTTGAGATGAAAGGGCCGATCGCGGCGCAGGTGCACGCCGCCGCTCGAAATCAGCACCACTGTGCTCTCGGCTAGCGGCTTGCGCAGCGGCGTCCAGGGAATCTCTCCGGAGGTGAGCGTCCTGAGTTGCGGCAGCGCGATCAATCTGCTGATCCAGCGGCCGAATGCGGTCCCCACGGGGATCACGCCGAACAGAATGGCGCTATTTCTAAAGGTTGCTTGTCGCATCACAATCAGGAGACCGTCGAGGTCCTCGTCTTGTGACAGCGCGCTTCTAAACTGGATCGGCAGGCAACTCCGGAATGTGCGAGAGCTTTTCCGGATTCGTCACGATGTAGATCGCGCGGATGCGTCCCTCCGCTGTATCCAGCGTGAGCACGGAGAATGGCTTCCCATTGAGATAGCTGACAATGCCCGGACCGCCGTTGATCGGGGCGATGCGCCGGACAATTTCTTTCGGGATCAGTTTTCTGAGCGCTCCCAGCATCCCACGGGATACATTGTCGACGCCCTTGACGACGTTCGGCACGGCAACCCCTTTCCCGCCGCCATCCGAGTGGAGAACGACGTCGCGCGACAGCAGCGCCACCAGTCCATCCAGGTCTCCGCTGTTCGTCGCCTGAAGAAAGTGCTCCAGCAGGGCGCTTTGTCTGCGCGCCGATACTTTGAAGCGCGGACGCATCGCGCTGACGTGTTGACGGGCCCGCCGCAGGATCTGGCGGCAATTCGCCTCGCTCTGGCCGAGGACCGCGGCGATCTCCGAATATTCGTACTCAAAGACTTCCCGCAGCAGGAACACCGCTCGCTCGACCGGCGTCAGGCGCTCCAGCAATACCAGGAACGCCATGGAAAGAGACTCGTCCACTCGAATGATTCCCAGCGGATCGTTTGCCGGATCGGTTGCGATCGGTTCGGGCAGCCACTGGCCCACGTACTCCTCGCGCTGCACGCGCGTCGACTGCAGATAATTGATGCACAGCCGGCTGATGATGGTGACCAGAAACGCGCGCGGCGATCGAATCTCCTCATCCGCGGCCTGCTGCCAGCGGATAAAGGTTTCCTGCAGCATGTCCTCGGCATCGGCCACCGTCCCCAACATCCGGTAGGCGACCGAAAAAAGCAGGCTGCGGTACTGATCGAACGTCGCCAGGCGGATCGGGATCTCCGGATCGTTCTTCTTCTGCATTCGCTCTTCGCCCCCATCATCCCTTAGACCGGCGAGCAGGGCTGCCTGTGACAGATCCAGTCGCATTTAGCGGGTTTGCTAGAATCGCTAAACCATCGAAATTTCAGAGGATGTGGATTGGAACGTAGTTCATCGGAGCAGATTGAGGCACAACTCGCACGCATTCTTGCGACCGATGTGTTCCGCCGATCCTCCAGCCTCTCCCGTTTTCTGAAATACCTGGTCGACCGGGCCATCGCCGGCCACACCGAAGGCGTCAAGGAGTTCCAGCTCGGCGTGGAGGTTTTCGACCGTGGCGAAGATTTCGACCCGCGCATGGACACCATCGTTCGGGTCCAGGCGAGAAATCTGCGTGCGCGTCTGGAGGAATATTACAGCGGCGGCTCGCCCGACGACACGGTCCGGTTCGTGCTGCCCAAGGGCGCCTACGCGGTGCAGGTGGAACCGCTTCACGCCGAGACTGCGCCGCCGGCACCCGCTCCGAAGCGCCTCGCCCTCTGGCCGGTGGCGATGGCCGTTGTCGTGGCGATCGCCGCCATCGGCTCGTTGTGGATCTTTCGAAGGCAGCCCGCGGTTCCCGCGAACCCATCGCTTCTGGTCGCGCCGCTGACGAACCTCAGTTCCGATCCGGACAACGAATACTTCGCCGGCGGCTTGACGGAGGAGTTGATCGACGCTCTCTCCCATCTGCCCGGCCTGCGCGTGCTGGCCCGTTCGGCATCGCTTCGCTTCAAGGACGCGAATCTGCGCGACACCGGAGTGACCCACGTCATCGAAGGCGGCGTTCGCAAAACCGGAGGCAAGGTGCGCATTTCGATCCGCCTGATCGAGACGCGGAAGGGCGAGACGATCTGGTCGCACGAGTACGACCGCGACGTGCAGGATGCGATCGCCACCGAACAGGAGATCGCGCGCGCGGTGGCAGCGGCCTTGAAACTCCAGCTTGCGTCCACACGTCCTCCGAAGGTCGCCGATCCCGACGCTTACGAAAACTATTTGAAGGGACTTTACTACTGGCATCAAACCGACGCCGCGAGCGCGGCCAAGGGAATCGCATACCTGGAGCGATCCATTTCCATTGATCCGTCGTTTGCACCAGCCTATGTCGCTTTGGCCGGATGTTATGGGTCGCAAGCCATTTTTTCGGCGATCTCGTTCGCGGATGCGTACGCAAAAACGCGTGAATTGGCGTTAAAAGCCCTTCAAATCGACGATTCCATCGCCGACGCCCACACCTTGCTGGCGGGCACCTATGCCTGGAACGACTGGAACTGGAATCGCGCCGAACTCGAATATCGCGGCGGCGCGCAGTTGGGTCCGCAGAATGTGATTGCGCACCAATACTATGCGTCGTTTCTCGGGTCCCTCGGCCGGCAGAAGGAAGCCGAAGCGCAGATGCAGATCGCGCTCGCACTCGATCCATTGGACAGCCTGCTCCTGTGGGGCGAGGCGCAATTGATGTACTGGCGTGCCGACTATCGCGCGGCGGAGGCGCTTTTATCTAAGATCCAGGCGCAGGATCCCGCTTTCGGTCTGACTATCCGGTTGCTGGCGGAGGTCGACTGGGCGTTGGGCAAGGATCCGGAGCAGGCTCTGCGCGGCTGGCTGCGGACGCATCCGTCGGATCCGATTCCCTTGGGACAACTCGGATTTACGCTGGCGAAATCCGGGCGCGCGGCGGAGGCGCGCCAGATCCTGGCGCAGCTTCGCGAAATCGAAAGGCGTTCGGTGGTCCCGGGTCACGCGATCGCTTTTGTCTATCAGGGATTGGGCGAGAACGACCACGCCATCGACGAGCTGTGGAAGGCTTGTGAAAACCGCACGCTGCGCGCAAGCTGGCTGAAAGTGGATCCGGCGTATCGACCGTTGAGGTCCAGCCCGCGTTTTGCGGAGCTTTTGCGGCACATTCATCTGGAGCCATAGATCCAGCCACTTAGCTACGTTAATTTACCGTAAACCGGCCCAATTCTCTTATGCCGGCGCGGTCCCTCATGGCACGATCGTGCCTGCTCATGACTTTTCCACTTCTTCTCGCGCTGGCGTTGGCCGCCGCCGTGAATTATTCCTATGACGCGGCCGGGCGTCTGATCCGGATCGATTACGGAGTCGGCGGGTCGATCGCTTATACCTACGACAAAGCGGGGAATCTCCTGAGCCGATCCGTATCCGGTGGCGGAGGAGCGGGCGGCACGATCACTTCGGTGAACACCGCGGGATCCGCCGCGCCGGCCGGGATCGCGCAGAATACGTGGCTCGAAATTCGGGGCAACAATCTGGTCCCGCCCAACACGGCGGCGTCCGGAGTGATCTGGAGCGACGCTCCGGAGTTCGGACAGGGCAAGATGCCGACCCAGATCGGGTCCATCAGCGTCACCGTGAACGGCAAGCCGGCGTACATCTACTTCTATTGCAGCAGTGTCACGGCCAGCATCTGCGCGTCGGACCAGCTGAACGTGCTCTCGCCTCTCGACGACACCACCGGTCCGGTGCAGGTAGTGGTGTCGAACAACGGAGTGCCGAGCGCGGGGTATACCGCGACGATGAACGCGAGCGTCCCGTCCTTTTTTCTGTTCAAGGATCCGTACGTGGTGGCGACGCACTCCAACGGGAGTTTGCTGGGACCCGGCAGTCTGTATCCGGGCCTGTCGACGCGCGCGGCGAAGAATGAGCCGATCGTCGTCTACGGCACCGGGTTCGGGTTGCCGCCGGATGCTCCGGCTCCAGGATCGGCGAGCCAGAGCGGCGCTCTGCGCGCGTTGCCGGTCTGCAAAGTGGGCAACGATCCCGCACAGGTCGCGTTCGCGGGTCTCATCGGACCGGGATTGCTGCAGTTGAATCTGGTGGTGCCGAACACCGACGCGACCACCGGCGACCGCGCGATCTCCTGCGCCTACAACGGCGCGTCGACTCCGGCGACGGACATCCTGGCGGTGCAGTAGACGTGGCTCGATGGGTGGTCATGATCGCCGCGCTCCAGGCCTGCTTCGGCCAGTTCAAGCCAGGCAGCTACGTGGACGTGTCGGGCGCCGGCGCGTGCGTGGTGGCGAGCGAATATCGACCCGCGACGGAAGATTATCGGGTGAGTTGCGGAGCGCGCGATCAGTTCGCGCATCGAAGCCAGCTTCGCGCGAGAACGCCGACCGCTGAAGACCTTCGCGTGACGGCTGAAATCAAAGCCGCGCTGGCACGGCTGCCGCGGCGCGGCGGCGGAATTGGCGCGCGATACGCCACCCGCGAGCCGCGCGCGTGCAAATCGAGGAAAGATCCGCTGACGGCGGAAAGCGCGCGCGCATATTTCATCTGCGACGCGGAGACGGAAGGCGCCACGAGTCTGGTTCTGGTGACCAAGGTGAAAATCGAAATCGCGCCGGCGCGGAGCTTCAATCCGACGACGGATGCGGCGCATCAGGGCATCGATCCGAAACAGCCGGTGGTCGATATCCGAGGAAGTTTCACTCATTACGATTGCCGTCAGGCCTCGCCGGGCGACAACGCGTTTGCGCGCACCCACAACTGCAGCGCCTTCGACGAGCCCGCCGCGCACGGAATCTGTTATCGGAACACGTTCGGAGATTGGCGCTGCCGCATGCACGATCTCCAGGCCGACATTTTAGGCGCGCGCCAGCATGTGCTGCCGCCGGAAAGTAACTAAACATGAATCACAGAACGATGATTGCACTGCTCGCGTGCCCGGCCCTGTGGGCGTCCGTGCCGCCGAGCACCGGGCAAGGCGGAGGGACGCTCGATGCGAACTACCAGGTCTATGTGGGCGATTCGACCAAGCCCGCGGTGGTGGTGGGAAGCGCGCTGCCGAAGTGGGGCCAGCAGGACGGCGCGCGATGGATCGGTCCCGCGTCGGGAGGACGCATTGACGGGAACGTCATCTATCAACTGACGTTCACCGTGGTTGACCTCAGCAAGGCGAAGTTGACGATGAGCGTGCTCGCGGATCCCGACGTGGACATCAACGTCAACGGCACTTTTCTGCCGCAGTTGCATTCCTACACCACTCCGGACGTGGTGGTGCTGGACGCGTCGCGCGGGCTGCAGGCCGGGACGAACATGATTCACTTCTGGGTGTCCGACAACGGCACCACTGCGAACCTGAACGTTTCCTTCACGGGCACTTTGGGCGATGCGGCATCGCCGCCGCCGAAGCCGAAGAATACGGGCGTGGCGCGCTATTCCGCGCTTTCGCTGGATGAGCCGGTGGAGAGCGCGAGCGGTCAATACTTCGACACGGCGAAGGATCTCCAGCTCGGCGGACCGCTGAAATTCGGGTTTTCCCGATATTATTCTTCCGCGCTTTCCAGCTCCGGCGCGACCTCCGCGCTCGGAACGAACTGGATGAGCAACTTCGACACGAAAATCACGGTGGCGGGTACGACGGCGTCGGTGCTGCTGTTCGGCGGGAAAGTGCTGACATTCGAGAATACGGGCGGCGGGTGGCGGTTGCAGTCACCGCTCGACACGATCTATCAACTCGCCACGGTCTCAACGGGATACCAGTTGCTGGACCCGAACACACGATGGATCTACAGCTATTCTTCCACCGGAGCATTGACGGCCATCAAAGATCGCAACGCAAACTCGATTGTCGTGACGCAAGGCGCGAACGGCCCCATTTCGGCGGCTGACGGCGCGGGCAGAACGCTGAATTTCACGTATGCGGGAGCGCAGCTCGTCAAGGTCGCCGACCAGGTAGGCAGAACGTATACGTTTGCGTACAGCGGGGGGTTGCTGCAATCGGCGGCGGACGACGCGTCGCACGCCACGACGTATGCGTACACGCCATCGGGCGCTCTGCTGGTGTCGCAGCAGCTTCCGCTGGGGAACAAACCGGCCACGCAGGCCTATGACAGCTCGGGCCGCGTGATTTCGCAAACGGACGGGCGCGGCAACGTGACCAGGCTGTCCTACGACGGAAACGGGACGACGACGATCACCGATCCGACGGGAAATATCTTCCGGCAGACCAGCGACACCAACGGCGTGGTGATTCAGGAAATCGAC
>JAIQFJ010000245.1 GCA_020073325.1 Terriglobia bacterium | reverse complement strand
TGTGTGAAAAAAGGAGGTGCCCGCTCGTTGTCACTCGCGGCTCTTTTTCGGCACGGCGCAGAGACATCAAGTTTCCGCTAACCCCGACACAGAGCCGCGACTGCGAGGAGCGCGTTGGCCGCCCTTTTCACACAGGACTCGTGAGGGCGGGGTTCCCCGAATCAGGGATACAGACGAGCACTCGCGTTCTTCGCGGTAATATAAATCCAGAATGCGACGGCTCCTGCTCTTCCTCGCGATCGCCGCAATCGTCGCCCTGCTGATCTCCGGAGCCGCAGCCGCGCTCCCGTTCGATCTCCTCGCCCCCGCCTGGTTCTTCTTCGCCGCGATCGTTGTCGAACGACTCTCGCGGCCTCCCGAAGACGATCGGCTCGCGCCGCAACCCTTCTTCGCCGCAGTTCCTCTCCGCGCTCCTCCCATCCAGTAAGCGAATCCACAATTCGACCACTGGAAAGGAGCCTTTATGCGAACTCTTGGCTTGATTTTCCGCTGCTGCGTGCTCAGCATCGGCCTGGCAGTCATTCGTCCGGAAGAAATCGAGGAGTTGATGGCGCAAAGCCAGCGCCCCAGGATTGCCCATGTCGTGCCGATGAAACGCGCCGACCTGGGCGAGCTACTCCGTCGACTTTTCAGCCGGCGTTAAATCCCGCGACCGCGCGAGCTCGCGATGTTCCGCATTTGCGGCGCGTCGCAGCTCGCCGAATCGCGCGCCCGTGACGAACAGCGCGATGATTCCGCCAATCAGCAGCCGCAGTGTGACGATCCCCCAGAAAACCAGCGAAAAATTCTCCGCGTCGCGAGGCACCACATTGAAGATCCGCACCAAGATGATCTTCGTCGCGATGTAGATCCCGATGTTCCCGGGCGCCTGCGGCACAGCCGATCCCATCCTCTGAATGATCGCCGTCGCGAACCCGGACTTCAGCCCCAATTCGTCGAACCCATATCCCTTGAACGACGCATAAATCGGGACCGTCTGCAGCAGCAGATATCCCAGGCTGATCAAAAATGCGTAGTACAGATACCGCGAATGCCCGATCAGGCTGAGATCGTCCAGCAGCACTCGCAGATGCCGCTTCCAGGAGCTTCCCGCCAGCATCTCCCGCGTGCGATGCCGATTGAACATTGCGAATGCGATCAGCGCCGACCCGATCACCACCAGCCCGATCAGCACATACTCGCTGCCGATCAGCAGCCGCATGTGCCGCGGATGGGGAACGATCCGCAGCGCGATCATCGCGCACACCGCCAGCCAGAACCCGTCGAAGATTCGCTCGATCAGCGCGCTGGCCAGCGATACCGAAAACGGCAGCGACGTCCAGCGGGAAAGAAGAAAACAGCGGATCACCTCGCCGGCATTGAAGCCCAGAACTTCATTGCCGAACAAGCCGACGTAAACCGCGCGCAGGCTTTGCCCGATCGACACCGGCTCGATCGGATGCAGCAGCAATCGCCACCGCAGCGCCTGACATACATACACCGCTACATCCCCGACGATGGCGAGCGCCACCCACCACCAGTTCATCTCCCGCAGGTCCGTGATCAGCTCCGCGAGTTTGAAATCACGCAGCGACCAGATCAGGAAACCGATGGTTAGCGCAGTGATCGCGACCAGAACGGCGCGCGTGCGGGTCCCGGCGGAATTCTTCTCACCCAAACCACCATCATATCGTCACGCTGATTGTCAGGATGCCAGGAACTCGCGGATGTAACGGTTCACCAACTCCGGCTCCTGATGGATCACCCAGTGATTTCCCTGGGGAATCCGCTGGATCGTCAGATCCGGCACGAACTCCTCCAGCCCTTCCAGATTCGACAGAAGCAGCGCGGTGTCGCGCTCGCCCCAGATCACCAGTGTCGGGACCTTCACCGTTAGCGACGAAACATCCAGCGCGAGCGGCGCGGCGGGAAGCGGCGTCCCCGGCGCGGGAGGCAGCAGGCGGGCCGCGCGGTAATAATTCAAGCCACCCGTCAGTGCCCCGGGTTGCGACCACGCTTCGAGATACGCGCGCTTGTCGTCTTCGTTGAAATAGCCGCGCGACAGGCCTTCAGTGAGCACCACATTGACCAGCGCCTGATAATTGTCGCGCGACAATATTTCTTCCGCCTGCGGGGTGCAGAACATCCGCATGTACTGGCTGGCATGCTGCTGGCCCGGATCCGAATGCAGCAGGCGCGCGAAAATTCCCGGATGCGGCGCATTCACGATCACCAGCCGTTCGAGGAGCTCCGGATGCGCCAGCGCGAACGCCCACGCCACGGCTCCGCCCCACTCATGCGCCACCAGCGTGACTTTTTTCGCACCCAGATGCACCGCCAGCGCGCGCAGATCCTCGATCAGCACACTGACCCGATACTTCTCCAGGGCCTCCGGCTTTTCAGTCAGATTGTAGCCGCGCAGGTCCGGCGCAACGGCCTGATGGTCGCGCCCGAACTCCTCAAGCTGGCGGTGCCATTCATACCAGAACTCAGGAAATCCGTGCGCGAACAGCATCAGCGGACCCGAACCCGCTGTGACATAATGCATCCGAATGCCGTTCACCACCGCGTATTGATGTTCCATAGGCCAGCGTGTACGACTATATCGTGATCGGCGCCGGCTCGGCCGGCTGCATCGTCGCCTCCCGCCTCAGCGAAAATCCCGACCTGCACGTTCTGCTTATCGAAGCCGGTCCGCCCGATCGACAGCGCGAAATTCACATCCCCGCCGCGTTCTCGAAACTTTTCAAGTCTCCGCTCGATTGGAACTTCACTACCGTGCCGCAGGAACATCTCAATGGCCGCGCTCTTTATTGGCCGCGTGGAAAAATGCTCGGCGGATCCAGTTCGATGAACGCGATGGTCTACGTCCGCGGCCGCCGCTCCGATTACGACCGCTGGCGCGACCTCGGCAACCCCGGCTGGGGCTTCGACGACGTGCGGCCGTACTTCGAAGCCGTCGAGTCCAAAGTTTCCGTTTCCGATCAGCGCTCGATTAATCCGCTCTCACACGCCTTCGTCGAGGCGTGCGGACAGTGCAACATCGCGCGCGCGCCCTCGATGAACGGCGACGACGAGGGCGCCGGATTTTATCGTGTCACCCAGCGTAACGGTCGCCGCTCCAGCGCCGCCGATGCCTATCTGCGGCCGGCTTTGCGACGCGGCAACCTCACCGTGTGGACCGGCGTTCACGCCACGCGGCTGCTGATCGACAACGGCCGCGCGACCGGCGTCGAATACGTCCAGCGAGGATCCACAGGGCAAGCTCACGCTGCTCGCGAGGTGATCCTCTGCGCGGGAGCGATCGGCTCGCCGCAATTGCTGCTGCTTTCAGGAATCGGCCCGCGTGAGCAGCTCGAAGCGCTGGGAATTCCGGTCGTTGCCGAAGTCGCTTCCGTGGGCGAAAATCTGCAGGATCATCCCGCCGTCGTCGTCGGATTCGGCTGCACGCAGCCTATTTCACTCAGCAACGCGGAAACGATTCCCAACTTCGTCCGCTACCTTCTGCGCGGCCAAGGCCCCTTGACGTCGAATGTCGCCGAAGCGGGGGCGTTCATCAGGACACAACCCGAGTGCGCCGATTGCGACATCCAATTTCATTTCGCTCCGGTGCACTACGTCGAGCACGGATTGGTGAAGCCGCCCGGCCACGGCTTCAGCATCGGCCCCACGCTCGTCACGGTCGAAAGCCGCGGCCGGATTTTTCTGCGCTCCGTGGATCCGTTCGATCCACCGGCGATCGATCCGCAATACTTCTCAAATGAGGCCGACCTGCGCCGGCTCGCCGCCGGCGTAAAGGTGGCGAAGAAGTTAGCGATGTCGAGAGCGTTCGACCCCTACCGCGGCGAGCCGGTGTACAAGATCGACGATGAGGAAGCCCACATCCGCGTGCACGCCGAAACGCTGTATCATCCCGTCGGAACCTGCGCGATGGGCTCGGTTGTGGATCACGAACTCCGGACATATGGAATCGCATCGCTGCGCATCGCCGACGCGTCCGTCATGCCGGTGATCGTCGGCGGCAACACCCAGGCGGCCACCATGATGATCGCTGAGAAAGCGTCCCACCTAATCCGCGACGTCGCCTGACGGCTAATGCAGCGCGTGGACGTTCACCGCGTTCTCAGCCACTTCAGTTAACTTGCTGTCCGCGGCTTTCTCCTCATCGAGCGTCTGCTGCAACAGCCGCGCCGCATCCGCATTCCCCAAATGCGTCGCCAGCGACCGGGCCGTTCCATAGCCCGCCATCTCGTAATGCTCCACCCGTTGCGCCGCCGCGATCAGCGCCGCATCGCGAATGCTCGGATCGCCCTTCGCGTCGATCATTTCTTCGCCTTCCCGCAGCAGGCCTTTCATCGCCTCGCAAGTTTCGCGCTCCGGTGTCCGGCCGAGCTGACGGAAAATCGTGTCGAGCCGTTCCACCTGCCTCCGCGTTTCCGCCAGATGCTTGTCGAACACCTGCTTCAACTGCGAATTCTGCGCCGCTTCGCTCATCTTCGGCAGCACCCGGATGATACGATGCTCCGCGTCGTACAGGTCCTCGAGCTGATTCACAAAAAGATCTTCCAGGGAATTGAATTCAGGGTTTCCAAATAAAGCCATAGGCCCTCTCCCTGGGTGTGACTCGACTCATCCCGAAAAAGTTCGCCTTCTTTGCGAGCAACTTAGCGCTTTCGCGCGGATCTCGCCGGACGAGCGCCGTTCATACTTCAGGCAGAAAAGTTTCCTGCGCAGGAAGCGTCGCATTGCAGTTGTACTGAACTTCCGGAGCTGAAGTCATTAGGCTTGCGGGGCCACTTCGTAAGATGGCCGTCGACGGAAGAAGTTTTTCGAATCGATTCGATACTCGCCGGGAAGTGCAACCGGCTTCAGAGAGGAGTTGTTGAAAACGTGAGCATCACAGGGCGCGGCCAGCCAGCCGCGCCGGCCCTCCGTTAGACGACCCTCGAACCATTGGCGGCCGGAAAAACGCACGGCGATAAGTCCGAGAGCCCCGGCCGCCCGCGACGCTACAGCCGTAGTGCGTTATAACGCGGCACCCTGGCTTTGCAGTTCTGCCTCGGTCAACGCGATCCTGCGGATCAGCGCGCTGAACTTCGGCATCCCGCGCAGCGGAGCCAGCCGCGGGTCGATCATCAGAAACGCCACCGACGGTTCCTTTTCCCGCAGTGCTTCCTGGATCAGCACGAGGGCCTCGTTGCGATTGCCGATTCCGGTTTCGATCAGCGCCATTTCGTAATTGCCCACCCATTGTCCGTTGGTGCGCCGGTCGCGCAACTCGGCCAGCATTGCCTGCGCCTTGTCGACCTCGCCGGCCGAGCCGTAGGCGAGCCCCAACATCGCGGCGACGCGCACGCGGTCCGGATCTTCGGCATGCAGACGCTCCAGCAATTCGACCGCTTCGCTCAGCCGCCCCAATGCCAGCAGCGCGCAGGCGCGGGTCCACGAAAGCCACGCCGGCATCGCGCCGTCCGAGGAGAGCCGCAGGACTTCTTCGTACTGCTCGGCGAAATACAGCGCCAGCGCGGTCGCTTCATCCAGAAACGGCGCCGGGGCGAGCTCGTGCGCGCGATGCAGCTCTTCCTGCGCCGCGCTCATTTTTCCGGTCGGGATCAGCACCGCCATCGCGCGCCACAAATGACCGGCGCCCGAATAACTGTCGCGCTCGATCGCTTTTTGAAAATGCAGATCGGCGTCGCGCCAGCGCCAGTCGAACAGCGCGTAGGCCATGCCGATGGCGATGTGCGCTTCCGACGACATCTCGTCGAGCTCCAGCGCCGCTTCGGCTTGCTGGCGCACCAGCGGCCACACTTCACGCGGACGGCGGAAACCGAGGAACGCCTGATCGGCATAAACATTGGCCAGTCCGATGTGCGCGGGGGCCCAGGCGGGGTCGGCCTCGACGGCTTCTTCAAAGTGCTGGGCGGCCTCGGCCAGGGAGTGCTCGTTGAATCGCGCGGCGAGGAATTTTCCGAGCGAGAAGGCATTGCGGGCCCGGAGCTTCTTTTCAGTTTCGGTCTGCAGATGCTCGCGCCGCTGGAAGCGGGGGACGTATTTCCCCTTGGGAAATTCGATGACCAGCGGATCCTCGCTGCCACCGTCGTTGTAATATTCCTTCAACTTCACGCGCAGCCGGCTGGCGAGTACGCGCACCAGGGAATCGCGGCGCGGATCGTAGGTTTCGGGCTTCTTCAGAACCTCCGTTCCGATCACGTATTCTTTCAGCGTGTCGGCATGACCCTCCAGCGTTTGGGTCACCGTGAATCGGAGCAGGCTTCTGAGTCGCTTCGATCGCGCGAACTTCTCGCTTCCCAGAATCCGTTCAACCTGATTTTGAACTGCCTCTGGAGAAAGCTCGTCCGAGATGGGCTCATCGTCGTAACGTTTCATCCTATTCTCCATAGATACCGTCGCCGTGCGGGACGTTTCCGACTATCTAGATGCAAGCCGACGCCGCCCACGTTCAGAATTAACGTTCCGCGCTTGAGGAATCATCTACTTGATTTAAAGATCGTGGCAGAATCTGCATCGAAACGTAAAACTTACGCGTGCGAAAAATGCGGGACGCTGATTATGAGTCCTTAAACAGGGCTAACGCTTCTGGCCTTCCGAGTGCACCTTGCACAAGCGTTCTCATCCTGAAGAGAGCGGTAACCATATGACAAGAGACGAATACGGGCAAGCTTATCAGCGAGGTTTCGATTTGACGGTGCGGCTTCTGTTGTCGCGAGGAGCGCCGCGCGATCGCGCCCGGGAAGTGGCGCAGGCAGCGTGGGCAAGGGGATGGGAGCGGTTATCACAGCTCCGCAATGAGGCCCTGGTGGTCACCTGGGTCAATACGATCGCACTCAATGTTTATCGCAGCGTCCTGCGCAGCGAACCGGCCTACCAGGCGCTTCCCGAGTTGTGCACGAAGGCGGGGGTAAATCTTGCCGCGATCGATGTCGCGCGCATCCTGAAAATCTGCCGGCCGTGCGACCGCGCGCTGCTGGAACAACAGATGCGCGGCGTCACGGCGGAAGAAATCGCCAAGAAACAGGGAGTGACGGAGACGGCGATCCGGATCCGGCTGCTCCGCGCGCGGCGCGACGCAAGGTCGCGCGTCGAAAAGCGGGCAGCCAAGATCCAGGAAACGCATAAGGCCCTGATGGCGAAAAACGAGGCAGCCAAGAACGAGCCGGTCAAGACGGAAGCGGCGGCTTAGCCGCCAATTCCTGACGGCGTCAACTCATCGGATACCGTGACCCCCTCGATCGGCTGGCCCGCGCCTCCCACCACAAAAATGGTGTAGATCTTGCCGGGCTGCAGATTGAGATTGGTGATGCGCAGCACGTCGACCTTCTTATCGCTCCGCCGGACTTCGAGCGTGCCGCGGGCGGCGGATACGTCCTTATAGCTGGTGGACGTGTCGTCACCGACGCCGCTGAAGATCTTTCCATCGGGACCGACCACGTCGATCTTGCCGAGCCCCAGTGCGGCATTGACGATTCTTATTTTCGCTTTGCCCTCGGCTGGCAGCGTCAGATCGTCATTCAAGGAATCGAGCGTCAAGGCCTGATCCTTCGAGTTTTTCTTTTCCGCGACGATGGTGTAATGCGCGCCGGCCGTCAGTCCTTCGCTGTTCGTCGCGAGCGCATTGGTTTGTGTGTCGCCGGAGTTTTGCAGTTTGAAATCGTGGCGCTCCGCCGGGACCTCGATGTAGGGCGTCACCTGCTTGTAGCCGACATTCGAGAAAACCTTCATGTCGCCGAACCACAGGTCCATCGGCTGATTTCCGTGTACCGTTTGCGCGAAGCGCACCAAAGCTCTCTTTTGCGTCGCCGCCTGCTGCCCCGAAGGAGCAGTGGAGCCGCCGGCCGGAGTTTCCGAAGCGCTCGGTTGAGCTGTCTTGTTACCGCTACACCCCGCGAGAGCGACAAACAAAGCCAGCGTCGATCGAAGTGCAATTTTCATACGAGTTTATTTCCCCCGTCCAATTAGACCGGCGGCGCTTGCGCACATTTCCGCAAAAACGTAGCGTCGCACGACCGTCTCCGTAAGAGTGGAGAGCCGATTGGCGGTTTCTGCATAGCGGGCCGGGAGAATTTGCCGGAAATCATGCGGACGCTGTCCGCATGCTGTTGGCAGGATTCGACAAGCGCGGCTGGCACTTGAGTTGCGGGCTTTCAAAGAGATGACTCAGTCAGCCTTTGAAGGAGACTCGCCATGCTCGGGTGGATGATTTTGTTCGCGTTGTTGGCCATCTTGAGCGCCGTTTTCATCGTCACCGGGCAAGCCTCTGAGGTTTCTCCAAGAATGGCGACCAGCATTTTTGCATTTCTGTTCGTGCTGGGCCTGCTGACGCGCGCCGCGCGCGGCCGGGCGTGGTAGACGAAGTTCGAGCCACCGGTAGAAATCGATCATGAGGAGCGCGTCACGCCGCCTGGTGTTGGGATTTTTCCCGCCCGGGACAGGACATCCGGAGAGTGTGCTCCGCGGCTTCTCGCCCGCGGATCGCCGGATCAAATCGCGCTATGGTCCGCTGCTGCTTCCGGAAGAACGTCTGGCCGGCGCGCGCGTCGCCCGCGAGAACGTACAGGAAGCGGCGCGCAGACTTCGCGACGCGGGGTCGCCCTCCGTGTTCGTGCTGTACGAAGCGGAGCCGCCGCAGCCGGCGGGCGAACTGCGGGGCGACGCACGGCAGCAGTTGCTCACAAGGCTCGATCGCGGCGAGCGCAATTTTCACGACGCCTGCGCCGGCCTCGAAGACGCGCTGCGGCTCCACCATACTCTGGCCGCCGCCGCGGAATGGCTTCTCGACAATTCCTACCTTGTCGTCACGAACGCCGCCGAAATTCGCCGCAATCTTCCCAAGCATCACAGCGCGGCCGAGGCGCGTCTGTACGACATTGCGCGCGCGCTGGTCGAGCGCACCGACGGCGCCATCACCCCTGAGAATCTGGCCGAGTGCCTCCGCGAGGATCACGAGCCGTCGGGTTTGACGATGGCAGACCTGTGGCTGTTCCCGCTGGTTCTCCGCGTCGCTCTGATCGAGCGGCTGTCGGACATCGCGCGCGAGACCGGCTGGTCGCAGCAGCTTCACGAAACCGCCAGCCTGTGGGCGGACCGGCTTGCGGCGGCGGCTCGCGCGGGAACCGTCGACGCGATGCTCACGCATCTGGACGCGGAACCCGCGGCGCCGTTCCCGCACTTCGGGATCGAACTGCTGGAACAATTGCAGGACGAGGAAAGCGCGCTTGCCCCCGCGCAGCGCTGGATGGAGCGGCGCTTCGGCGGTTCGCTCGCGCCGCTGGTCCAACAAGAGCACACGCACGAAGCCGCGCGGCGCGTTTCCACCGTGAACGCGTTCGGCAGTCTGCGAATTTTAGGCCGCCTGGAGTTCGCCGAAATTTTCGAACAGGTCAGCCGCGTCGAAGCGGACCTGCGAAAGGATCCCGGCGGCATCTATCCGCGCAGCGATTTCGACACGCGCGATCAGTGCCGGCACGTGGTCGAACAGATCGCGCGCCACAGCCCGTCGAGTGAACCGGAAGTTGCGCGGGCCGCGGTGCGCCTGGCCTGGCGATCGGGCGGGCACGTCGCTCAATTTCTGCTTTCATCGTCCATAGCCGAGCTGGAAAAAGAAACCGCGACGCGCGTTCCGGTGCGCACGAAACTGGTGCGCGCCGTCCGCCGCCACGCCACCCTGTTGTACTTTTCGCTGATTTTTGCGCTCACCGCATGTTTTGCAGTCGTGGTCATTGCGCTTGCGCACGAGGCCGGCGCCCGCAACATCGCCGCGCTGGCGATCTACGGGATCCTCGCGCTTTTTCCGCTGAGTGAACTTGCGATGCAGATCGTCAACGCGCTGGTGATCTCGATGCTGCCTCCGGCGAAGCTCCCCAAGATGAGCTTTCGCGACGGCATTCCCGAGGATCAGGCGACGCTGGTCGTGGTTCCGATGATGTTGACGAATCCGGACGCGGTGCGGCATGAGCTGGAGAAACTCGAAATTCGCCTGCTCGCGAATCCGGAATCAAATCTGTGGTTCGGGCTGCTCGCGGACTTCACGGATTGCGCGCACGCGTCCGATCCCGCCGACGAAGCGCTGCTCGAGGCCGTGCGCCAGGGAATCGTCGACCTGAACCGGCGCTATCCCGGCGAGCGTTTCGTCCTGTTTCATCGGCAGCGCGTTTGGTC
>JAIQFJ010000244.1 GCA_020073325.1 Terriglobia bacterium | reverse complement strand
GGCGCCTCGGGCGATTACGTGTCGATTGAAAAACCGCCGGAAGGCCGCACCACTACGTCCACACATCTGCGCGTCGGCGACGAAACGGTGCTGGTGTTTGCGCTGAAAGATCAGGAAGTTGCCGAGTATCACTACCGCTTCTATCATCTGCTCGCAACGCTGATGGGCGAAAACTGGAGCGACGAAATGGAAACGGCTTTTTCGCGCGTCCTGCGGGAAGAATTGACGGCCGATGTACACGGCGAGGTCGATGAACCGAGCTGGCGGCTGAAGCAGGCCCTCCGCCGTAGTCCGGGCGCCCGGAACGGAGCGCGCAGCGGCAAAGCGTTTCGGGATTACTCACGCCAGTCTTTTATCGACACGCTGACGCTCTATCTCCACGGGATTTGTTGCGATATCGACGTTGATACAGGTCCTCGCCAGTTGCCCAGCCGGTATTTGCGGCGCCGGCTCATTGCGCTGCAAGAGCTCTTTCCGCCTCCCAAGGGATACGCCGTTTTTCCCGAACAACTGGACTCTTAAGAGCGGCGAGCGTCAGCGACCTCGTCCGCCCGCGCTTTGGCACCATCTTAGGTCTTTTCCGAGATCGCATCTTTGTGGTATGCTCGTGCGACACTAAAGTTGTAACGTTTGTCGTATTCGTTTTTAGGGGATCCGAATGCGGCTGGGATGAAGTTACTTTGTGCGGGATAGCGGGATTTACACATCTACAGTCAAGGTCTGACCGTAAGCGGATCGAACAGGTTACCCGCTCGCTGACCCATCGCGGCCCCGATCAGCAGGGCACGTGGGAATCGGGCAGCGTATCTCTGGGAGCCGTCCGCCTGAAGATCATGGACCTCGCCAGCGGCGATCAGCCGATGATCAGCGACGATGGCGATACCGTCCTGGTTTTCAACGGCGAGATCTACAACGATCATGAAGTCCGCCGCGAACTGAAGAATCGCGGTCATCAATTCCGCACACGCTGCGATACGGAAACGGTTCTGCACGCATTCCTCGAATGGGACGTCGAGGCGTTTCCACGCCTGCGCGGGATGTTCGGCGCCGCGCTGTGGACCGAATCCGAACGCCGCCTGGTTCTGGTGCGCGACCGGGTCGGCATCAAACCGCTCTATTACGCGCGCCGCCGCGACGATCTCTATTTCGGCAGCGAACTGAAAGCGATTCTGCTGCATCCCGAAATCGACCGGCGCATCAATCCGGCCGGACTCGATCACTATCTGTCGATGAATTATGTGCCCGGTCCGCACACGCTGGTCGAGGGGATCGAAAAACTTCAGCCGGGCCATTGGCTCGAATGGCGCAACGGCGCGGTGACCATCGAGCCGTATTGGACATTGCAGTTCCGGCCCGATCCGACGCTCGATCTGGAATCGGCCAAGGATCAGTTGGACGATCTGATCCGCATGTCGGTGCGCGAGCATCTGGCGTCCGATGTTCCGCTGGGCGTCTGGGCCAGCGGCGGGCTCGATTCGACCACCATTCTGCATTACGCGGCCGAGCAATCGCCGTCGCGGCTCAAGACATTTTCAGTCGGATTCCCGGGCCGCAGCTTCGATGAATCGCGCTATTTTCGTGAAGTCGCCGAGACGTATCAGACCGAGCATTACGAATTCGAATTGAAGCCGGAGCAGGATTTGCTGGACGCAGTCCAGCACCTGGCCTTCTATTCGGACGAGCCAAGCGCCGATGCGGGCGCGATTCCGGTTTGGTTTCTTTCGAAAATGTGCCGCGACGAAGTGACCGTCGCGCTCTCAGGCGACGGCGCGGACGAATTATTCGGCGGCTATAAGACTTATCTTGCCGATCGCTACGCGCGCAGGCTGCGGATGCTGCCGTACGGGGTGCGGAGCCTTGCGGCGGGGCTGACGCGCTATCTTCCGGTTTCCGATGAGAAGGTCGGGCTGGATTACAAGATCACGCGAATGCTGAAGGGTTCTCTGCTGGGGCCGCTCGACGCGCATCTTTTCTGGAACGGTACGTTTGCGGACGGTGACAAGAGCCGCCTGTATCGCTACGCGAGCGACGGCGGAAGTTTACCGCTGCCGTCGGGTGCGGCGGGTTATCTCAATCAGTTCATCTGGCTGGATCAGCTTTACTATCTGCCCGACGACATTCTGTACAAGTGCGACCGGATGAGCATGGCGCATTCGCTGGAAGTTCGCCCGCCTTTCCTCGATCATCGGCTGGTGGAGTTCGCGGCATCGCTGCCGGAGAACATGAAAGTCCGCGGCGGGCGTCTAAAGTTTGTCCTGCGGGATCTGATGAAGGGCCGCTTGCCGAAATCGGTGACGCGCAGGCCGAAGGAAGGTTTCGACATTCCGGCGCATCACTGGCTGCGGACGATCCTGAAGCCGCTTCTGGTGGAAACGCTCAACGAACGCGACGTGCGCGCGTCCGGGATGTTTTCGTGGGAGGCTGTCAATGAAGCGTTACACGCCCATTTCGAGCGGCGTGCTAACCTCGGATATCATCTATGGGGTCTTCTGGTTCTGTTCCTTTGGATGAAACATTGGGGGATCGAACCGCCGTCGCATTCCGCCAGCCCGGCGTCGATTCGCGAAGCTATTCCCGCTCGCAACTGATCGTTCTGGCCGTGGCCGCGGCCATTTTCCTGGGTTGTATCATCAGTCCGCCGTCGCTCATGGACGACGTCGATGCCGTGCAGGCCCAGATCGCGCGCAACATGCTCGATTCGGGCGACTGGGTGACGGCGCATCTGGACGGCGTCGCGTACCTTGAAAAATCTCCGCTGAAATACTGGATGATCGCGATCGCCTTCAAGATTTTCGGCGTCCACGACTGGGTGGCCAGGCTGCCGGTCGCGCTCTCCACGGTCGTGCTGTGCTGGCTGGTCTTTCGGATCGGGGTATGGGCGTTTTCGATTCGAGCCGGGACCTACGCCGGCCTGGCCATGGCGACATCGATCGGCCTGTTTTTATTCACGCGCATCCAGATTCCCGACGTGACCATTACCGCGACGATTGCGCTCGCCATGTGGGCATTTCTGCGCGCGCTCGAAGAGGATCGGCACAGGCTGTGGGCCGCCGTGATGGCCGCTTCGATCGGCACCGGACTGCTGCTCAAAGGATTGATCGCCGCGATTTTCCCGATCGCGGCAGCGCTGATTTTCCTGGCGATCGTGCGCCCGAAAGATGCGTGGAAGCGTCTGCATCTTCCGAGCGGCGTGCTGATCGCACTGGCGATCGCGGCCCCGTGGCACATCCTCGCGACGCTGCGGAATCCGCCCTATTTCGACCTGACGATGCACAGCGTCCCCGGCGAGTATCACGGCTTTTTCTGGTTCTACTTCATGAACGAGCACGTGCTGCGATTCCTGAATCTGCGCTATCCGCGGGATTACAACACGGTGCCTCGCCTGTATTTCTGGCTGCTGCACCTGGTCTGGCTGTTTCCGTTCAGCGTATATTTCCCGGCCGTGGCGAAGCTCGGATTCAAGCCTGTGGATCGCGCCTCGCGCATGCGCCTGCTGTGTTTGTGCTGGGCCGGATTTCTGCTGACGTTCTTCACGTTTTCATCGACCCAGGAATATTATTCGATGCCGTGCTATCCGGCGCTGGCGCTGCTGATCGCGAGCGCGTTGACCGAGAAACGCGCGGCGGCATGGGTGAAGGGCGGGACCTACGCGCTCGCGACGGTCGCGACGCTCGCGTGCGCGGCGATCGTGTTCATTCTGGTCAATGTGTGGAACCTGCCCGCGCCGGGCGACATTTCGCGCGCGCTGACGCAGAATCCAGATGCCTACACGTTGTCGCTGGGCCACATGGGCGACCTCACCATGGCGTCGTTCGCTTATCTAAGAACGCCGCTGATCGTCGCGGGGATCGCGTTTCTAATCGGAGCCGTCTCCTCCTGGACGCGGCGAATCGCCGGAGCCGTCGTGATGATGGTGCTGTTCTTCCATGCGGCCCGGCTGGCGCTGGTGGTGTTCGATCCTTATCTTGCGTCGCGTCCGCTGGCGGAGGCGCTGAACCGGTCGCCGCACGGGAGGTTGATTCTCGACGACCAGTACTATACATTTTCCTCCATCGTTTTTTACGCCGAGGCTTATCATGGCGAACGGCTCCTGCTGCTGAACGGCCGCGTCAATAATTTGCAGTACGGGTCGTACGCGCCGAACGCCCCACAGGACGTGTTCATCGACGACGCTTCATTTCGCGCGCGCTGGCAATCGCCCGAGTTGTACTACATCTGCGCGGAAAATCCGCGTGTGGCGGCGCTGGCTGCGTTGGTCGGACAGAATGCGCTGCACGTGGTCGCCGAAAGCGGCGGAAAGTTTGTGTTCTCCAACCACGACCTGAAACTCAGCGGATCCTGATGCGCATCACCGTCGACGCGACCTCAGCTCTGCTTCGCAGCGCCGGCGTGAAAAGCTACACGTATCACTGGATCCGCAGCCTGCGAAAAGCCGCGCGCGGAGATGAGATTCGGGCTTTCCCATACCTGGGCGACTTTGCGTCGCTCGATCACGAAGCGTCGATGCTCGGCCCGCTGCAGACGCTTTCGCGCATCGCTCTGCTGCACTTCGCAAACATTCCCGGCAATCCCGCGATCGACTGGATCTGCGCCGGCTCCGGCATTTTTCACGCGTCGAATCAGGTCCACAATGCGCCTCGCCGCGCCAGGCTCACCGCCACCGTCCACGACCTGACCTGCTGGATGATGCCGCAGTTCCACACCGAAGGCAACGTCCGCGCCGACCGCAATTTCGCCGAGAAAATCTGGAAGCGGGCCGCCGGCCTCATTGCAGTTTCGGAGAATACGCGCCAGGACGCGATCCGTCTCCTCGGCATCGCGCCTGAAAAGATTCGAACCATCTATTCCGGCGTTCCCGAAGAATATTTTTGCGTGCGCAAACCGGAGCAGGGCAGGCAGTATGTTCTCTACGTCGGAACGATCGAGCCGCGCAAGAACCTGGAAACGCTGCTCGACGCCTGGCGCTTGCTGAAACCGGACCTTCTCCGTCAATATGAACTGATCATCGCGGGTCCTTCCGGCTGGCGAGCCGAATCGACGCTTGCGAGAATCCGCTCCGAAGCCACGTATCTCGGCTACGTCCCCGAGGCAGAGCTGCCTTCGCTGGTCGCCGGAGCCGCCGTGTTCGCGTATCCATCGCTTTATGAAGGATTCGGATTTCCGGTCGTACAGGCGATGGCGGCGGGAGTTCCCGTGCTGACATCGAACACCTCGTGCCTGCCGGAAGTGACCGCAGGCGCGGCCGCGCTGGTCGATCCCAAGAGCGTTGCGGAAATCGCCGCGGCGCTGACGCGTTTGCTGGAATCCGAAGCGGCGCGCGCCGATCTCGTCGTGCGCGGACGCGAGCGCGCGAAAAAATTCACGTGGTCGGCCTGCGCCGAAGAATCACTTGCGTTTTTTCGGAGCGTCGCTGGCCGCTGACGCGGGCCCGATCCCAAAGTCCCAAATCTGAAGATTCACCTTGCCGTCGGTGAACTCGATGATGGCGTATTCGCCCGGCTCCAGGTCCTTTTCCGGCCAGATCCTGAAAAGCTGATCGGCGATCATTTTCTTGAACGACGCGACCTCCACAGGCTGCTCCACCACTTCGTTCGACACCGGGACCAGCTCCACGGTTTCCACCACGCGGGCGCCTTTTTTCGGCGTCAGTTTGACGATCGACAGCCGCTCGTCATTCGACAGGCGGAAGAAAAACTCGGGACGCTTTTCATCGATGCGCTTCGCCGCCGATTCGCCGTCCAATTCCACCGTCTGCTTGCCCGGCACGATCGGAATCGGCGACATGATCTTCAGAACGTTTCGCTTCTTGTCCTTGACCATCTTCGATTCTGCGACCTTGATCGGCTCGAGCTTCGTGTCGTGAATGTAATAGACGCCCGGCTCGACCGGAATCGCTTCCACCTGTTTTTCGGCCTCGGCGATGGCGGCGTCTTCCTCGGCCTGCGCCTTGACGTCGGCCTTCACTTCGGCCTCGCGCTCGGCGGCGTCCTGCCTGGTGCGATTCAGGTCGACCAGTTCGAGCGGAATCTCTTCCCACTCGCCGCGCTCGGTGGAAAAATAACGCACGCGATCCTGCTTGAGCTCGTATTCGCGGGCGAGTTGATAGGTGCCGTCTTTCAGATACAAACGGATCGTCGCGGCGGAGGCTGAAACCGCGAGCAGCGCAAACAGGCAGATTCGCGCGAACATCTTGTCTCTATTATGAAGGAGCATGCCGTTGGCGTTGTGAGCGATAACTGAATTATGCGTACACGCGTACTGGGCAGGACCGGAATCGAAGTCAGCGAGATCGGATACGGAGCCTGGGGCATCGGCGGAAAGATGTGGCTGGGAGGCACCGATGACGAATCGATTCGCGCATTGAAGCGAGCCTTCGAGCTCGGCCTGAATTTCATCGACACCGCGCTGGTGTACGGCGAAGGACACAGCGAACGTCTGGTCGGCCAGATCGCGCCGGCGAACGTGTACATCGCGACCAAAGTTCCGCCGAAAAATTATCTCTGGCCCGCGCGGCCCGGCATCGCGATCGCCGACGTTTTTCCTTACGATCACATCATGCGGTCCACCGAGCAGAGCCTGCGCAATCTGGATCGCGAATCGGTGGATCTGCAACAGCTTCACGTCTGGAATCCCGAATGGATCGACGACGACGGCTGGCGCCGCGCCTTTGAAGACCTGAAAAAATCCGGCAAAGTGCGATTCGTCGGGGTTTCGATCAACGACCATCAGCCGGATTCGGCGATCGAGCTGATTAAGACCGGCCTGATCGACACCGTACAGGTGATCTACAACATCTTCGATCAATCGCCCGAAGTGCGGCTGCTGCCGTTGGCGCTCGAGTTGAACATCGGAGTTCTGGCGCGCGTTCCGCTCGACGAGGGCGCGCTGACGGGTACGGTCGACGAGAATACAACGTTCCCCGAAGGCGATTTTCGCAATCGCTATTTCAAAGGCGACCGCAAGAAGCAGGTGGTCGAGCATGTCAATGCGCTGAAGAAGGATCTGGAAGGAATCGAAGGCTCGCTTCCGCAGATCGCTCTGCGCTTCTGTTTATCGAACCTCGCGGTGTCGACAGTGATTCCGGGGATGCGTTCGGTTCGCAATGTTGAGGCAAACATCGCGGCGTCGGATGCGGGCCCGTTGCCCCTCGATATTCGCGCGATTCTGAAGCAGCATGCCTGGGATCGCAATTTCTACGCGTGAAGAAGCCCCCGCGATGACTCGCGGGCTTTCATTCACTGAGCGCCTCGTAAGGAAAGCCCCGCCTGTGAGAGTCTGTGTGAAAACTGAACGTTCGCCGATCATTTTCACACAGACTCGTGAAGGCCGGGGCTCACGATCCGTTAAGCTCGATACTTGCGGCTCGGAATCCATACCTCCATCGCCGGTGCGCTCGAAAATGCCGCGCATGAGGCGTACAAGCTCGGCGCAAACACGTTCCAGATTTTTTCCTCCAGCCCGCGCCAATGGAAAGCCTCGGTCCCTTCCGTCCCCGGCATCGCCGCGTTTCAGCGAGCCCGCGAAAAGTACGAGCTCGCTCCGCTGGTCATTCACGACAACTACCTGATCAACCTCGCCTCCGCGCATGAAAATGTCCGCGCGCTTTCCGTCGAAGCCTTCCGCGGCGAGCTGACCCGAGCCATCGCCATCGGCGCCGACTACCTGGTCGCGCATCCCGGAAATTACAAAGGCGCGACCGTGGAGCAGGGCATCCTCAGCTTCATCGAAGGCGTCGCGCAGGCCGCTGCCGGATTGAAGTTCGAGAAGCTCATGCTGCTGGTGGAAAATACGGTCGGCGCCGGCGCGCAGCTCGGCAGCCGGTTCGAAGAACTTCATGTCATCCGCGAGTACGGCGCGAAGATGACCGGCTTGCCCATCGGCTTTTGCCTCGACACCTGCCACCTGCTCGCCTCCGGCTACGACGTCGCGACTCCCGAGGGCCTGAAGAAAACCGTCGCCGAGGCGGATCGCCTGCTCGGTCTTGATCACGTGCCGGTCATGCACGCCAACGACTCCAAGGGCACGCTCAGTTCGCACATCGACCGCCACGCGAATATCGGTGAAGGTTATATTGGATTAGAAGGGTTCCGCCGCATCCTCGCGCATCCGAGGCTCCGTTCCAAAGCCTTCATTTTAGAAACGCCGGTGGATCAGCCGGGCGATGACCGGAGGAATCTCGACACACTGAAATCTCTATGCCCGAAATCGCGTACGACCACAATCAAATCGAGCTGAAATGGCAGGATCGCTGGAATGCCGACGCGAGCCTTTATCGCGCCGAGCCCGATTCCGCCGCGCCCAAGTATTACGTGGTCGAGATGCTTCCGTACCCCAGCGGCCGCCTGCACATGGGCCACGTGCGCAACTACTCGATCGGCGACGCGCTGGCGCGATATATGTGGATGCGCGGTTACAACGTCCGCCATCCCATGGGTTGGGACGCGTTCGGACTGCCCGCGGAAAACGCCGCGATCCAGCGCAATCGCCATCCGCGTGAATGGACGCTGACGAACATTCAGGAAATGAAGCGCCAGTTCCGCCGCATGGGTTTCGCCTACGACTGGTCGCTCGAAGTGACCACCTGCGAGCCTGAATATTATCGCTGGAACCAATGGTTTTTCCTGAAAATGATGGAGCGCGGCCTGGCCTATCGCAAACAGGCGCTGCTTAACTGGTGCCCCGAGTGCGGCACCGTGCTCGCCAACGAACAGGTGGTCGACGGCTGCTGCTGGCGTCACGAAAACGTGAAGGTCGAGCAGCGCGCGATGGAGCAGTGGTTTTGGAAAATCACCGCTTATGCCGAAGAATTGTTGCGCGACATCGATCAGAAACTGGAAGGCGGATGGCCGGAGCGCGTGCTGTCGATGCAGCGCAACTGGATCGGACGCTCGGAAGGCGCCGAGGTCGATTTCACCTTGGAAGGATCGCCGGACAAGATCCGCGTGTTCACGACGCGCATCGATACCATCTATGGCGCGACGGTCGTCATCATCGCGCCGGAACATCCTCTGGGGCAGAAGCTGCTCGACGAAGCGGGCCGCACCCGGGCGAAAGAAATGGTCGACGTGCGTGCCACGAAAGGCCCCGGCGACGTCGTGAAGGAAGGCTTTGCCACCGGAGCCTACGCGATCAATCCGTTCAGCGGCGCGAGGATGCCGGTGTGGGTCGGCAACTTCGTGCTGATGGATTACGGCACCGGTGCGATTATGGCCGTTCCCGCGCACGATGAGCGCGACTTCGAATTTTGCACGCAATATGGTTTGCCGATCATCCCCGTCGTCCGTCCGGAAGGAAAGCCGATCGAGAATCGCGTCACGGCTCCGTTCTGCGATGACGGACTGGTGGAAAATTCGGGCGAATATTCGGGTCTGACCAGCGAAGCGGCGCGCCGCGTGATTAGCAATCGCGCCAAGCGCGAAGGCTTCGGCGAGCCCAAGGTCACCTTCCGTCTGAAGGATTGGGGAATTTCGCGCCAGCGCTACTGGGGCACGCCGATCCCGGTAATTCATTGCCCGAAATGCGGCGTGGTTCCGGTGCCGGAAAAAGATTTGCCGGTGGTGTTGCCGATCGATGTGAAGATTGGCGGCAAGGGCCGCTCGCCGCTGGAGGATGTTCCGTCCTTCGTCAACGTGAAGTGTCCCAAGTGCGGCGAGGACGCCCGCCGCGAGACGGACACCATGGACACGTTCGTCGATTCGTCCTGGTATTTCTATCGCTATTGCGATCCGCACAACTCGTCGGCTCCGTTCGATCCCGCAATCACTGAAAAATGGATGCCGATGGATCAGTACATCGGCGGCGTCACGCACGCCATTCTGCACCTGCTCTATTCGCGCTTCTTCACGCGCTTCATGCGCGACATGGGCATGGCGCAGCACAGCGATCCGGCGAAAAATCTGTTCACTCAGGGCATGGTGCTGGGCGCCGATGGCTCGGCGATGTCGCAGTCGAAAGGCAACACGGTCGATCCGGAAGAGATGATCGAGAAGTACGGCGCCGATAGGTGCCGCCTGTTCGTTCTATTCGCCGCGCCTCCGGAAAAGGACACGCCGTGTAACGAATCGAGCGTCGGCGGTCAGCGCCGATTCCTGGAGCGCGTCTGGAAATTCGTGACACGCAACGTGGATCGCAAATCCGACGGCGACCCGGCCGCGGATCGCCGTGCGCTGCGCAAGCTGCATC
>JAIQFJ010000243.1 GCA_020073325.1 Terriglobia bacterium | reverse complement strand
GTAGTGCCACTGACCGCCACTTGCCGGGCGTCTATAGGATCAACGGGCCGCCCATCCTTTGCCACCACGAACTGCATTGTGATTACGGGATTATTGTCCATCTCCTCCTGCGTCGGTTTTGGGAATTTCTCGCTTCCCGGGCCTTCATAGCGCAGAACGATTCGCCGCACGCGTTTCGGAGCGATCCGCTCCTCCAGTCGTGCCACTCTGTGCGCGAGATTCCGCACTACCGCCCTCCGCCATCGCCACACCATCGCCATGCGCTTCGATGCGCAGAATTGCCTTGCTTTGCGCTTCGACCAGAGCGATTCATGTCACGACGGCAATCACCGCCAAAGGAGAAAACATGATCGCGATCGCAGAGCAAACGGAAACAGCCGCCAGCGCGGCTCCCGAGAAAGCAACGAAAACGGCTCGTGTTGGCAAAAAGGGCGCGAACGTCGCGCCCAAGAACAAGAAGTCGGGGAAGAAGGCCACCCCCGCCAAGAAAGCGCCCAAAGAGCCCAAGCGCGAAAAGAAGGGCGGAGCCGCACGGGATGGCAGCAAAGCGGCCAAGATCCTCGAACTGCTGCAGTGCCCCGGCGGAGCAACTTCCAAGGAACTGATGAAAGCCACAGGCTGGCAGGCGCATTCCGTACGCGGATTTTTGTCCGGGACCATCGGCAAGAAGATGGGCCTTGCGGTCACATCCAAGGGCGAGGATGGCGAGCGCAATTACTCGATCAAGCCGTAGCATCGCCGTTCGTCTCTTTCCAGCCGCCGGTCCGAGTGCCGGCGGCTTTTCTTCGTTCAGTTCCATACCGTCGGCGGATCTGGTCGCAGCGGCTGGCGTGCTTCCGTATGCATCATGTCCTCGAGGCATCCCTTTACAAAATCCAGCTCTGACAATAGCTGTGCAAGGTCGCCGAGGCGATCGACTGGCATTGGCTCAAATATCCGGCCTTGCGCTCCCGTTCGTTCCACGAGCACCTGCGTCAACTCCTGGAGCGCGTAGCCGAACCTAAGACTCTTCAAGAAGCGATCCTGTATTTCGCGGATGCCGATAACTGCCTCAACTACCTTGTGGCTCGCCGCTGGCCGAATGGAGTTACCTGTCCTCGGTGTGGTTCGCCTGAAGTGGGTTCGTGAAGTCTCGCCGTATCTGGCAGTGCAAGACTCGCCACGATCACGCGCAATTCACTTTGAAGACGGGAACTATTTTTGAAGATTCTCCGATCTCTCTTGATAAGTGGCTGCTTGCTATGTGGATGCTCGCCAATTGTAAGAACGGAGTCAGTAGCTACGAAATCAGCCGCGCTACCGGCATCAGCCAGAAGTCCACGTGGTTTATGCTTCAGCGCATTCGCCTCGCGTTGCAGGATGAAAACACCGGCGGTAAGCTTTCCGGAGAAGTCGAAGTGGATGAGACATTCATCGGCGGCAAGGCTCGCAATATGCACAAGGGCGTGAAGGCACGCCGCGTCACCGGAACTGGCGGCAAGGCTAAGACCGCAGTTATGGGCATCCTTGAGCGCGGCGGAAAGGTTCGTACCGCTGTAGTTCCAAATCGCAAGAAGAAGGCACTTCAGGCTGAAGTCCACAAGCACGTCGAAGCAGGGAGCACCGTGTACAGTGATTTCCTTCTGTCCTACGACGGCCTGAGCGAAAACTTTGAGCATTACGCCGTCGATCACGCTGTTGAATATGTTCGCGAGAATGTGCACACGAACGGACTGGAAAACTTCTGGAGTCTGCTAAAGCGCGGGATCGGTGGGACCTACATTTCCGTGGAACCGTTCCACCTGTTTCGTTACGTCGATGAGCAGGCGTTTCGATTCAAAAATCGCAAGGACGCCAACGGGGAACCGTTGAACGACAGTGACCGCTTTGATCTTGCTGTCCGCAAGATCGTTGGAAAGCGCCTGACGTGGGCCGAAGTCACCGGCGAGGTGGGAGAAAAACCGGAAGCGACCAACTAGGACGCTGCCTCGGGGTCCGAAGCGGAAGGCTTGACGGCCTTCTGTTTCGGCTTCGGGCCGCGACGATTAGGGTTCGCGGCTGCTTTATTTCTATGCTCCTCGATGCGCTGTTTTATCACCTCGTGCGGAACGGCTAGGACGCGATCCACGAGTGCCGTAAAACGTTCGTACTCTACAGAGTGTTTCATTGTTTTTCATCCTACCATCCATCGCCATCAAGGGCATTAATCAGCGCCTTGCACTTAGTGATGTTCTTGAACAAGTTGCTCGGATAGGCCGTGGGAAACATCTCAGTGGCCTTTGTGACAAGTTTACCGAGAGTGTTAGCGACTGCATCTCGTATCTTAGCCATCTCAGGAGCTACATCGACGATTGATTCATTCAGGATCGTGGCACCCAACTGGCGAAACACCAAGTACAAAACAACGCGATTGCCGTGAATTGCGATTAGACGACTCTTGCCTTCCAGTGAAAGGTGAGCTTGCTTTAGATATACATCAACCGCACGCATCACTTCAACCGAGCGCCATAACCGCAAGGGCGTAGTTGAAGAATTGAATAGGATCGTATAGGGAGCTTGCTTGATGTCTTCGTATAGCTTGCTTACTTCGCGTTTGGATGTCATGGCAAAAGACACATCCGTCTGGGCACAAGCTAACGCCACCGTTGCCTCGTCAAGAGTACATCCGCTATCGGGCGATGGAGGCTTATCGCCGGTACGGTAAACGTATTCTTTTTGCAATGACAAAAGCAGATCAGTGCGAAGCCGTCCCTGCTGTTCGTCCAATGCCGCGAAATCCCGTTTTTCAATTCTGTTCTGCGTGTTCGCCGCTCTAGTGAGATCAACCCCAAAATTCTGTGGACAGTCTTGCAGTGAAATTAACCGGACCATCACTCGCGAAGGAGGAGCAGACACCGGCGGAGTGGTAGTTAGCGCCGCAATGATACTTCCTACAGTCTGTGCGCCGTTCACTACGCTCGCCCCTTTGCAGTCAAACACTCCGCTAGTCCGACTCTTCCCGCCGAGGGGCTGCTTGTCTAACTGAGAGCACAAAATTGTGATTCCGTTGTTGAAGTAAAGAAGGTTTTCGGGGTTGTTTTTGATCGTAGATACGATCCCATCATTTACATCCGTACTGCCCTTGAAGCCACGAATATTCTTGTCATATAAATGGTCACCAAACCTACTCCATAACACGATGTCCGCTGCGTCCACCTGACCATAGTAAGAGCGATACGGCTCTCTTACAACACCATATTCGTGGAGCATTATCGAGAAGTCTACGGATTCACCTAATGCATGCTGGGCAACAACCCGATGAAGTTCCTTTTGTCGCAGGACTCTGAGGCTTACAAGTTCCTCCTCGTCGTTCAGTTCGGCAAGCAACTCATCTAATGGTTTCATTGCCTCTGCTGAGAGTGGTTGCTGCCCGGTGTAGCAGATAACCAAAACAAAAGTTGCCCGCGAGTCCGCCAGAACATCCTGTATTTCGGATGTCTTCTTGCGCAGCTTAGGACCGAGAAAAGTGTCGTTACCGCTGAGTAAATGGGTAACGCCCTGCGAGAACTTAAGGACTGATCCGACATCTATGCTCCCGTTTCCACTTTTTACCCATTTGGATTGGATCACATAGCAGATGTGCTCTTCTCGATCAAAGTAAAAGGCGTCAATGCCGTCGTCGTCTTGCTCGTCTACCACGGATTCAGCCGCTAGGCGATCATCAACCTTGGCAAGTTCCGCTATCGAGAAGGCGGCCAATGAACGCGATAGGAAGTGAACCTCCTTATCGTCCACGGAGGCGGCGTGAATGTCCGAAACGTCCACAAGCGAAGAAAACCTCTTCTCGCACGAAGACTTTATGTGCCCAACGTGAATTATGCTCATAGGGGATACCTGCCCTAGCATACGCCGCACCCGCTTGATGAGTCAAGGTAGTTATCGCCCACACTGCCGTATTCACTCTCCTCATTGCCGTCAAAGCCGCCGAATTGGACGTGCTTTCCTATGGGTGCCGCTTCAGTTGCGACACGAGCCTTGTCGGCCTTAGAAAGCTTTCGGTGAGCAGCTTCGAGAAAAGACCACATGTCGAGAACGTCGACCACCTCGGAGACCACCGCCCTTTTGTCCTCATGGCCGTGGAAGATGCCGGAATACTGCCACTTTAGCCCCCAGCTATGTCCGCCGAAAATGACTTCTGCGATGAAGTCGGGGTCGATTTCGCCGTCCTTCAGCTTGAGTTGTTTGAACAGGTCACGCAACATCAGCAGGATCAGTTTATCGCCGTCGGATAGTTGGACCTGCGTCTCATTACTTGCGGAAAGGCCGACTTCTATCAGGCGGCGGATGGCTTCGGCTCGCGAAGGAATATCGCTTTGTCGGCCGCGCCACGCGTCCACCTGCTCCAGAACCGACGCGCTGAGTCGCATCTCAAAACGTTCAGTCATAGCTTCCGTGCTCATCGCCACACGCCTCCGTAATATACGTTCAAATCAACAGTGTACGTATCGTGTGCGTAAGATACGGCACTCTGAAAGATGAGTCAAGAGAAAACGTTTCGCGGCTTGGAATAGCGATACTCATTCTAGGAGCAGGAGCCCAGGAAAATGCGGATCTATATTGACGAGGGCGGTACGTTCCAAGTCCCTATTGGAAAGGATCATCTATTCTCGATCGTCGCCGCGCTCATAATTCCTGCCTGCAAGGAAACCGACTTGTTTTATCAGTTTCTTCGGCTCCGCGATGCGTGGGGGAACCAAGCCATCGAGATTAAGGGCCGCGAGCTAGGCGAGACGCAAATCGCGCACGTTATCGATCTCTTGATCTCGTTCGACGGTCTCTTTTAGTTTCAACTGATCGACATGGGTGGCCACACAACGCCGCAGTTGGAGGAATTCAGGGCGGCGCAGGCGAAGACCGTTGCTGATTCGGTCACTGCGGATCATCAACCAACGATGATCGATGAGATGAAGCAGTTGAGCCATTCAATCCTAGACACTCCTTTGCAGCTATTCGTCCAAGCATTCCTCACTATCAAGTTGATCGGACGCGTGTTCGAGACCGCGACCATGTACTACTGCCAACGACTTCCCGACGAACTCGGCCGGTTTGACTGGGTGATCGACCGCAAAGATCGCGACGTGACGCCGATGGAAAAGCTCTGGACCTCGCTCATAGTTCCGGTTGGAATCGCTACATCATTAAAGAAGCCGTTCACTCGACTCAAAGGTGGCGATTATTCACATATGGAACGTTTTCGCGCGAACACGGGCGATTCGAAGATGCGGCGACTCTCAAATGGATGGACGAGAACAAGCACTTCGACTCGTCGGAAGTTTCCGGCGTTCTCAACATGAAGCAGATACTTCAAGAGAGCGCCGATTCGAAGAACGAGCTTGGCTTGCAACTGGTCGACATCGTCGCTAGCGCCGTGCGTCGAGCGTTCAATGGAAATCTGAAGCAAGGCGGATGGGGCCAGGTTGGTGGGCTGATCATCAAGCGCAAAGGCTCCACGCCGATAGTGGGGTTGCGCCTAGGCTCAATGCTTCAGTCGCACGGCACATTCATCATGCGGATTGCCGCCCGTTAAGCAACATCATCGTCTTCCAACGTTCCAGCGGTAATCTTGCGCTCGGTGCAGCCCAAGATGGGTGACAATGCGAGGGTGGTTCTTCTCAATTGGCACCATCACGGCGCGCCAACGCCTAATCGGCTAAGAGATGCGATGCCACGGCTCCGTGCGCTGGTTCCCAACGCGGTGGAAGTTCCCGCACCTCTAGCTGCCGATGGCCAGGTTCACGAAGGTGTGCGAAATCTGAGCGCCATCGTCGCTCACGCGAAGGCGCTCGCGGAGATCCTGAGCGACGCCGCACCTCCGATTTACAACCTCGGCGCAGATTGCGGAGGAGAACTCGCTGTAGTGGCAAAGCTCAACGATCACTACAACGGCCAGCTCCGCGTCGTCTGGTTCGACGCTCATGCCGACTTGAACACGCCGGCGACCTCGCCCTCAGCGAACTTCCACGGAATGATCTTGCGCACGCTCACCGGCGAGGGTCCTGCGGCGCTGGTAGAGCTTGTACCTGTGCCGATCTCGCCTCAGCAGATTGTGCTTTCAGGACTGCGCGATGCCGATCCCGCCGAACGCGAGTACATCGCACGACATCGCATTCCCGTCCGGGAGAGGTTCGACGAACTGGACCCAGCCGATCCTCTTTATGTGCACGTGGACTATGACGTACTGGACGGCGCCCTCTATCCAGACTCCGTCTATCCGACCCCGAACGGCTTGCACCTCGAGGAACTGATCTCGACGCTAAGCTGGCTGCGTGCACACCATCGCATCGCCGGGATGAGTCTTACGGAGTTCGCGCCTCAGAATGCGGACTCCACAACGCTCCACCGATTGATCAGAGAGGGCCTCGGTATCGGAGGCGCAAGTATGGCTTATGAATAACGGGGATTCGATATTCCAACACAGTCAGCGAGCGATCGGGAACACCGTCCGGCTCGCGTACCAGGATCTGGTGGTGCGGCGAAAGGCCTGTCGGTCGTGTCCTGGTCTGACCAACCCAGCGGATTGCGGTGGGGGCCGTTTCGATCGTGATCAGCTTGGGCCATGGACGCTGTGGCAAGGGAATCTCAATGCAGATTTGGTTGTCGTTGGGCAGGATTGGGGAAACGACACGTACTTCTTGAGCAATTCCGGTCGCGATATCGCTGGAAACCCGACGAACAAGACACTCCGCGATCTCTTGTCTGTGGCTGGGGTTTAGATTGAACGACCAGCGGCGACGAATTCGGGAGGTGGTACTGTCTTTCTCACGAACGCGGTGCTCTGCCTAAAGCAAGGAGGTATGCAGGCAAAGGTAGATCCCGCATGGTTCGCGACGTGCGGTGCGCTTTTCCTGAAACCGACCCTGAATCTGATTGCTCCCCCAGTTGTCGTAACCCTTGGAGAGCGAGCTTACAAAAATGTATGTCAAGCTTACAGACTTCATGCCCAGCGGTTCAGGCTCGCCGTCGAATCCGATGCTATTGAACTATCTTCCGGCTCCCTGCTCGTGCCTGTTTATCACTGCGGAGCGCGCATCATGAACACGCATCGAAGGCTTGAGGATCAGAAGCGGGACTGGCTCCGGGTGCGTGTTGCACTCGCTCAGCGTCCCCGTGGTGCTCATTAGTTTCCTGCACACATCGACGCGTTCGCGGTCCGTCAAGTCACACTATCGGTAGCGACCGAATTCAGCGAATCCCCATAAACGTCGCCCCCGAGCTCGCCTTCGCGCCGACCGAGATCGTCACCGGCACCTGCGCTCCCGGTGTGATTCCTGGCGGAACGGTCACGTTCACCTGATACAACCCCACCGCCGTCGGCGTCAATCCCGCGAATGCGACCTTCGCGGGAACTCCGCCGATCTGCACCGTCACCGTGCCGGGAATCGTGCTCGGCGGACTCGACGGCGATGCGTCGCCTGCGTTCACCGAAGGCGACACGGCTCCTAATCCAATCGCGTAGATCACCAGCGGATCGCCCGCCGTTGCGGGATCCGCCGCGTTCGCCAGAATCGCGTTGCCCTGCGCATCGTATTTATACGCGTGCGCCTGGCCCGTTCCCGCGCCCGACGTCGCCAGCACCACCGGCGCTGCGTCGAACATCCCGAACGACACCGGCACCGAAACCGCGTTGCCGTGCGTCACCACCAACTGCTGCGATGCGTTCACCGGCACATCGTACGGAATCACGGCCGCGATCAATCCGTCGCTCGCATACAACAGCGGCAAGGTTTCCGAACCCAGCACCACCGTGGTCGACCCCACCTGATGCGGCAGCGGCAATGTCTGCGGCTGCACTGGAGCATCGGCGAATCCGCTTCCGAAAATCGCGATGGTCAGACCCAGCGCCGGGCCGGTTACGAAATCTCCCGTGCTCACGATCCCTCCAGGTGTCACCACCGGTACGCCGGCGTTCTTCGCGATCTGGCCGCTCACCTGCACGCTTCCGACTAACGGCGCATGTGTCGCGTCGGCGCGCACGGTCATCTTCGTTGTCGCAAGCCCCGGAACCCACGTGCCGCTCCATGCTCCGCCGCCCGTCGAGATCAAGCCCAGCGGAGGATCGCCGTTGCTGAACGAAGCCACCACCGATCCCGAACTCACCGCGTTTCCGCAATCGTCCACGACCTGCACAATGACGGAACTGGGCCATGCAGCGGGCGTGTTGAATCCTGCGGCGATCGTCGTGAACACCGGCAGTAGTTTCGTCGCGGTACACGTCGGAGTAGCGGCCGCCGCCGCGAAATCCGAAGGCGTCGTGAAATTCGCAGACGGCGTCACGCCGGAGGAAACCACCAGAAGCAGATCGACCACCTGCGAGCTGCCATCGCCGAACGCAAGCTGAATCGAGCCTCGATAGACACCCGGCGCGAAGGCCGCAGCAGCGGGCGTGACGCTAATCGTCGTCGCGCGTCCCGCGGCAATCGTCGCTGATTTCGGGTTGAAATCGAACCAGCCTGACGATCCCGCCGCGGTCCCCGCGAAGGCAAGCTGCTTTGAAGTCAGATTCGAAATCACAAACGACTGCGGTGTCCCCGCCGTGTTTGCGGGCGTCAAAAAAACCAGCCCGCCGGGCAGCACCGAAGGCGGCTCCGCGGCTCCCGCAGGAACGATGCTCAGCACGATCGCAATCGTCACCGGCGGATGTTTTCCATCGCTCGGCGAAAGCGTGACCGAGCCATAGTAATCCTGCGCGGCAAGCCCCGCGGGATTGACGTTAATCGCGATCGTCACCGGCGCCTTCGCCGGATCGCTGACATTGCCGGATGGGGTCGCTGTCAGCCAGCCCCCGCCCTGAAACGTTTTCGTTGAGAGAGTCCAGGGAATCGTATCGATGGAACTAAGTACGGTGACGCTTTGCGACGGAGCCGTCGTGTTCCCCTGCGCGACGCGGAAGGTCAACCCGGATTGCGAGGTGATGATTCCTTGTGTAACCGGAGTATACAGTTCAGCGGACGCGATAGCCGGGTTGCATGGGGGACAAACACGAGTGCCGCCGGTGATCAGAACTCGCCCATCATTCAGGACCGAGGCAGCGTGGCTTTGACGCGATGTCGAAAGATTGCCGGTAAGCGTAAACTTCCCCGTTGCCGGATTGTACAATTCCGCCGTGCTCGTGGAGGTCGGCTGGCTGATCGTGCCAGCGGCAACCAAGACCTGTCCGTTCGAAAGAAGTGACGCCGTCATCCCTTCCTGGCGCGGTTCGTTCATGTCGCCCGTGGGCGAGAATCGGTTCGTGAGCGGGTCGAACAGTTCCGCCGAACTCGGACCGGGCCCATAGCCGCCGCCCAGCAGGACTTTTCCATTTGAGAGCAGAATGGCATAGTGGTTGAGACGCTCCGTCACCAGGGGCGCGGCGAGCGTGAAATTGCCCGTCTTCGGATCGAAAATCTCCGCAGTACCGAACGTCGGAGTCGGGTCTTGTTCACCCCCGAGCACATGAATTCCGCCGGCGACCAGGACGCGGCCGTCCGGTAACAGCGTGGCGCTATGACGATTTCGATTCCATGTCATTGGGCCGGCTTTTGTGAACTTACCCGTCGCAGGATCATAAATCTCGGCTCCGGTGGAAGGGTCTGAGCTGCCAGTGAGCCCTCCGACGACGAGTACACGTCCGTCGCTGAGGAGCGTGGCCGTACCTGCCGATCCGTGCGGATCAGAAGTCGAACCGGTGAGTGTCGATTTCTGTGTTTCGGGATCATAGATCTCCGCTGTCGTTGGCGCGCACGGCCCGCCGGCAACCAATACGCGGCCGTCGTTCAGCAGCACCGCGCTATTCAGACCGCAGTGTGCCGTGACGAGGCTTCCCGCCTGGGCGAACGTTCCCGTCGCGGGATCAAATGTTTCAACGCTCCTGAGCGGTCCCACGATCAGAACTTTCCCGGATGGGAGCAGGATCGAGGAATGGAGCGATCGAGCGGCGGTCATCGATCCCGCCGAGCTCCACCCTCCGGGCGTCCCCCTCGCCTGAGCAGGACCAATCCGCCATGCGAATACCGTGCCCAACTGGTTGGACGGAATCGCTCCGCCCGAATAGGGTTGATTCGTCGCAGGATTCACCAATAGACCTGTGAACGCGGGGAAATTGCCGGCAAGCTCAGCCGCGGTCGGGATGTAGACATTGGAAAAGAACTGCTGTGGTGCGAGCTGTACCTGCGAATCGCAAAATGTCTGATTGG
>JAIQFJ010000242.1 GCA_020073325.1 Terriglobia bacterium | reverse complement strand
TTGCAAAATGCGGGCTCGGACGAGCCGGCCCTAGCGACTGTTCGGGTACAACCGGATGACGGCGCAGATCCAGCTTTGGTACGGATCGTGTCAACGAAACCGGGGAGCGGTCGATCCTGCGTCGTCCGCCCGGCTCCGCAGCCACGGAGCCGGGCTTACTCCGTGGTTCCAACATACAAGGGAGCGGCGAGCGCTGATCGGTCTGGATTGCGGCTGTCGCATGTGGGGGGGCCGCTCCCTGCGGTCGCGGTTCAGTCGCGGCGACGCCTCCCGTGCAGCATGACAAACGGATTCCCGAACCAGAGTATGATGGCGTCTATGAAACGGATTCTCGCCGCCCTGCTCCTTGCCGCGTTTTCCTATGCGGCGCCCGCGAAGGTTTCCGCGCCCGCCGATTCCGCCAAGCTCAAGAAATCGTTCCGCAAGGCGCCGCGGAACGGGTGGATTTTCGTGCACCTGGAGGGCTCGCCGGCCGAGGTCGGTTATCAGCACGGCTATCTGCTCTCCGCCGAAATCGCCGATGCGCATCGCGCGGTGAAGCTCGAACTGACGCACGATTCGAAAGACTGGTCGTTCTTTCGCGACGCGGCGCAGCGCGTGCTGTGGCCGCATATCGAAGCCGAATATCGCGCCGAACTCGAAGGCATCGTCGAGGGGCTGAAGGCCAAGGGCGTCGCGCTCGACATCTGGGACCTGGTGGCGACCAATGCGTGGCTGGAACTGGATCCGTACTACACCAAGTGGGCCGACAAAAATTCCAAGCGTCCCACGGGCGAGCATTGCAGCGCCTTTGTCGCCACCGGAAGCTATACGAAAGACGGCAAGCCGGTGATCGCGCACAATAACTGGACCGATTACGTGACCGGCTCGCGCTGGAACATCATCTTCGACGTCGCGCCCGAGCACGGCTATCACTTCATCATGGACGGCATGCCCGGCCTGATTCATTCGGGCGACGATTTCGGAATCAACTCGGCCGGCATCATGATCACCGAAACCACCATCACGGGTTTTCACGGCTTCGATCCGAGCGGCGTTCCCGAATTTGTGCGCGCGCGCAAGGCGATGCAGTATTCGGCGTCGATCGACGATTTCGCGCGCATCATGAAAGACGGCAACAACGGCGGTTATGCGAACGACTGGCTGATTGCGGATCGCAACACGGGCGAGGTCGCGAGCCTGGAGCTCGGCCTGAAGCACGTCAATTTGTGGCGTACGAAAGACGGCTATTTCGCGGGATCGAATTATCCGATCGACCCGGCGCTCGCTCGCGACGAAACCGATTTCGACGTGAAGGATCTCTCGCTGAGCGCCAATGCCCGCCACGTCCGCTGGGATTCGCTGATGGCGGAAAACAAGGGACGCATCGACGTCGCGCTGGGACAGAAATTCCTGGCGGACCATTACGACACGTTCGACAAGAAAGTCGAGGCGGACGAGCGCACATTGTGCGGGCACATCGAATTGTCCTCGCGCGGATCGCAGCCGTGGCAGCCGCCCTACGGCAATGCGGGCGCGGTGCAGAACAAGGTGGCCGATTCGACCATGGCGTCGCAGATGATGCTTTCGGCGTCGATGGGGCATTCCTGCGGGATTCATTTCAAAGCGGCCAAGCACATCAAGGCGCATCCGGACTTCGCCTGGGAAAAGGGCGTGTTGAAGGATCTCGATTCGCACGCGTGGGCAACCTTCCAGGCAACCAAATAGAGATCGCGCGAGTGTGGCCGCGTCGCGTCCCGCGGATTGCGCCGGAGACGGGCATGGCTCCGCGCTAGTGTTAACCTTGAACTTCATACATGTCTGACAAGAAGCTGCAGATCATCCCACTCGGCGGATTGGGCGAGTTCGGGATGAACTCGATGGCGGTTCGCTATAACGACGACATCATCGTGCTGGACGCGGGAATGATGTTTCCCGACGCGGAACTGCTGGGCGTCGATATCGTCACGCCGGATTTCACCTACCTGGAGCAGAACGCCGACAAGGTTCGCGGCGTCGTGCTGACGCACGGGCACGAGGATCACATTGGCGGGGTGCCGTTTTTATTGGCGCAACTCAATGTGCCGGTCTACGGGACCGCGTTCACGCTGGCGCTGGTGGAACGGCGATTGGAAGAGCACCAGATGCTCGACAAGGCGAAACTGAAAATCGTCAAGCCGGGAGAAAAGCTGGAACTGGGGCCGTTCTCGATCGAGTTCGTGCACGTGACGCATTCCATTGTGCAGTGCGTCGCGCTGGCGATCACCACGCCGCTCGGCATCATTATTCATACCGGCGATTTCAAAGTCGATCCGACGCCCACCGATAACGAGCTGTTCGATCTGCACACCCTGGCCGCCTACGGAAAGCGCGGCGTGCTGCTGCTGATGAGCGATTCGACCAACGTCGATCGTCCGGGCTACACGGAGAGCGAGCGCGCGGTGGGTCCGCGATTGGAGGATCTGTTCGTGCGCGCGCCGCGGCGGCTGGTGATTTCGTGTTTCTCGTCGTCGATTCACCGGTTGCAGCAGATTCTCGATCTGGCGGATGAATACGGCCGCAAAGTCGCGTTTCTGGGGCGCAGCATGCTGGCGACGACGGAGATCGCGCACGACCTGGGCCTGTTGACGATTCCCAACGGAATCCTGCTGCGTCCGCAGGACATCATGCAGTCCGTGCCGAATAAGACCGTCACGGTGGTTTCAGGAACGCAGGGAGAGCCGATGTCGGCGATGTCGCGCGTGGCGGTGGACAATCACAAATCGCTTTCCATCGAGCCGGGCGACATGGTCGCGCTGAGCGCGCGCATCATTCCGGGGAACGAAAAAGCGATTTACCGGATGATGAATCACCTGGCGCGGCGCGGGGCGGACGTGGTGTATGGATCGATGAATCCGCCGATTCACGTGTCGGGACATGGAAGCTCGGAAGAACTGCGGCTGGTGCTGAATCTGGTGCGTCCCAAGTATTTCGTGCCGATTCACGGAGAGTACCGGCAGATGGCGAAACATGCGCAGCTCGCGCAGCACTTGAGCCATTGGGGTCTGGAAGGGACGTTCGTGCTGGAGTCGGGCGACACGCTGGAGATCGACGAAGCAGGCGCGCGGCGCGGCGAGCAGATCACAGTGGGGCGCGTGTGCATCGATTCGGGGACGCTGGACGAAGTGGTGGAGGACATGGTGATCCGCGACCGGCGTCATCTTTCGGAAGACGGATTCGTGCTGCCGATCATCGCGATCAACAAGCACACGGGCAAGCCGGAGGGGCTGCCGGAGATCGTGAGCCGCGGGTTCATGTCGATGGAAGAAAGCTCGTCGGTGCTGCAGGAGGCGCGGCAGATCGTGCTGAAGACGCTCGATTCGTCGAGTCCGGAAGAGCGCGGGGACTGGGGCGTGATGCAGGAGAAAATCCGCGCGGACCTGAAGCGCTATCTGACCAAACAGACGTCACGGCGTCCGCTGATCATGCCGGTGATTTTAGAGGTTTGATGACGCCAGGGGATGGGCGCGGCTAAAAGCCTCGCGCGGGATACATCCCGCCTCCCTTGGTCGCAAGTCTACATCGAGTAGAAGAATTCCTCGTGCACGATTTTTCCGTCCGCCACTTTGTAGATCGCGACTTCTTCCATCGTGAAGCGGCGGTTCTGCGGCTTGAACGTAATGTCCATCGCGTACTTCACGGCGAAATGCGAGCCGGCGACCAGCGGTCCTTCGACCTTGGCCGAATGCACGTCGTGATTGGCGGTCCACCACTCGCCTTTGGCTTTCACCGCGTCGATGCCTTTCGATTCGCGCGATTGTCCGGGAGGCGCGCCGGCTTCGATGCTGACGATATCGGGAGAATAGAGGTCGAGCGCCTCCATGAATTTTCCCTGAGAGCAGAGCGAAACGACTTTGTTTGCGATTTCCTGGGTGGTCATGACCACGACAGTATCATAGACCCTAGTGGAACACGTTACAGACGCGTCACAATATCCGGGACAGGTAGATTGCATTTTCGCTCCGTCGTCGGAGGAGGAGTTGCTGGAACTGGTGCGCCGCGCGTCGGCGGAAAAAATTCCGGTGACGGCGATGGGCGCGATGACGGGCGTCGCGGGCGGGGCGGTCGGCCAGGCGGGCTGGGGAATTTCGCTTTCCAAGCTGAACGCGATTTCGATTGAGCCGGGGCGCGCGACGGCCGGTCCGGGAGCGCTGCTGCGCGACGTGCAACAGGCGGCGGCGCGCGCCGGTCAATTTTATGCGCCGGATCCCACCGAAAATACTTCGTCGATCGGCGGGAATATCGCGGCGAACGCCAGCGGGTCGCGGAGTTTTAAATTCGGTGCGACGCGCGAGCACGTGACGGCGCTGCGCGTCGTGCTGATGGACGGCCGCGCGATCGAGATGCGCCGCGGCGAGCGTGTGGATTTCGACGTTCCCGCGATCCGGCTGCCGAAGACGACGAAGCATTCGGCCGGATACCGGCTCGCGCCGGGAATGGATTTGATCGACCTGTTCATCGGCAGCGAAGGGACGCTCGGGATCGTCACGCAGGCGGAGCTGCGGCTGCTGCCGGCGCCGGGCGAACTGACGGGCGGAGTGGTTTTCTTTCGGTCGGAAGAAGCGGCGCTCGATGCGGTGGATCGCTGGCGGCCGATCGGGCTGCGGATGCTCGAATATCTCGATGCGGCGTCGCTGGCGATGATGGATGTTCCGCAGAAAGCGGCGCTGATTGTCGAGTGGGAAGGCGACGTCGATCTCGATATGACGGGGGCGCTCGAAGAAGAGTCGTGGTTTGCGATGTCGGCGTCGGATCGCGAGAAATTCCGCAAATTCCGCCACGCTCTGCCGGAGCGCGTGAACGATCGTATCCGCAAGAGCGGGTTCATGAAGCTGTCGACCGACTACGCCGTGCCGGTCGAGCACGGGCGCGAGATGCTGGCGATTTATCGCAAGATGCTGCGCAGCGAGAACGTGATTTTCGGCCACGTCGGCGACGCGCATCTGCACATCAACACGTTTTCGGGGTCGCAGGAAGAATTCGAGGCGAACAAGTCGCTGATGACGGATCTGGCTCGTGAAGCGGTGCGGTTGGGTGGAACGGTCGGGGCGGAGCATGGGTTGGGAAAGCGAAAGGCGCATCTGCTCGCGATTCAGTATTCGCCGGAAGAGATCGAAGCGATGCGCGCGGTGAAGCGGCGCTTCGATCCGGAGTGGCTGCTGGGTCGAGGGACGCTGTTCGGGGATTGAGGGCTGCGGACGCGTCTATAAGGCCGATAGAGCGAAGCGCCTGTTTTTCCGCAATGCGAGTCGCGGCGATGTTTACTGGCGGGCCGGCAACGCGATTTGCTTCGAAGGACGATCGCGATGGGATCCGCGATTTCGTCAAGTCGATTTGATCTCGACCGCGATTACATGAAGATCCGTAGTGCCGACGTTTTCCAAAGTGTGGGGCGCGAGCGGCTCGGACCACAACGCGACGGCGGCGGGTCGCCCGGTCGCGCGGCTGTCGACGACGACCCTGCCGTGTTCGTCGCGGCGAATGAAGTCGCTCCAACTGAGGATTTGCAGCACGCTCGGCCAGCGGTGGGTGTGCAGCGGCACTGTGTCTCCGGGAGGAACCTTGGTATCGAGGACGCGGACGCGGTCGTTTTCAAGCAGCACGGTGTGATGGCGGGGCGCGGCTTCGAGCGCGTCGAGCGACTTAGGCCAATCGGGCATAGGGCCAGTCTACACACCGTCGTGATATCTTCGGCGCATGCTCAAGATTCTGGCCGCGGCGATGCTTCTGGTGACGGCCTGCGCGGCCGAATCGAAGCAGGTCGTGATTGCGGCTCGCACGGTGCTCGACGGACGGGGGCAGGTCTTGCACGATACGCGGATCGTGATCGAAGGGTCGCGGATCGTGGCGATTTCGCCGAAGGCGGGGCCGGTGAATTACGATCTTCGCGGGCTGACGGTGATGCCGGGGTGGATCGACGCGCATGTCCACATCACGTGGAGTTTCGGGAAAGACGGGAAAAACGCGGGCGCGGCGGGGACCTCGCAGGAGGCGGCTTATCAGACGGCGTCGAACGCGTGGGCGACGCTGGCGGCGGGGTTCACCACGGTGCAGAGCGTCGGCGCGGCGGGCGATCTCGCATTGCGGGATTCGGGAGTGCCCGGGCCGCGCGTGCTCACGGCGATCGAACCGCTGGTGGGGCAGGGCGAAAAAACGGGAACGCCCGAAGAGATCCGAGCGTTCGTGCGGCGGCAGAAAGAGCGCGGTGCGGATCTAATCAAAATCATGGCCGCGGGCGGAATGCGGCAGGGCGCGATGACAATGTCGCAGCAGCAGTTGAACGCCGCGTGCGACGAGGCTCGCAGGCAGGGGCTGCGGTCGCTGGTGCATGCGTATCGCGACGCCGTGCACGGGGCGATCGCCGCTGGGTGCACGCAAGTGGAGCACGGGCTCGGCGCCTCGGATGAAGATTTGAAAACGATGGCGGATCGCGGGATTTTCTTCGACCCTCAAGCCGGGCTGCTGATCGAAACGTATTTGCGGGAGCGCGCGCGCTACGCGGGCACGCCGTTTTATCCGCCGGCGCCCGAGGGGTTCGAGTCCATGGCGGAGATTCTGCCGATGAATCGCGAACTGATGCGGCGGGCTTATCGAACACCGGGGCTGAAAATTGTTTTCGGCACGGATGCGGTGGCGGGGGCGCACGGTCGCAATGCGGAGGAGTTTATCGATCGGGTGCGGGATTGCGGCGTGGATCCGATGGCGGCGCTGGTTTCGGCGCAGTCGCTGGGGGCGGAGGCGTTGGGGATGGCCGGCCGGATCGGACGGATCGCTCCGGGCCTCGAGGCGGACATCATCGCGCTCGACGGGGATCCGCTGAAGGACATCACGTCGGTGCGGCGAGTGGCGTTCGTGATGAAGGGCGGCGTGGTTTATAAGAATGTCGCGCGCTGATCAACTGCCGTCGGGGAAGCCGCCGCGGTGGGTGACCATGGGGAAGCCGGGAAGAACTTCGGGCGACGGGATGCGGGCGCGCCAGTTGTCGGAGTAGGGCGAGGCTAAAACGTCGCGCGGGTTGAAGCCTGGCCTCCAAGGAATGGTAATTTTGAAAGCGATGCGGGTAGCGGCAATTTTTCTCGCTGCGGTGGCTTTGCAGGCGCAACGGATCGTGCCGTTCGATGGGCTTCCCGAGCGCGCAATGGAAATTGTGATGTCCCCGGATGGGAAGACGCTCGCCTATTCGGTGGACGGTGACATTCGGGTACGGCCTTTCGCGGGGGGAACTGAATCCGTCTTCGTGGAGGGAGACGAGGAAAAGAACTGGTTTCCCGCGCATTTTGTCTGGTCGCCCGACGGGTCGAAGCTTGCCTTTACCTATACGTCGTGCCGCTTCTGCGACGATCGCCTGGTGGTGAAGGCGTTTCCGAACGGGCCCGAACTGGAGTTCGGCGCTTCATGTAAGACGCCTCCTTCCTGGACGCCAGACGGAAAATATCTGATCCTCGCGGCGCCCCGGAAGGATATGGACGAAGCATGCCGGATCGAACTGGTTCCAACGGATGGGAGCGCGCGGACGACGCTGGTTCCGGATGAAGGAGATGTCGTCGCTGTTTCTCCGGATGGGAAGAGGCTCATCTATGCGGCTCACAACGTGCTGAAGCTGGCGATGCTGACTTCGGATTTTCGCATCTCCGGAACACCGCGCGTCATCGCGCAGGAGCCATATGGGATCGAGTCGATTCACTGGACGGCGGACGGGCGCAGCGTCATTTATCAAGTCTGGTTTCGGACATATACCCGCCAGTTGAACGTGGATGGCGCGGCTTTCTCACGGCTTCTCGATCCGGGAACGGATCTCGAGCTTTTGCAGGTTCGGCCGGGTGGTATTGCGGTTGGGACTGAATGGGCGATTCCGCGTTCGTTATGGCGGATCGATTTGCATGAACCCGCAGCCGCGCCAGAGAGGATCCGGCCCGTTCGGTGGACAGATCATCAGCTCGCCATTTCGCCGGATGGCGCTTCGATCGCGTTTGAGACGAATCGCAACGGCCCCAGCGAAGTCTGGGTTGCGAATTTCGATGGGACGAATCCGCGGACGCTGGTCGCGAGCCTTCCGCCGTATTACGAACTTGGCGACAATACTACGGTCGACGGGATTAGCTGGTCGCCGGATGGCAAATGGGTCGCGATGCGAATACGGCCTGTCCTCGGCGCGACGGTCTATGCACGTTTGTTTATTGTGCCGTCAAGCGGTGGGGCGATTCGCGAGATCGTCAATGAGTGTTTCAGTGGATTCGATGGCCCGGTCTGGTCGGGCGACAGCCGGTTTATCTATTTCGAGGATTCGCTCGAAAGCTACTCGCGGGTAGCGATTGCAACCGGCGAGCAGACGAAGGTACTCAAAGGAGATCTTCCGCCGAGTGCGCGCAAGCCATCAATGAGCGGTTCTGTCGAGCAACCGCACGTGGTTCGAGGGCGCTTTGTCTATTACGTCGGGTCGGACGGTTCCAATGTCAGGCCGGTGATGATTCGCGATTTTGTGAAATAGGTGATATCTTCTCCGGCATGCGATTTTTATTGGTTTTGCTCGCGATGCCGGTGTTCGCCCAGACGCGCGGGGCGGTGACGGCTCCTCAGGATGCGAAGCCGCGCGCGGTTCGCAACGATGTCGCGCAGCCGGGTGAGGAAGTCGTCACGATTCGATATTTCCGCATCAAGAAGGGCGCCTTCGATCAGTTCCTCAAAGCGAGCCAGGAAGACGTCTGGCCGTTCTTCGACAAAATCGGCGCGCGCATGATCGGCATGTGGAAAGTCTTCGAGGCCGAGGGCGTCGAGGGACAAGCGAAGTCGAATCCGGATTACGACGAGGTTTACTTATCGACGCGCTCTGCGAGTCTCGAGCATTGGAAGGCCACGCGGAATCCGGTGGCGCTCGGCGGCAATGGTCCGGACTGGCAGCGGTGCCAGCGCGGGCTTGCGCTGCGGCAGAGTCTCACGCTCGAAACGCACCTGATTTTTCTGAAGGGCGGCATGGCGTCGAACGCTCCGCTATTTATGCCGGGAGTCAAGTGATGCAGAAATTCATCCGCGCGGCGTGCACGAGCCGTCCTGGCAGTTCGAGGATTTCTTCCGATTGAGCACCGTTTCGATCAGACCGATCGTCCAGCACATGGGTCAACCGCGCAGCAGCGCCAGCGCGGCGGCGATCGGGATCAGCGCCCACCAGCCGAGTTGCGCTCCGTAGATCAGGGCCGCGGCGAGCAGCGCGAATCCGGCGATTCCTTTGACGAGATGAATCGAGATCGTGCGGCTTCCCATCTGCCGACGATCCTATCACGAGTGGAATCGCTGCACCACGAATTCGCGGTTGTCGTGGGCGGCGAAGCGCTCGCGGGAGTCGGTGAAGACGCCGCCGGTATAGTCGCCGATGATCCGGCGCCAGAAGGCCTGCGCGGGAAGATTCGAGGGCATTTCGCGAACTTCCCAGTTGCCTTGGAACTTGTCGAAGAGAGTCGTGGCGGCGCGTTGCCCGATTCCGTGGCGGCGATGCTGGCGGCCCACGAAGAACTCGCCCATGTCGAAGCTCGTTTCGCCGATGCGCTTCACCAGCGCGAATCCGGCGGGATGGCCGTCGAGGCGAATCAGAAACGGGAAGCCGCGCCACTCCGGCGGCCACGCGCGCGGGCCGGGACGGTTCCAGTAATTCGCGAAGTGGTCTTCGGAATCGAAAAGGCCGTCGGGCGGAAAATGCCAGCCGGCGTGCTCGGCCATATCGTAGATATAGAATCGCGCCAGATTGGTGAAAATGGCGTAGTCGGCATCGGTGGCCGCCGCGAGCTCGAAATTCATCGCTCTCAGCGTAACGCGTGTTAAGATGCGGGAAGTGACCGCGGTCGTCATCGCATTCGCGCTTTTGTTCGGCACGGTGGAGTGCAAGACTTCCTGTGCGCGCGAAACCTGCGAGAAGGCTCCGCCGTGTCACGGGCAGAAGACGGTGCGGGCGTGTACGGACGAGTTGATCGTCGACCGGCCCGCGGTGGTCGCTGCGGCTGTGGTTCCGCCGCTGGCCGACTTCGCGATTTCGATTGAGCCGGTTTTGTGGGCTGAGTCGATGGTTGCGAGTGCGCCTCCGGTGTTGAGTTCCCCTCCTTTGCGGATTTGATTTCCCGATCGAGATTTTGACGATTCGTGCGCCAGCCCCCGGCATCACGAGTCTGTGTGAAAAGTATCCGCGTTGG
>JAIQFJ010000241.1 GCA_020073325.1 Terriglobia bacterium | reverse complement strand
CGCCGTGCACGTCGCGTCGGACAGCGCGTATCGCTCCGCGTCCTGATACCCGCACAACCCCAGCACCAGCCGTCCCACCGGATTCGCCGAATACCTGCAGTATTCGAAAACGTCTGCGAACGTGCGATAGCGCGTCGTGCTCTGATCGCGCTCAAACGCCGTGATCAGATCGTCGAAAGGCTCGCGCGGCAACTGATGCTTCGCCGCCGTCCCCTGCAGCGCGACGAACACCGGATGGCAGGCGGCCCCATCGTACATGCGATGCAATTCCGTCCGCCACCACGCCAGCAGCCGCAGGCTTTCCGACGTATCGCCGATCTCGTCGCCCAGATCGTCGGCCCAGCGGCAGAACGAATAGACGTTGTAGAAATCCTGGTGCAGCCGCTTGGGCAGCAGAAAACTGACGACGTGAAAATTTTCGTAGTGATGCGTCGCCAGCCAGCGCGTGTAGTCGAGCGATTCGCCCGCCGACCAGTCCCGCCGCGGCGCTTTCAGAAACTCGACAGGCGGAAGATACACGTTAGCGCGACCCAGCGGCGTGAACAGCGAGCCGTAATCGAAGAGAGCGCTTCAGCAGTCCGGTGTCCACAAACCCGCCGTTACGGAATGATCGCCGTCTTCAGATGGCCGTTATGACTCATCAGGTGCTGCATCACCTGAAGCAGATTGGCGAGCGGTTCCACCCGGTTCACCAGGTCTTTCGCCGAAATGTATCCGCGCGAAACGATCTCCAGCGCGCGCCGGATCAGCGCCGGCGTGTGGTGGAAGCTCGCTTTGAGGGTCAATTCGGAATAATGCAGCAGGTTGGTGTCAAGCGGGATTTCCGTCCCGGTCGGACAGCCGCCGAAAAAGTTCACCACGCCGCCGCGGCGCAGCAGGCGAATCGCGAGCTGCCAGACTTCCGGAATCCCCACCGCCTCGATCACGATATCGGCGCCGTGCCCGCCCGTCATCTCGCGGACCGGACCCAGCACGTCGGCGCCGTCGCTGTTGATCACCACTTCATCGGCGCCCATGTTCTTCGCCCGGTCAAGCTGCGTCTGCCGCCGCCCGATCGCGATCACCCGCGCGTTATACACCGCTTTGGCCATCCGCACGAACATCATGCCAATCGGACCCAGGCCGATAATCGCAATCGTGTCCCCGGGCTTGAGGCCGGTTTCTTCCAGGCCGCGCAGCACGCACGCCAGCGGCTCCACCAGCGCCGCGTCCTGATAGGAGACGTGCGCCGGAACGTCGTACATGTTCTTTTCGACGATCCGCTGCGGAATGCGGATATATTCGGCATACGCGCCGTTGTTGAACAGCAGGTCCTGGCACAGGTTTTCCTGGTCGCGGCGGCAGAAGTAGCATTCGCCGCACGGAGCCGAATTGGCCGCCACCACGCGCTGGCCGATCTCGAATCCGCGCACCGCGCTTCCCATCGCCACGATGTCGCCCGCCAGCTCATGTCCGAACAGCGCTGGAGGCACGATCATCCGCGCATGATAGCCGCGCCTGAAAACCTTCACGTCGGTGCCGCACGTCAGCGCCGCCCGCACGCGCACCAGCACGTCGCCACGTCCGATTTTCGGCACATCCACCGTTTCAATCTGCAGATGTTCCTTGCCGTACAACACCGCAGCCGTCATGTGCTCGCCCAATTTGGCTGGGCCCACTTCGGTTAGGCTGGATTCGGTCCTCACCTGTCGGTTGTCCCCTCGTTTGTGCTTTGCGGCTTCACTACTATCTTCAACGATTGTTCATCCGGATGCAACGCACGCTCGATTCCTTCGTGAATCCGGCTCAGCGGGTAGCGGTGCGAGATCAGTTCGGACACCGGCAAAGCCCCGCTAAATACAAGATCCGCCGACTCTTTCTGCAAATCGACCGACGCGCTATACGACCCCAGCAGGGTCCGTTCCCCGACGCACACATCGGCGCCCGAAACCTCGATCCGCTCCTGGTGCGAGGTCTGCGCGAACAGGAGTATTTTGGCGCCCGGCCGCGACGACGCCACGGCTTGCTCGACAATTCCGCGCGCCGAAGCCGCGATGATCGCCAGATCCGCTCCGCGTCCATCGGTCATCTTGCGAACATGCTTGTCGATGTCGGCGTCCCGCGGGTCGAACGCGGCCTCGGCGCCGAAGCGCAGCGCCAGCGCCCGCCGGCTCGCCATCGTATCGGTGGCGATGATGCGCGCTCCGCTGCGCGCCGCGATCATGGTGAAAATCAGCCCGATCGGCCCCTGTCCCAGAATAACGATCACGTCCTCCGGCTGCGGATCAACAAGGTGAATGCCCTTGACGCACGTGTTCACCGGCTCGACGAAGCAGGCCTGATCGAACGACACGCCGGCCGGAATTTTTTCGACGCCGCGCTCGACAATCCAGTCCATCGCGCGCACGTACTGCGAAAATCCGCCGCCCGCCGGCTCGTATCCCGCCGTCACGCCGACTTTCTTATATACCGGACACTGCGCGTACAGCTTCTTCGAGCAATAAAAACATTTCCCGCAGGGAATGTGATGGAACACGATCACGCGGTCGCCCGGTTTGTACCGCGTCACGCCCGCGCCCACCGCCGCCACCACGCCTGCGGTTTCATGCCCGTAGATTCGCGGCGGAGCCAGCAGGTTGTACTCGATCTTTTTCAGGTCGGTATGGCAGATGCCGCAGGTGTCGACGCGAATCAGAAGCTCGCCCGCGCCGATTTCGGGGACCGGAATGGATTCCACCGCGACGACGCCCGCGCCTTTGTACACGGCGGCGTCCATCGTGGTGGTGGCAGTCTGGCTACAGTCGGCTGTCAGCAAAGAAGTTCCCTAAACTTTCCGCTGCCGTGCGGCAGTTGCGATCCAAGCGTAGCAAAGCGGGAACCGCCGTAAAAGGACGTTTCATCGCCGCCAGCGCAATGCGCGTTCGCGAAAATCTTCCCTCCGCGTCGCGATACAAATTAAAATCCAGCGGCATATCTTCACCCGCCGCATCGGACACCGCGCGGATCGCGCGGAACGGCACACTCCAGGCCGCCGCTATCTTTGCGACCGCCGCCGACTCCATGTCGACGGCTGCCGCGCCTGTCGCGTTTCTCAGCTCGCGTTTTTCCGCCGCCGTCACCGCGACGCGATCGATGGAGCACAGGTCGCGCGCAATATCCCCCACGCGCAGCGAAGGGTCGAGCGCCCCGCAAAATCCGGTACTGATCATCCCATCCACGTCGATTCTCTTCGACAGCGCCATTTCCACCAGCCGCGCTCCCGGTCCGTTGGCGACCATGACAAAGCCGTCGCCGTTTCCCGCAGCCTCGCAGGCAAACTGCGCCGGCCACTCCAGCTTCTTAAAACTACCTAAACGCCTCAAAATTCCCTCAAATTCGCGCTGCTCCGCCGCCACCAGCAGCCATCGCCTAAACGTAGCCATTCGCCTGAAACCACGCCACGGCCCGTTCCAGCGCGCCCGACGCCGGACCCGGAGCAAATCCCAGTTCGCGCGACGCCTTGTCGTGCCGCACCCACATCTTCTTGCGAGCCATCTTCACCGCATCGAGCGGCGCCCGCGGTTCCTTCCCGCTGATCCCCGCCCACGCCGTCGACACCGCGCCGAAAACATACGCCACCGCGTAGGGAACCTGCATCTTCGGCGCCGGTTTTCCCGTGATCGCCGCCAGTTTCCCCAAAATCTGTTCGAGCGTCAGATTTTCCGACCCCAAAATGTAGCGTTCCCCGCTCCGCCCGCGCTCGCACGCCAGCAAATGTCCCTCGGCGACGTCGCGCGCATCCACGACGTTCAAGCCAGTGTCCACAAACGCCGGCATCGCGCCGCGCAAAAAATCCACCACGATTCGTCCCGTCGGCGTCGGCTTGAAATCGTGATCGCCGATCGGCGCCGTCGGGTTCACGATCACCACCGGAAGCTCGCGTGCAAACTCCAGGGCCACCCGCTCCGCCTCGAACTTCGACCGCTTGTAGGGCCCCTTCATTTCCTCCGCCGACACCGGCGACGTCTCGTCTCCCAGGCCGCCCCTCGGTACGCCGATACACCCCACCGTGCTGGTGTATACGACGCGCTCCACCCCCGCTGCTTTCGCGGCCCCCAGAAGATTCCGCGTCCCCTCGACGTTCGAGCGGAACATCTCCTCAGGATCCCGCGCCCACAGCCGGTAATCCGCGGCGATATGATAAACGACCCCGACTCCCGCAACCGCACGTTCCAGCGATCCCGCATCCCGTAAATCGCCGCGAACGATCTCCACTCCATCCAGCTCCCGCACCCGGGAAGGATCCCGAGCCAGCACGCGCACCGCGCTCGCTCGGTCCAACAATTTCCGGGCTACATGCCAACCGATAAACCCGGACGCTCCCGTGACGAGCGTGGGTTTCATACGCGCTGATTCGCGATCATTCGCCGCGAAACTAACTCAGCAGCCAGCTCAGCGACTTGAACGGATCGCTCAGCTTCGAGTTGACCCCATACGCCGCCGACGGCTCATATCCGCAATGCACCATGCAATGGTCGCAGCGCGGATCGTTCCCCGTCCCGTACTTTTCCCACGCCACCTTCGTCATCAGGTCCTCAAACGTCTCATGATGGACGTCCGTGATCAGGTAGCATGGGCCTTTCCAGCCTTTGACGTTATAGGTGGGCATGCCCCAGGCGGTGCACGGCAGGTCGCGGTCGCCCTTCAGAAATTCCATGTACACCGGCGAAGAAGCCAGCGGGAAGCGCTTGGACATCTTGTCGATGTCCTTGAACTTCTCGTTGATATCCTCGCGCGTCATGAAGATCTCGCGATCGTTGACCGCCGAATATCCGTACGCCGGCGAAATCGAATGTCCGTCGAGCTTGAACTGTTCGAGATACTCGAAGAGCTGCCAGATCTCGTTCATGTCGGTCTCTTTATAGACCGTCGTGTTGGAGAAAACCTTGAAGCCCGCGGCCTTGGCCGCCTTGATCCCCTCGATCGCTTCCTTGAACACGCCCGGCCGCTCGACGGCGAGATCGTGATTCTTCTCCATGCCGTCCAGGTGGACGTTGAAGACCAGGCCCGGATGCGGCGTGAATTCCTTCAGCTTTTTCGCGATGAACATGCCGTTGGTGCAAAGCTGAATGTACTTGCCGCGATCGAGAATCGCCTTGACCAGCGGGCCGATTTCGGGATAGAGCAGCGGCTCGCCTCCGCAGATCGAGACCATGGGCGCGTTGCACTCGTCGACGGCCTTCAGGCACTGCTCGAGCGACAGCCGCTCGCGAATCGACGATTCGTATTCGCGGATGCGCCCGCAGCCGGTGCAGGTCAGGTTGCAGGCATGCAGCGGCTCCAGCATCATGACCAGCGGGAACCGCTTGTTGATCATCGGATGCGGCTTTCGCTCCGCCTGCGCCTCATTTTTCAAAGACGGAACCTGGGTGTGGACGATCTTGAACGGATTCGACGCGTCGTCCTGCTTGGACAGGTTCTTCTGCCACTCCGGCTTCGGCCGAATCTTATTCTTCGCGATGTACGCCGCCATGTCGGCGACCTGCGAAAGCGGAACTCTCATGTCCGATCTGCTCCCGTTCTGTATTCAATCTGCACAGGGGTTGTACCGCTCCCTATGGTCGCGGCTCGCAAGATCCGCAAAGCGAGCCGCGACCGCAGCGAGCGGTTTCGACCCGAAATTCCTGCATCGCCCCTCACGCTCCACCGCCGTTTCGAGCTTTCAAATAACTCGACAGCGCCAGCACCGGGAACGAGTGGCGATAATAGTGATACTTCAAATAGAACACGCGCGGGAAGCCCGTGCCGGTGGACAATTCCTCCTCCCAGCCGCCGTCCCTGCGCTGCGTCTCGATCAAATATTCGATGCCTTTATGCAGGCTGTTGCTGGTGGTGTCGCCGCCCGCGAGCAGCCCGAGAATCGCCCACGCGGTCTGCGAAGGCGTCGACTGCGCCCCCACGAACGTGTTCTTATCGTACGATTCGCAGCTCTCGCCCCACCCGCCGTCGGCGTTCTGAATCGACCGCAGCCATTCGCCCGCGCGCAGGATGTACGCCTCGCGATCGCTTTCGCCGGCGGCCTGCAAGCCGCGCAGCGCTAAGAACGACCCGTAAATATAATCGACGCCCCAGCGCCCGTACCAGCTTCCATCCGCTTCCTGCGACTTCTTCAGATACTCGACGCCGCGCCGCACCGCCGGATGCTCCTTCTTCACGCCCGACGCCATCAGCCCTTCGAGCACACGGCCCGTAATATCGGGACACGTCGGATCGAGCATCGCATTGTGATCGGCAAACGGCACCGCGCTCAGCGAATGCCAGTCGTTATCCACGTCGAACGCCGCCCATCCGCCGTCGCGCGACTGCATCGCGAGCAGCCAGTCCACCGCGCGTTTCACGCACGCATCGTGACCCTTCGAAGCTTTGGCATGCGCCAGCGCGAGAAGTACCTGCGCCGTATCGTCGATGTCCGGATAAAATTCGTTGGCGAATTCGAAATACCAGCCCGACGGCTCGACATTCGGACGCTTCACCGTCCAGTCGCCCTTGCGACGCACTTCTTTGGTCAGCAGCCAGTCCGCGCAGCGCGTCAGGGACGATTCGGGAACCACGCCCGATTCGCCGAGCGCATACGCCGCGATCGCCGTATCCCACACCACGGAGAAGCAGGGCTGGAAATAGAAACCGCGCTGGTCGTCGACCAGCAGACTGAAGAACTGCTTTTCGGCTTCCTTGACGTCGGGATGATCCTTGGGATACCCCAACAGATCGAGCGCCATGATGACGTACATCATGGGCGGATAAATCGCCGCGAGCCCATCGGTGTACTTGGTGCGCTCCAGCATCCATTGCTCGGCGCGCTGGATCGCCTTGGTGCGCATCCGGCCGCGCCACATGCGGCGCTCCAGAAACTTCAGGAATTTGTCGGCCTTGAGAAAGAAATTCCGCCAGGAGAAAAATCCTTCGTTGTTGGGAAATTCGAAAGAAACGCCCGGCACCGCCAGTTCATCGAGCGTAAATCCCGCCGGAACCGGACGCCGCGGATTCATCGCGTGCACGATCGAAAGCGGAATCACGATCGCGCGCGTCCACGACGACATCTGATAGATGAAATCCCCCAGCAGCATCAGTTCCGGTGGAATCACCGGCGTATGTTCGCGCGGAAACAGCCCGAACAGGCTGAGATTCACTTTGACGTACGAATTCGCCCGCTGCAATCCGCCCAGCGCGAGAATTCTCTCTCTCGCGCGCGCCAGATTCGGATCGTCGTAGGCGAGCCCCGCCAGTTTCAGCGCCGTGTACGCCTTGATGGTCGCGCTGATCTCCGAGGGACCATGGGAGTAAATATTGAAGCCGCCGTCGGGAAGCTGCCGCGCCAGAATCGACTGCACCGCTTTGTCGATCAGCGGACGCGTCGGCGGATTCCATACGCCGTCCACCGGAGGATGCCGCCATAACTCGAGCAGGATGAAATCCGATTCGAGCGTCGTGTCCGCGGTCAGATCGGCCCACCAGAATCCGTCGGAATGCTGCAGGCCCAGAAGAAAATCCGCGGCGCGCCGCTGCGCCTGCGCGCAGGCCGCAACCAGACTATCCGCCATTTGAACCGCAGGACTCATACTCTGGCGAGCGTCGCCAGTTCCACCGGCAGGTTGAACCGGACGTTCTCTTCTTTGATCTCCATTTCCTCCAACTGATCGAAGCCGCGCCGTTGCAGCGACTCAATCAGTTCCTCCACCAGATTCTCCGGCGCGGACGCTCCCGCCGTCACCGCGACGGTCTCGATTCCCTCCAGCCAGTCCGCCTTCACTTCGCTCAGATCGTCGATCAGGTAGGACGCGACGCCCATCTTCTCGCAAACCTCCACCAGCCTTCGCGAATTCGAGCTGTTCTGCGACCCGACCACCAGCAGCAACTGGCACAGCGGAACCACCGCCTTCACCGCCAACTGGCGGTTTTCGGTGGCGTAGCAAATGTCCTGCGCCTTGGGACCTTGAATCTTCGGGAACCGTTCTTTGAGACGCGCGACAATGTCCTTGGTTTCTTCTAAACTCAACGTCGTCTGCGTAATATAAGACACGCGCTCGGGATCCTTGACTTGAATACGATCGACGTCCTCCTCCGTCGACACCAGCACCGTCGATTCCGGCGCCTCGCCCAGCGTGCCGATCACTTCGTCGTGATCCTTGTGGCCGATCAGAACGATGGTATATCCCTTTTTCGAAAACTGCCGCGCTTCGAGATGAACCTTCGTCACCAGCGGACAGGTCGCGTCGATCACCTGAAGTCCGCGCGCCTTCGCATCCGCGAAAACCGACGGCGCCACGCCATGCGCGCTGAAAATCACCCGGGCGCCCTACGGCACCTCGTTCAGCTCCTCCACGAAAATTGCTCCCGCCTGCCGCAGTTCCTCGACGACGTGCCGGTTGTGCACGATCTCTTTGCGAACATAGATCGGCGCGCCATACAGGTCCAAGGCGATTTTCACCACGTCGATCGCGCGCACGACGCCCGCGCAAAACCCTCGCGGCGTCAATAGGATAATCTTCTTGGCCATGGGAACTAACATTATACCAGTACGTTGTTTTCGCTCAATCCGATTTGCAACGAGGATGAAAAAAGCTTCATGATGAGCACATGCCCCGTATCGCACCCCTCGAGGCCAGTGACGCGAGCCTCTTCGCCCGCTTCGTCTATTGGATGACGAAACGTAAAATCGGACGCGTGATTTTGCCGGTGAAAATCACCGCGCACCACCCCCGCCTCCTGCGCGGCATGGGCGAGATGGAACAGGCCCAACTGGCTGTGCACTCCGTCCCTGAGACGCTGAAGGAACTGGCCTGTATCAGAGTCGCCATGCTGGTCGGCTGCCCGTTTTGAATCGACATCGGGTCTGCCGTCGGCAGACGAGCCGGGATCACCGAGGCGAAACTCCGCGCCCTGAGCGACTTCGAGGCGTCGGATGAACTGAGCGAACTGGAAAAGCTGGTGCTTCGTTACGCGGTCTGTATGACGGTTACGCCGGTCGAGATTCCCGACGATCTGTTCGCCGATCTCAGGAAACATTTCGACGATCGCCAGATGGTGGAACTCACCTCCACCATCGCCTGGGAGAATTACCGCGCCCGCTACAACCACGCGCTCGGCATCGAATCGGAGGGATTTTCGAAGGACGCCTACTGTCCGCTCCCCGCCGCGCACATTTGAGATCCTATTCGGCCGCCTCGATGGTCTTGATCGCCAGGCCCGACATTCCGCCTTTGTCCACCAGCGTCCCGGTCACCTTGACCTTTTTTTCGATGAACGGCATCAGCCGCGTGTTGGGATTTTTATGATCGTTCCCCAGCACCAGGTACAGTTTGCCGCTCTCATCGACCACCGCCAGCGGAATCCCCGCCTTGGCGCACATCGTGGCACACGCGGTGTGACCTTTTTCCATTCCCTCATGCGCGAAGTAGCATCCGGTATCGACCACCGTGCCCTTGAACGACACAGCTTTCCCCTTCAGTTCTTCGTGCGCGAAAAGTCCCAGCGCGACCGCGCAAGTCAGCAAACCGATTTTCAGAATCCGCATATTGTTCATCCTAACTCCGCCGCAACCGGAACCGCATATAGAGATTCGCCCCCAACGGACGGTCGCCGTACACCGGCCGCAGCGAATCCGCCAGCGAGTACGCCGTAAAATTCGCGCCGATCCCCGTCTCGACATGCCCCCACACGCCGAGGTCGCGCGTGTAGCCGAGGGTGTATCCGCCGATCCGGTAAATGCCCGGCACCGTCAATTCGTCTTTATCGACCACCTCGATGCGTCCCGTCAGAAAATTCTTTTTGCGAACCGGCAACACGGACTCCACCAGCCACGAGTTCAAATCGTGCTGCGACGCCGTGTCGTGATTGCGGCCCCAAATGAAACTGGTCGACCATCCGTTTCGCGAATAGGACACCGACGCGGTGGAGCGCACCTGATCGCCCGGCTCCGTCTCTTCCGGTTTCGCAATGCGACCCACCGACACCTGCGCCGCCCAGTTCGGCGTCGGAAAATACCACAACCGCGCCGACCACGAATCGATGGGCCCGGAATCGATGTTCCAGCGATTCTCATTCGGCTCGGCTCCATAAAATCCGCTGGCCTCGACGCGAACTTTCCTGTACGTCAGCCCCGCCGTCACCACTTCATTGGCGATGTGCGTCGAATCCTGCCAGTGATGCGACAGCGTCGCCTCCGGCAACTCCGCCGCCGAAGCGCGATGCGGAAACGC
>JAIQFJ010000240.1 GCA_020073325.1 Terriglobia bacterium | reverse complement strand
TGGACGTTCCGTCGTCCCTATGTCCGATGAACGTGTGTCCCACAGCGTGAAGCAGTCGCGACTTTTTGGATCCCCGGCCCTGGCGGTAGTAACGCGGATCCTCGGAAAAGATGGCTGGATAGGCGAACTCGCTGAACAATCTCAGTGAGACCTGATCGGCAAGATTCGCTCCGAAGCGCCGGCCGTAGCCTTCGAATCCTTGTCCAAATCTCGCGTCATTGTTTTGGGCCTGATCGATCGCAGCGTTGAACCCGGCAGCGGCCAATGAGACCGGCTCATAGCTTTCCTGGACGAACAGCAGGAATTTGTCTTTCAGTTCCAGAGAGCACAGAACCGTTCCAGGCTTATAGTGAAGCGGGTGAACCGATTTCCGCTCGACACCGCGTGCGAAGGCCCCGACCACTTTTTGAAGCGGCCCATTGTAATCCTCCCAGCGCACCATTGGAGGAGGTTCCAGGCAAGGTTTGGCGATATTCTTTGGCTCTTGCTCCTCCGCGCGATCCGGCGGGTTCGGCTGCGCGCGGCACAAGAAACAGAGAATGGCCGTCAGGAATGCGAACCCGGTACTTCGGCCTGGGCGAAATCCCACGGAATCGTTAGAGCATCTGATCGGCCACGCGCTGGCGGGCCGACCGGGCACATCGCATGCCAGAAATCCTGGGCAGAGCGCAAAAGCGACGCGCGAAGCCCAGTGTACCCGCCGGAGCGTACCCCCGAGAATTCCTCGCAATGCGCCTGGCTCACGAGATAATGAGTTGTGGATTCTATACATTCGAGCCGCCATCGGGACACAACCGGTTTCTTCTGGATTTTGGTTTTTTCTGCGGCCCTGAACGTCGTCGCACAACCGCCGCAGCGATCTGCAAGCGTACATCCTGACTTTCAAGGCGCCTGGAATTCCGCCACCACCATTCCTCTTGAGCGCCCCGCCCGGTTGAAGGACAAACCGTTCTACACCCCCGAACAAGCGGCCCAATTACAAAGAAAGACACAGAGCGCAGATGAAGATCCACTGAGCCGCTTGGAGACCGGTTCCCTGATGCTGCCCAGCCTCCGGACTTCCCTCATCACGGATCCTCCCAATGGGCTGCTTCCCAGCCTCACTCCTGCTGCGGCCGCCGCTCAGCGGGCTCGCGTCGAGCGGCTCCACAATCCGACCAGGGCGACTGATATGGGGCTCCAGGATCGATGCCTGGTCTTTCCAACCTCCGTGGCGCCGATGATCCCGTACCGCTACAACAGCAATTATCAAATCGTTCAAACCGGCGATGCGGTGGTGGTGCAGTCGGAAATGATCCACGACGCGAGGATCATCCGCCTCGATCGCCGCTCGCACCTGCCCTCGAAGGTCAGGCAATGGCTCGGGGATTCGGTGGGGCACTGGGAAGGCGATACGCTTGTCGTGGACACCACCAACTTCAATGATGCCGGGGGCTTCTACGGGGACGCCGGAGGAATGTATGGCTGGGACCGCAACATGCACGTTGTGGAACGCTTCAGTTTGCTCGACGCGAACACCATCCTTTACCGCTTTGAAGTGGAGGATCCTACGGCATATACGCAGCCATGGAAGGGCGAACTCACCATGAAACGTGTGTCGGATCCGCCTTATGAGTACGCCTGTCATGAAGGCAATGAGGATTTACCCAATATCCTGCAACTCTCAGGGGCGCAGCGCTAGTCTACGTTGATTGCCGTGCCAGCACCTGTGGACGCGCTCATCGAAGCTCCGCTGTGATGTGGTGACGCGGTAACGACGGGCTGTTGTCACCGCTCATCTGCTGTGATAACGTCGCTATCGATGCAGACATGTGGAAAGCAACCAACGAAAATTGTCGGTCCGTACCCGCTTCGGCTCGTATTACTCGGCTTGGCTGGATTGGCCGGTTGTTCCAGCACGCCACCTAAGAAGGAAGCCGCCGCGCCTGACAAAATCAGGGGTAAGGCCCAAATCGTTCTCACCGAAACGAGTGCATTGGATGCCTCGATGAACGCAGGGGGACCTTCCGTGTACCTTGTGAATGGCCTGACTCGCTATCGTCTCTTCTTCAACAAGTCGTTCGAGGTTGCGCCTGGAAAGGAATACGTTGTCGAGGGCGTCCATGCGCAGAAAGCCATCGATGCCATGGGAGATCCCGACCAGGGTAAGCACGGCTATCCGCTCGAATCAAGCTGCGGCAACGTCGTGAGCATGGCCTGGCCCGGGCTGTCCCTTGATCTGGCGGATTCATACGCGAAAAGTTTGCGCGACAAGGTGAAGCGCTATCCCGCCAGATCGGTATTCCTGGTCACCAGGATCGAGCCGGACACCAGCCCGGATTCAGCGAAAGACAATAAAGAAGCCAAGACGGAGAAGGAAGCCCCGGAGGTCTCCGTTCCAGCGGACAAAGAACGCGCTCTACTGGTTGAGGGTCCCACCGTCTTGCCGGCGCCGCTTTGGGAACCCTCGGGCGGAACCGCTCGCTGCAAGGTCGTCATCGACGAGGAAGGCAAAATTGCGGAGCTCAACAGCGGCGCGCAGCTATGCGAAACCGTCCCGTGGTCTCAGTTCCGTTACAAGCCCACGAGGAAAGGCGGCCATCCGGCCAGAGTCAATACCGAGGTGGAAGTGCGCTTCGAGGCGCGAAAATAGGACTTGGCGTCGCGCCGTCTCCCTCAAGATCTTAACCGTCGATCCTGGCGAGCGTGCTCCTGTGGTCGGTGCGGTATCGCCCGGGAGGCTGTCCGAACTCGCGCTTAAATGCTCGGTTGAAGGCTGCCTCGGATTCGTAGCCGAAATCGACGGCGATATCGGCTACGCCTCGCGACGTCTTTTCGAGCGACCGTGCGGCCAATTGAAGCCGCAGGCGCGTCAAATAGGCCATCGGGGCCTCGGCAACGTATCGAGTGAACCGCTCCACCAGAGCGGAGCGAGAGATCCCCACCTCGTGCGCAAGATCCGCGATCGTCCAAGGGTGCGCAACGCGGCTATGCAGCAAGGCGAGGCTTTTCCCGACGATCGGGTCGCGCGTTCCTGCCAGCCAGCCGGTCTGGTGTTGCGGCAACCCGCTCACGTAGCGCCGCAGCGTATCGACGAACAACGCTTCGGAGAGTTTGGCGAGCATGGCTTCGCTGCCGACCCGTCCCGAAGCGGCTTCCTCCACCAGATGGAGGATGGAACTCTCCAGCCAGTGCCCAGCGCGATCCGCCCTGATGTTGACCTTGAAAACCGGCGGCAGTCCGCCCAGAATCGGCCGGCAAAGGTGAGGGTCGCAGCTCATGTATCCGCAGACGAAGCGCGAAACCTCACCACCCCCGCCGGCGTGCAGAGGACTCAAGTCGCGCGCCTTGATCTTGCCCGTGATCCCGTAATTTGGGAACGGCGGAACCGCCGCTCTCCCGCTACTCATGTGATGAGCGTCCCCATGTGGAAAGATCACGACGTCGCCCGGCGCGAGTGCGGTGGACTGTCCATCGGCTAACTCGACGAGGGCGCCGCCGTCGACCACCAGATGGTACAGCACGAGATGTTCGGCGTCTGGAGCGACTCTCGCGGCCATGATCTTCGACGCGGGCTGTGAGAAGCCCCAGGGAGCCGAGAACTCCGCGCTGAAGAATACAGCGCCTTTCAGCCTGACCCCGCTCAGGATTTCCGAGATTGCATCCATTGTGCAATCGCGCACAACGCTACGAGCAAGCTGTGCGCTCCTTCCTCTCAACCGCGCAGGCTGTGCGCTCCTTCGGTTCTCTGGACGTTCTGCAAAGTTCGGTGGCCCCGGCGCAAAGGAATCGGGTTTCCCAGGCCGTCCGAGCAATTCAAGAAGACGCTCGGGCATGGATGGATCCGCGGGCTCATTGCACAATTGTAGCCCTGAAGCGGACTCAGCCATCGAATTGAGTCCCACCAAGAAGGAGATGAAATGACCCCCAAAGAAGCTCCCATCAATCCGAACAAAGCATTGTGGGAAAAAGGTGACTTCACCGAAATCGCCGCGTTCATGCGCCAGTCCGGCGAGGCAATGATTCAATCCATGACGATTATGCCTGCGCTGCGGGTCCTGGACCTCGGCTGCGGAGACGGCACGACTGCGATTCCGCTGGCTCGGGCGGGTGCAGAGGTGACGGGCATCGACATTGCACGGAATCTCGTCGAAGCCGGGAACAAGCGAGCTGCGGCGGAGGGCCTCAGCCGGCTGAAATTTCAGGAAGGAGACGCCTGCGATCTGGAAGACGTCGACAACGATTGGTTTGATCTGACCATTTCGATTTTCGGCGCCATGTTTGCACCCAGGCCGTTCGATGTGGCCAAAGAGATGGTCCGCGCGACCAGGTCCGGCGGCCGCATCGTGATGGGCACCTGGATCCCGAACGATCCAACGTTTGTATCGCAGTTGCTGAAGATCAGCTCGGCATTTACGCCTCCTCCGCCGGAGGGCTTCGTGAGTCCGATGACGTGGGGCGTGGAGAATCACATCATCGAGCGTTTTGAGCAGGCCGGCGTACCCAAGAAGAACATCTCCATGGTGAGGGATACGTACTATTTCGCGCATCCCGAGAAGAGCCCCGCGCAGTTCATCGACCTGTTTGAGAACTTCTATGGACCGACCATGAATGCGGTCGACGCGGCGAGGAAGAACGGCAAGGAGCAGGAACTCCACCAGCAGCTCGTGGAATTGGCGGACTCGCAAAACAAGAGCCAGGGCGCAGGCACGCTTATTCCCGCCACCTTCATGCGAGTGACTGTATCCATCTAGGGAGGAAAAATCAAAGGTCGATCTGGAGACTCGCGCCGCCGGCTGGAACGGCGGCCGCGCCGGCATATCGCTCGCCGCGGGATTTTCAGTTGTATCCGAATGCAGATCGATGCGATCGACAGTGCCGGCTTAATAGTCGCGAGTCCGATCGACACAGGATCGGCCATCGACAAAACCCACCTTGTGCTGTGCGGCCGTAGATGAGCCAGTTACCGCCGTCACGATCGGCCCGGTGGCACGCGCGCAGCAGCAGAAGGCGAAGCTTGCCCATGATTTGTCGCCTGAGGCTAGAGTCAACGGTAGCGGATTTGCTTTGGACGACACACGATCTGTCCCGACTTGCTTAGGGCTGGCTGGGTCGACTCAGTGGCTGATCGGAACGAGTTCGACCCAGTTTCCGGACGGCGTCATGCCGGCGTAGCCGTTCACTCCGGGAAGATTCGGCAGCGTCATCGTCACTCCCGTGGCCGGATTGACGTAGTAGGTCTGATCCTTCACGTAGTCCAGGAAGTTCTGCGCGTTCGCGTCCTTCTGACGCATGTGCTCGGCAAACTGCGCGCGATTCCGCGCGCCCTGCTCGGCCTGCCAGGCATGGAATTGGTCGTTCTGGCTCTGCATCTGCGCCGCGAACTGAGTGGCCTGCGCGCGCATCGCCGCGCTGTTTTTCTGAATGAGCGCCATTACTTTTTCATGCTCCTGACGCAGGGACGCGGATACTGTCTCCTGCCATTCCGGAATGACCTGCACGTTGACGATCTGCTCCAGCGCGCCGAGGGTGGCGTCCAGTTTTCCTGCCGGCGCCCGTACCGAACTTATGTGCACGATCATGTGGACCATGCGCGCGACTCCGGGTTGAATCATTCCCGTGCGTCCGGCGCTGTAGACGGATACCGGCAGATCCAGACGGTTGACCCGCACGGTGAGCATCTCCTCGACGGGGTGGCCTTCGAAGCCGTAGCGGATCCGCACGCGCTGCTCATCCAGATCCTGCATCGTGCGGAAATTTGGGGGAAACTGCTGATTTGCCCGCTGCCAGAAAGCCTGCGCCTGGTCGCGGTCCCTGCGAAGCTCTGCCGCTTCTTTGGCGCTCGGCGGAGGCGTCGCCTCCACCTGAGCTCCGCCGCGCAGATCGGTGGCGATTTTGGGAGCGACATCGGCTGCGCGCGCCGGAGCATGCAGATTGCACGGATTCGTCTTGGCCTGCTGGAAGACGCGCTCGTCCGCGGCGGCGTACCAGTCCGCCTGCGGAAGGCTCTGGATCCCGGTCAAACCATCGGCGCTGTAGGCGCGGTACACCAGCACGGGCTCGCCCGAGCCACAACTGGAACGCAGAATCGCTCCGTCGAAAGACCAGCCGGCGGGGACGGTCACTTTGATCGCGGGCATGTTGGCGAAGAAAGAATCGACCACCGCGATGGTCTTGGTTGCGCCCTTCACCGGCGTGGATCCACTCGCGAGGGCCCGGCGGATTCCGTCCGCGTCCGCAGTTCCCTGTGCGCAGGCCGCGATCGAGCAAACGCCGATCATCGTAAGAATCTGAAAATTTCTCATGCTGCTCCCGTTGAGATCGCGCGATCCAGGCGCGATTCCCCTCAGTGAGGGCGGAGTTCCTCGATCTGATGTTTGAGTTGGGCAAAATCCTGCGCCGGAACCGTCGGATGGCCCATCGTTTCACTTGCAGTCTGTTAGAGCAGAGCGAGCGCGGCCGCACCCTGATGGGCGGCCGTGAGCGACCTCCCCATTTCCAGCCGCAGCAGGACCAGAAGCTTCATCGTCTCCAGCGGATCGTTGGGATGCTCGCGTTCGAGCGGAGAGATGACGGATTCGGCCTGACGCAGGGATTTCAGCGCGTCGGCAAAGCGGCCCGCAACATTTTCAGCCGCGCCGAGATGAAAATAAGCAGTGGCGAGATCCTCCTGCACCTCGGCGCTGTTCGGCTCGGCTGCGGCGACCGGCTGCATGCGCGCCAGAGATTCGCGCGCGGCCGCCATCGCCTGCTCCCCGTCCTTTGCATTGCGGAGCGCCCAACTCCATTCGCCGAATGCGTCCGCGCAGTTGCGCCGCGTCTGCGGATTCGCGTCCTTTTCCGCGATCCCGCAGGCCGATTGCATCCCGCGCCGCTGGGCGGCGGCTCCCTGCTCGAAATGCTTCAGATCGCCGGTCAGATCGCCGAGGCCTTCGAGCGCGAAGCCGAGATACATGCTGCATTTTCCGACCCGCGAGGGAATTTCAGGATGCACGGTTTGCAATTCCTCCGCCATCCGCAGCGCGAGCTGAAGCTGCGTGCGAGCCCGCTCATAATTTTCGAGCGGCGTCTCGATCGAAGAGGCGTTCTGTTTGATCATCACGTAGCCGAGCGTCCAGTTCACCTCCACCGGAAGCGCCGCCGCCGGATTGCCGTCCACCAGGAAGTCCACCGGGGCATTCTGGGCGAGTAAACGCGCCGGTTCGAGCGCCGATTGCAGCAGCGCCACCGCCTCCGCATAGCGGCCCGCGCGGGCATCGATCTGCGCGATCGTGCGCCGCGCCCGCACCAGCATCGAAAGCAGTTCCCAATCCTTCGGATCGCCCTTCACCGCAAGCGTTTCCGCCTTGCGATAACTCACCAGCGCGCCATCCGTATCGCCGAGACTCACCGTGAACGGCTGGCCCTGAATATCGCCGAGCTTCAGATAAGCTCCGGGCCAAGGCTCGCCGCAGTTCCGCGTCCCGCGGAGCATCGGGCAGCAGGCGATCGAGATTTCTGCGCGCGCGGTCCACAATCAACAGGCGCGCCTTCATCGACCCCGGCAGTTTGCCGACTTCGCTCAGAATATCGGTCAGGTAGGACTGGCTCAGGTCGCGCACCTGCGTCATACGCTGTTCGCTGCGGGCGCGCTGCTGCAGGTCCGAAAATGCCAGCAATCCCAATCCCGCGCCGATCGTCAGCCCGGCGGCCAGCCGCCACCGGTTGCGCGCCGCAAATCGCGACGCCCGGTAAAAGAAGGTCTGCGGACGCGCCAGCACCGGTTGCCCGTCCAGAGAGCGGCGCAGATCCTCCGAAAAATGCTCGACCGAAGTGTAGCGGCGGCGCGGCTCGATTTCGATCGCTTTGTTGAGGACGCGGCGCAGATCGCCGTCGAGCAGGCGCGCGAGTTTCGCTCTCGATTCCCCGCGCAATCGCGCCGCCTCCTCCGAGATCACCGACGACGGACGCGCCGGTTCGAGATTGCGCACCACGCATTCCAGGCCCGCCATCGGCGAATCGGGATCGCCGAAAGGCCAGGCCCCGGTCAGCAGTTCATATAGAAGAATTCCCAGCGAATAAACGTCGGCGAGCGTGGTGACCGGCTCGCCGCGCAACTGTTCGGGGCTCGCGTAGCGCGGCGTCATCATGCGGAAGCGCGTGGTGGTGGAATCTCTCTCATCGAGCAGCAGCAGCTTTGCGGTGCCGAAATCGAACAGCTTTGGAACGCCGTCGCCCGTCACGAAAATATTTCCCGGCTTCAGGTCGCGATGGACGATCAGATTCCGGTGCGCGTATTCGACCGCGGAGCAGACCTGCAGAAACAGCCCGATCCGCTCGCCGATTCCGAGCATGCGGAGGTCGCAGTAGCGATGGATAGGAGCGCCGTCGACGTATTCCATCACCAGGAACGGATCGCCCTCGGCGCTGATGCCGCCGTCGAGCAGACGGGTGATGTTGGGATGATTGAGCTGCGCCAGGATCTGCCGCTCCGTCCGGAATCGCTCCGTGAAAAATTGCGAGCGGAGATGCGCGCCCAGAATCTTCAGCGCGACGCGCTGCTCGAAATGCCCGTCGGCGCGGTGCGCGAGATAAACGGTCCCCATGCCGCCGTGCCCGAGTTCCGTTTCGATGCGATAGTCGCCCAGCAGCGCTCCACTGCGCGAGGATTTGGCGGCGGCCGGAAGAATCTGCCTCTCCGATTCGAACGAATCGAGCATCCGCGCGAGTTCGTCGAACAGAGCCTGATCGTCCCCGCAGCGCCCGCGCAGAAATGCAGGGCGGTCTTCGCGCGGCATCGCGGTCGCGGCGTGAAAGATGGTTTCCAGGCGCTGCCAGTGATCGGGGGTCAGCGGAGGCAGCTCGGATTGCGGTGCCATCGGGGTTACTATAGGCCGCGGCGAAGGGCGGGAAATCCCCTCATGACGGCTCCCGCGAAACCGCCAGCCGCGAATGAAGCCAGTTGCGGACCATCAGCAGATCGCGCTCCGCCGTGGCTACGGAGATGTTCAGCAGCGACGCCGATTCGGGAACGGTACAGCCCAGAAAATAGCGCAGCTCCACCAGCCGCACTTTGCGCGGATCCACGGTCTCCAGATCATCCAGCGCGCGATTGACGTCGATGGCGTCGGCGCTGGTCAGACTGAACCACGCAATTTCGTTGCTGAGCGGAACCGGAGCGACTCCCGATCCCCGCTTGACGGCATGCACCGCGCGGGCGTGGTCGGTCAGGATCCGGCGCATCATTTTGGCGGCGAAAACGTAAAAGTGAGCGCGATCCTGCCATCCGGCTTTGCGCTGCTGCAGAAGCTTCAGATAAAGCTCGTGAACCAGCGCCGTCGGCTGCAGCGTATGGCCGCTCGACTCACGACGCAGATAAACTTCCGCCAGATCGTGCAGGTGGGGATAAACGTGGGGGACCAGTTGATCGAGAGCGCCTTCATCGCCACCGTTCCAGCGGTGCAGCAAAACGGTGATTTCGCCGGGCTCCTGCATCTCCCTACGTGCGAGTCAGCATAGCACAGACGTTTCGATGAGGGATCTTTCCTTCGTAGCGCGCGATCTTACCAGAAATGCGTCAAACCAGGACACAACTCACTCTCTACTGGATCCTTCTGGCGGTCGCCGTGGCCGTCTCCGGGATCGGGGTCGCGACAGGGCAGCCGGTCCTGAATATTCTGCTCCAGGCCGGATGGCTCGGGGTGCTGGCCATCGTGCAGATCCGTCGCTTGAGCCGCATCCGGCCGGAGCAAACCGATCCTGCCGCGGCCGTCGGCACTTTGCTCGCGCACTGGCAATATAGCCCCGAAGCGTGGACCGCGTTCGTCGAACGCCAGTATCGCCGAACTCAAGCGAAAACGGCCAGGCCGGCATTGCTGCTGCTCCTGCTGCTGGCGTTTCCGCTGCTCGGACTTGCGGCCGCGGGTCCAGGATTCGCCGCCGTCGCCGGGACTGGATTGATCATCGTGATCTTCCTGGCTGCGTGGATCTGGATCGGCCGGTCCCGTGCGCGCCGCAATATGCTCCGGTCCGCGCCCGAGTCGTGGATCGGCAGCGACGGGATGTATCAATGCGGCCTGTTCACGCCGTGGCGAGGAGCGGACCGGAAGTTCGGCGGCGCGAGAATCGAAGGCGACCGGCGCGAGAATCGAAGGCGACGAGCTGGTCTTCTCGCTTGAGATTCGCGGCAGGAACCGGGAAGTTCGTGCGCTGGTTCCCGCGGGTCGCGAAAGCGAGGCCGAGACGATGGCGCGCGACCTAACAACGCGCTGAGCGCTATTTCACGGCGACGTTCAGCGGCGGACTCGGGATTCCTCCCACCGTGATCACCACCGGCACGTTGCCGGCCGCGACGTTCGCCGGGATCACTGCATTCACCTGCAGGAATCCGGCGAAAGAACCCGGCGCCGTGCCCGCATACAGGTATGTCGCAGGAAGATTGCCGATCGTAATCGACAGCGGCGCCGCCGGACGCGGCAGATTGGCCACAGCATCGTTCGCGATCCGTCCGTCGATTCCAGGAGGATTCGTCTGCCCCTCGCCTGTCGCGTAAATCGCGACGAAGGATCCGCGCGCCGCGGGATTGTTCGGTCCGTTGACGGTCCCGTCCGAATTCACGATCGCGCCCTGCCCGCCGCCCAGAGAAAAAATCGCGGTCGCGGTCGCTACCACTGACGCTCCACCGGCTGGACCCTTCACGCCGTTGTTGACCACTTGGATCAACGCGCTTCCGCCCACGTCGGCGGCCAGCTCGTAAGGCGCGACCGCGTTGATCTGTCCCTGGCTGACGTAGAGCAGCGGCGCGTACACTCCGTTGACCAGCACCTGAACGCCGGAAAGATTTGTCGACACCCGCCCGTTCTCGTCGAGCTGCGGCATCAGCCCGATTTCCGGCCCCAATCCGCCTCCCTTGATCGCGAACATCAGCCCGGGCGCGAGGCCCGTGTTCACCAGGCTCGCCGCGTTCACGATCGACGAGATCGCGGGCTGGCCCACGACGAAATTCACGTCCACCCCGGTGTATTCAGGCAGCGCATCCACCGATTGGATCACCAGCGTCGCCTGATGCAGGCCGTTGCTCAACCCAGCCCCGGCCGCCGTGATCGTGACCGTCGCGGGACCGGTGCCCGACAGCGGATAGACGCGCATCCAGCTCGTGGTGCGATTGGATGGAAACGCCGTGATGCTCCACGGCTGGCCGCTGTTGACGTTGATCCCGATGCTGGCGGTCGCCGTTCGCGTGGAATCGCTCGCGGTCATCACGATCATGTCGCCGTTCGCGTCGGCGGAAGTCGAAAGCGTCCCCGGGTTCGATGCGGCTGTTTCGAAATATGCGCTCGAAACGGCGCTGACCGCGTTGCCCTGATCGTCGATGCCGTCAATTTCGTAGCTCAGCGTTTCCGGCAGCGTGTCGCCGCTCAGATCCCAGCAGATATCGGTCTGGAGCGATCCGAACGGAGCGAGCGAGACCGAGCCGAACAGGTCCGTCAGCAGATTTGAATAATCGCTTCCGGCCGCGAGAAAGCGCGTCAGCACCACTGCGTGGCCGTTCATTTCCTGAATGCCGAGTCCCTGTGAATACTGGCAATCCGAGCTTTGGGTCGGGTCCTGCCGCACGGTGGCCGGCGCGCTGATCAGTTCGATCGAAGCCGACGACTGCGCCCCCAGAAAACGCGCACTGGACTGTTGCGTCCAGGTATTGCCGCTCGCATCGCGGCCGGTGAACGAGAAGACTCTGGTCAGCGGGACGGCGAGACTGGTGGCGCGAAGATTCGCCGCGAGCGTTCCATAGGCGGGCAGGGATGTTGTTCCAAAAAATGCCGCGATGTTCGCGGAATAATCGACGCCGTCGATCGTGAGGCCGGTCAAAGTCGTTGCAGTTCCGGCGACCTCGGTCAACTGGATGGTGTAAAACCAGCGATACCCGTCGGAATCCGGCGCGGCTTGAAATACCGGATTGGGCAGAATCGCGGGAATCACCGCGGAGTTCGCCACCGGGACCGTCACGCTCACCGTCACCGAGCCCGTGGAACCGTTCACGTTCTGATCGCCGCTATACGTGACGTTGATGACGTCGCTCCCCGCGGTCAACTGGCTGCCGTAAAGAATGATGCTCGCCGTCGCGGTGGATCCGGATCCGGCCAGCGTCGCTGTCCCCAATGAAGTATTCCCGAAGGTGAACGAAACCGTTCCCGTAGGCGTGATGCTGCTTCCTGCCGATTTCACCGTCGCGGTGATGGTGCTCTGGCCGCTCAATGTGAACGACGCAGGACTGGCGGCGACGCTGGTCGTCGTGGCCACCACCGCGCCTCCCCATTCCGTGATCAGCCGGTAGCCGTCCACCGATCCCAGGCCGGTGACCGCGTCCCAACCCGGCTCGGCGACATAGCCGACGCTGTTATGTCCAGGCTGGCAATCGGGCGAGCCGGCCTTGCACAAATGAAAATTATTCCCCGACGTAATGTCGTGAAACACGTCGCCGGTGCTCTGCGCCATTCGATACAGATTCGGATTCACGTTGCCGAGCCCGTTGGTCCCCAGGTATTGATTCAACAGCGCGACCATTCCGGCAAACACCGGCGTTCCCACCGAGGTGCCGCCGACCGGCTCCTCCTTGCCGTTGTCGAAGATGAGATAACCGTCGTGGCCCGGATCGCGTTGAAGGAAACGTCGGGGACGCCGCGCATCGGACCCTGGGCTGTATCGGGCACCCCCACCTGCCAGTCCGGTTTCGGATAAAAGATGCTGTATCCGCCGCCGCTGCCGGTCCATGCGACCTCCGGAATATAGCCGAGCGCCGTGGGAGCGTTCGCGTTCGCCGACGTTCCCCAATACCGTCCGTTGCCTTCGTTGAACGTGGTCCCTCCGACGCCGGTGATTTCGGGGATCGCGGCCATCAGGCTCACCGAAAGTCCGTGCGTGGCCGCGACGCCGCTGTAGTTGTTGGAATCGCAGGACTCCGCGCCGGAGTCGCCCGAACACGCGATCCAGGTGATGCCTTGCGCGTTCGCCTGCTGCGCGATGGCTTGCACATTTCCAGCCACGCTGCCGGACTGATTCAGCTCGCAGGGATAGTAGCTGTAGCTGATCACCGGGGCGAGATTCTGGTCGATCGCATAGTTAACCGCCGTCACTTCCGAGGGCGCAAAAACATAGACGAGCTGCGCGTAGGGGGCGATGGCTCCCGCCCAGTCGAGGTCGAGATTCGTCTCGGCGTTATCGGAGGTGATTCCCGGATTGGTGCTTCCCGGAACCAGGACGCGCTGGATCGTGTTGGCAGGCAGATTGAAAGCGCTGCGGAACTGGCTGATGTCGGAAAGCAGCACGTCGCTGCGATCGATGATCGCGATTTTCTGCCCGGCGCCCGTGATTCCCGTCTGATAGAGAGGATAGGTGTTGTAGATGATCCATGCGTCGCCCGGACTGAGCGAATGGCTGCCGGAGCCGCTGGTGGTGGCCGGATGCAATCGATCGAGCAACGGCTGCACGGCCATGTGGCGGGCGCGAAAATCGTTCAGGCCGTCGATGCCGAGCACCATGCCGCGCAGCGCCTCCGGAATCGACGGCGCCGTCGCGTTGGCGAAATGCAGCTCGCCGTCCACTCGATAGCGCCGGATCTCGGTATGGAACGCGCTCTGAATCTGCTGCACCGTCGCGTTGAAGGCGACCCAGCGCCGTCCGCGCGCCGCGGTGATGACTTCGAGCCCCTGCGAGCCGAGCCATACGACGATCTTATTCATGTCGGCCCGGCTCGCTCCAAACCGGTCGGCATACTGTTCGGGTGTCAGCCACTTCCGGAATCGCGGGGAGAACGGATCCTGCTGATCGCGCAGCAACTGTTCGAGCTCGGCCTGCTGCGCCGCCGACGTCTTCAGCGTCAGCATCACGTAATTCAACTTCATCGCCGGATCGGCCGGGCCTTCGTCGAACTCGGGCAGCGCGTTGATGTGGACATTCCCGGTCAGGACGGTGGTGCGGGCAGGATTGATGCGTCCCACGATTCGATCCGGCTGGGCCGCTGCCGCCCCGGAAAAGAGCAATACTGCGCAAACCAGGGCAGTCCTCCGACGGATCATCAGAAATTCTCCTCTCTTGAAAGCCCGTAAATGGAGGTCGCGTAACGCTGGAGAAAAACCCATCATGCGAGCGCCTAAGAGGCGAGCGTGGGCGGAGTTTCCATCGGGCGTGCTGAGCGACAATAGTTTTCAGCCGCGCCGGGTGCGCAACGAACGGGATGAACTCCGCCGATCCGATTCAGGTCGTGACGCTCGCCGACGAGCGCTACGCAATTCCGCTCGCGGTCGCCATCCGCAGCCTGCTCGACGGACTGGAGGCTGGGCGGAGCCTTCAACTGACGATCGTCGACGGCGGAATCGGTGCCGATGTAAAGCGCAAGCTGGTCGATTCCTGGCGAACGTCCCAAGGCTGGCCGCGAACGTCGGTTGGGTGGAAGACGCCGGATTATGGTGCGGCGTCCGATTTGCCCGAATGGGGCCGCGTCCCGAAGCTCACCTACGCGCGCATCAATCTCGACGCGTATCTGCCGCACGCCAGCCGCGTGATCGTGCTCGATTCCGATGTTTTGGTGCGCACCGGGATCGGGCGGCTGTGGGATACGCCGCTCGACGGCGCCGTCGCGGCCGCTTCGGTGGATCCTTTCCTTCCCACCGTTCTTTCAGCGGACGGGCCCGCGCAGCACTCCGGACGATCGCCGGACGCGCCCTACCTCAATGCCGGCGTCCTGTTGGTCGACCTCGACTTGTGGAGGAGCCACGAAATTGCGTCGCGTGCGATCGCCTACGCGGTACAGAACTGGCGCGCCGCCAAGTGGTGCGATCAGGACGCGATTAACGCGGTTCTCGAAGGCCGGTGGAAAATACTGGACCGGCGATGGCAGATGCAGCCGCGGCGCGCAATCGTCGCGCCGGATGCAGCCTCGGAACCCGAGGATGACGCATGGATTCTGCATTTCTCCGGGCGTCTGAAACCGTGGTTATACCGGGGAACCTCGGCGGCCGACCGGGAATTTTTCGAAGTGCTCGATCGCACGGCCTGGAGCGGCTGGCGTCCGCCGGCAAGCTTGCGGAGTCTGTTCCTCGGCGTCTATGAGCGGAGGCTGCGGCGCCGGCTCTATTCGTGGGAAGTCCGTGCGCTGAACTGGCTGGGCCGCGCAGCGCGCTTTCGTCAGGCGCTGCGGTCTCGATGAAAGAGTGCCTGATCGGGCTCGCGCGGCTCACGAATCGTCCCGCGACGAGTAATAGCCGCAAGCGTAGCAGACCTGCGAAAGCGCCAGAATCCCGCTCATCCGCAGCGCGCGCCAGGGGTGCAGGCTTCGCCACGGATAGCGCACCAGCGCCGAGTAGAAGCGCGCCTTGGCTCCAAGCGTCCAGCGAGGCTGGCTGTTGCGGATCCGGTGATACTCCACCGCGTTCGTTCCATAGCGAAAATGCTGGCGGCAGAACGATCGCCCCGTGAACGAATGCGAATGCCGCACCACGGCGCCCGGTACGGCCTCCAGCCGGTAGCCTTGCGCGACCCAGCGCGAGCAGAACTCGCGATCCTCCTGCGCGTAGCGGAACCGCTCGTCGAAGCCGCCGGCCTCCAGGAAAGGGACGCGCGGCACCGTCAAATTGTTGGTCGAAAAATACGGCGTGGTGAAATCGGAGCGCCACCCACTCGCGAATTCGCCGATCAGATCGTGCGCCACCGACCAGTCGTTTTCCGGCAGGCCGGTCACCTTCGGGCCGCCGAGCAGAACGGGACCGAAGCGTTCGCCTGCGCGGCGCAGCTCGGTGAGCCATGCGGGCGCAGGCTCGCAATCGTGATCGGTGAAGGCCACCCAGGAAGCTCGCGCGGCGCGCGCACCGGCATTGCGAGCTTTCGCGGGTCCTCCTCCCGGCAGCCGGATGTAGCGCAGATCGAGCACGTCGCGATAGCGAAGCGCAACCGGTTCGAGCGGCGCCGGACTGCCGTCGTCCATGACCAGGGTTTCGAAGGGAAGCGAAAAATCCTGCCGCGCGAGCGCTTCCAAAGCGCGCTCGAGCCCCGCCGGATAGGCATAGGCGGGAATCACCACCGAGATCGCAGGAATCCCCATGTGCGATTCACTCCGCGAGCATGGCCACTTCGGACGGAGTCACGTGCAGCGTCCGGTTTAACTCGTAGTGGCAACGGCGCCGCAACGTGTGAGGACCGAGGCCGAACAGGTGCCCGCACGCTTCCCCGGCGGCGGCGACGCAGGCTCCGGCGGCGAGCACCGGCAGAAGCGTGGAGTAGCGCAGGCGGCGATCGCCGAGCGAAAAACAGATGCGACACGCGCGCCACAGCCGCAGCGCGGCGATGGCCGGCCAGGATATCGCATAAAGCAACCGGCGCGGAAAACCCCAATTGTCGAGTGTCGCGCGATTCGCGGCATACAGGCGATTGCCCCAAAACAGCGCGATCAATTGATGCCGGAGCACGGAACTGTTCCAGTGCTCCGTGGAGGCCTGGGCCGCCATGGAGAAGCGGTACCCCTGGCGGGCGAGCGCGGACTGCAGCGCTGAATCGGCCTGGAGCAGGAAATCGAGCCGATCGCCGAAAGACAACAGAATTTCGCGCCGATACGCGCTGTTATGCCAGGGAATGTGTGTGGCCGGACGCGCACCCGCGGGCTGGAGAAAAGAGCCGTAACACAGGATTGCATCGCACCAGCT
>JAIQFJ010000239.1 GCA_020073325.1 Terriglobia bacterium | reverse complement strand
ATCCACAGCTTAGCCGGTTGGGCTGTTCCATTCCGGAACATGGCGTTCCTGATACCCCGATGAAATTCAGGCAAGTACCTGAAATTCCTTAATACAGTATTCCGCGTGGATATCTTTAACGGGTTATCGGGAACGCTGCTCAGGAAACGTAGGAGCGGTTGCGGGCATGGTGCTGGCGCACCCATCCGAAGAACGCGGCCTCGTAATTCTTGGGGGTGCGGGTTGCGTCGGCGTCTATCCATTCGTTGAACTCAGCCTGCAGCGCATACACGTCCCAGCCAGGAAATTCGCCGCGAATTTGCGCGACGGTCCGCTCGGAGAGCGTCCGGATAAGAGGAGTCAGAAGCGGCAGCTCCGTTGGCTCTGCTTCGTGAGTGTGCGCCGGGCGCGGGCGAGCGGATACTCTGGCAGCTGTCGTCCAGTTCGTGTGTCCCCCCTCCCCTGCATGTTCGCGCCGGAGCATATGGACCAGCGGCTCGCCGTCGCCTTCCGTGCGGACAGCGAGAGAATATCCGGGCAGGTCGTTACGCTGGATGATGCGCAGTATCTCGAATTTGAAGCGGCGGTACGTGCCCTCTGCGCCTGACTTCTCAAAAAGAATCGGCATGGAGATGGCGAACCCGTCGGCACCGTTGCCGCCGGCATGTTTACGCGCAACGCGATAGAGCCACCGCTCGCGCCCACCAGTGATCTGGAAATATTGCGGATCAATCGAGAGAATGCCGCCGTCTTCGGTCACGCCTTTGTAAAACCAGTCCGACACCGTAAGGCTCATCCCCCTACTCTCTTTGCTCTGCGCGTCGATAAGATCCTCCCAGCCATCAATCCAGCTGAACATCGCATTCTTCTTCCCTCTCAGGACGCGAATATTGGTCGTCACGACCGTTGTCTTGAGCCGTTCCAGGGCATCGCGCAATTGGGCGTAATCCCGCCCGCCGGTCGAGCGTGAGATCGCGCGTAGTAAGTCATGCGGTTGGAACTTCAGTTCGCGGGGAATATCGTTCGTGCCACGGTTCTTCATGTCACAGAGCACTGATGCCGCCCAGATGAGGATATCCGCGTCCCAAATCGTGGCCATTCCATAGTCCTGGTGCGGCTGTACATTGACGAAGATCCCGTCATTCTCGTTTACGTACTCGATCGGTTTCATCCGCTTTGATTTGGACAGCGAGAAGAATGGCCGCTCCATCGTGTCTTTCTGGTCGCGGAAACGAAGATCGACAATGCTCGGTAGGAACAGATCGAATTGCGGGTTATAGAATCGTGCGCCCCTCATGTCTGCGATTCCAGCTCACGCTTCAGGGCGGCAACCGCCCGCTCCAGCGTGTATCCCAGCACCCACCCCGGATGGGCGTCGGTGATGGAGTAAATGGCGTCAACGGTCTCCTGGCTGGCCTTGACATTGAACTGCACATTGCGACCGGTCCGGTGAATTCGTGGAGCACGGGCAGGCTTCTGCTGTGACTTTGTGACTTGCGGTTCCCGGCTGCGAAACTGAGCCGCAAGCGAGACCTCCCTCACCTGCTCTGCTGGGGGTGCGGTTTTGTCGGTCGTTTTCTTTGGAGCGAAAGCGCCTATATCGAGTTTGGGCCCCTGCTCCACTTCGCCGAAAATGCTTGCTCGAGATTTTGCCATCAGGCGACCTCCTCTTGTTGCCGCCGTTTGGCTGGCGTGTTGGATTTGAGCAGGTCGATTACCTCAGCTGCAAAGATCTTGGCGTTGAGTATCGCGGCGGGAATATTGGACACCTGCGACGAATCGAGTCCGGCGAGCGTACCTCCAAACGCAAACAACGCCTTGTAGGCGTCACGCTCGTTGATCTGCGTATTGAAGACCGGCACTTTGTTTTCTGCGAATTGTCCTTCGATGCTCTGAAGCGTTCGCGGGCGAATGGCCGCGCTCGTTCGCGTGAAGAGAATGGCAAAGGGTATCTTTCGTTTGAAAGCTTTCTCCTGACTTCTTACAAGCTTCATGGCCTTTACCGCTTCCGTTGCGTCCAGATGCGATCCCTGTGCCGGAATGATCACGAGATCCGCCCTGCTCATCGCGTAACCGACCATCATGGATGCCGTCCCTTCGAGATCGACGATCACGAATGATGTCTGAACCGCGGCTTTCTCGATCAAATCGATGATGGACTCCTCGGTGGTGGTGGTCAGGACTGAGAGCTTGGCGGGTTTTCCGGGCAAGTTTGCCCATTGGGTCAGAGGCCGGTTCGGGTCCGCGTCTATCATGGTGACCGCACCGCCATGACTGGCCAATTCGGTTGCGAGTAGTACTGCCGCGGTGGATTTGCCGACTCCACCCTTCGGGCTTGCGAACACAATGGTTGGCATATATTGTTCCTTGCAGCTACAAAATCTGGTGAGGAACCTAGCCGATAGCCGCCCGATACTCAAGAGGAATCGGGTTGCCTACGGATAGCTTTCGGATATCCAACAGCACCCGGATAGCCTTCCGATAACAATTGGGTTTCCGCTAGGCGACTAGTAGCGAACAGCTTTCGGATAGCGCTCCGATACCGTATGGCTTTCGCGTATCCGATAGCTTCCCGAATACTGATAGCCCTCCGATAGCTAATATCTCTAAGGTGACAATTGCTCTACAGTGCAGCTAGGCGATGCTGTTTTGGCGCGGGGCTGTGACGTTATGTCTGGTAGGGTTCAGCGCGAGGCAAGCGAGTCGTGCAGAATCTGATCAACGAGCCATTTCGATTCCGCCTCGCGGTCGGAATGGGTGCGCACTTCATGGGAGAGTCCATACTGCAACATTAAGTCCAGCTCTCTGCGTAGCGCTACGATGCGTTCCCAGGGGGACAGGTGGAATGGATTGCCATATCTTGCTTCATGCTCATCGGAGATTGCTTTGTAATCCCGGTCGGAAAGGCGATTCGGGTCAATATCGTTCAAGGTGCTGCCTTTAAAGAAAACCAGTTTTTGCAGCTCGTCCCTCAGCCGATCTTTGGCATAGTCGATGGCGCTCAGCGGACGGAAGCCTCCCAGCGGCCCTGATCCCTCCAGCTCCGCGCGAAGCTCGGCTTCGCGTGAGGATGCCGCATCATTGCGATAGTGTGCAACCGCGGAAGGCGCGGTATCGCCGTTGCGGATATGCGCCAACTCGCGGCCGAGCGATACTATCAGCCTGTCAGCGCCGATATCGGTATTCAGGGCAAGGTTAAGCTCCTTCTCGTTTACGAGAACGAAATCTTTGCCCTCCCTGGTCTGCGCGGCCTGCGTAGTCAGCATGCTGACATACATGTCGGGGGTGGCGATACCCATTTCAACGGCCTCGTCCTTCGCCGATTGCATAATGTCTGCGAGGCGCCGCCTGGCCCCGTCGAATTCCGGCGTGTCGCCCATCTGCTTGTGAAGCGTTTCAAGACTATTCGCCAGGCTGTGAGCGCTCACGGCCGACTGCAACTGATCGTTGGTGATCATGTACTTCTCGACACAGGCGACGGTGTAGGGCGTCGCAAGGGTGCAGTCCTCGTCCGCGCCCCCCGTCGGCGGCAATGCGCTCTGGGCACTGGCTTCGCAGGCGAGAATACAAGCAGCGCCGCACAACAGGAGAAGCGTCTTGCGCGATAGGGTGGGGGGCTTCATAGGAATTCCTTGCGATGTGGTGCCTTCAGGAAGTCGAAGGGTAATCCTGACGATCGGATCGTAGCATTTGCCCGGACAAGCTGGAAGAGATGTTGCGCGAGAGCAGGGCGCGTCGGAACACCGCGTAGACCTTGCGGTGGTTTCCACTCCCTTTCCACTCCATTAAGGTATGGCTGGAAGAGGGAATGTCGGAAGTTGCTGATTTCGTTGATGCTGAGTTGATCGCCGTGAACGGCTTGGTGTTGTATTTTCAATCGAAACGAAGATTCCCAAGCTGGACGTCGCGGGTTCGAACCCCGTCTCCCGCTCCATCTTTTCAATAACTTGGGGCATATCTCTACGCCAAAAACCGGGGCGAAGTGTCTCCGAGCTGATCTAAGAACATAATACTTTGACCCGCATCCGATAGTTCTGGAAGTTGCGAAAGCCGTAAGCTCGCCGTTGCAGGACCTCCATCTTCGTGTGGAAACCTTCGGTGATCGCGTTATTGCGAGAACCTCCACATCGCGACGATCTCCTGAGACCAGGACGACAGGGTCTGCCCGAGCTGAACGACTTGCGCCAGCCCGGCCTGTTGGAGTTCATCGATGGCCCGTAGGAGTCGCGGAATCGGGGCCTGGCATTGTTTGCGCCATCCCCGCATGCCGAATGAAACCGTTGCCTGGATCCCCGGCCTTTTATATGCATTGACACGTACATACCATTGGGAGTATATAAAGAGAGTGGAATCTGTGTTCGAAATTATTGCGGAGCCGAACCGCCGCGCGATACTGAGCCTTCTGGTCTCGTCACAACAGTCGGTGGGACAGATCGAGCGTCAACTTCGTATGCCGCAGCCGACCGTGTCAAAGCACCTGCGCGTGCTGCGCGAGGCCGGTTTCGTGGAATCCACGGTGGACGCACAGCGCCGTCTCTACCGGCTGAAACCTGAACCGCTTCAGGAGGTGGATGCCTGGCTGGCTCCGTTTCGGCGGTTCTGGTCCGCTCACGTCGATGCTCTCGAACGACACCTCGACCGCATGGATCACTTGGATCAGCCAACACCAACGAAAAAGAAGACAAGGAGAAAAAGATGACCGATCGCGAGCAGTACACACCAGGTCCCGCCAGCGGGGCGCAGATCCGAAAGGACGGAGAGAAATGGACGCTCATTCTCGTCCGAGAACTGCGCCACCCGCCGGAAAAAGTCTGGCAGGCGCTCACCGACCCGGCCCATTTGCGCGAGTGGGCTCCCTTTGAAGTTGATGCCAGCCTGGGCACGGTGGGAAAAGTGAATCTCACCTGGGTGGGAGCGCCCACGCCGATCGAAACAAGAGTGACGCGAGCCGACGATTCCAAGGTGCTCGAGTACGGCGATATCCGCTGGGAGCTCGAGCCGTTCGGCAGCGGCACGCGCCTGACGCTGTGGCACAGCATCGATCGCCGCTTCATCTCCATGGGTGCTGCCGGGTGGCATATTGCTTTCGATGTTCTGGATCGGCATCTGGCCGGAACTCCCATCGGTCGCCTCGTCGGTGGCGATGCGATGAAGTTCGCCGGCTGGCGGCGGCTGAACGCCGAGTACGCCAAGCAGTTCGGCGTTGAAACGCCAAAGTGCTAGCCAACAGTCGTGAATAGAAGAGGAGATCTTATGGAAACGACCCTGCACAACCCGGCTCTCGTCGCCGCCGGGGCTACTCCGAAATCCCAGACCGTCATCTACTGATCGTCACCGCGCTCTTCTGCCTGCAGATCAGTTTCACCGCTTACGCGCAACTGCGGCTGCCGCAAGTGGCGGAGCAGTTCATCCACCTTGGCTTCCCCGACTACTTCCGGGTGGAGCTTTCGTGGGCCAAGCTTCTCGGCGTGGTGCTGTTGCTTGCACCGGCGCCGGCGCGGCGCTCTTTTTCGCGGCTCAAGGAGTGGGCCTACGCCGGTTTCGCCATCAATCTCGCCTCGGCGCTCATTGCCCATCTCGCTGTAGGCGATGGCCCCGAGGCATGGGGTTGGGCGGCGGCGACCGGTGTGCTTTGGGCGCTCTCGTACTGCTACTGGCGCCGCCTCGATGCCGCACCGGCATCCGGCTCGTGGGACGATACTGAGCCCGTTGAGTCGAGACGGTAACCTTGTTTCGCTGTGAAAATGCCGATTGCCCGAGCCGCTCAGGTTGGCTATATTCGAGTCCACGGCTCTCGCTATGTTGAACAGTGTTGCTCCATTTTTTATCGTCGACGACTTAGGTGTTACGCTTGCGTTCTATCAATCGAAGCTGGGGTTCGAGGTCCTTTATCAGGGTGGTGGTGAGGGAACCGGAGAGGACTATTTCGCGATCGTGGGACGCGACCGGGTCATGCTGATGTTGAAGGCCATCACGCCCGAGGTCCATCCACAGCCGAATCATTCACGTCACGAATGGGCTCGCTGGGACGCCTACATCAGCACGGATGATCCCGACTCACTCTATGCAGAGTTCGTAGGCCGGGAGGTTGCCGTGCATCGGGAACTGGCCAATACAAGCGATGGACTCAGGGCTTTCGAGATCAAAGATAACAGCGGATATGTGCTGTGCTTTGGGCGGCCCGCTGACAAGTAACTCCCGGCGTCGTCAGGTCATCAATTCGGTCTCTTCCGATTGGGAGGCGAGGCGAAGTTTCCCCAGGTATCTCTTCCGCCCCTTGGCCCGGAGGAATCGATGCACTCTTCGCGCAGCCGGCGGAGATCGCGCAGGTCATCCATGATGCGTGCCGTACCGGACGGCATGAACTGATTCCTTCGCTTTCGATTTTCAGCCTATTCGAGGGGAGGAAACTTCTCGTCCGTCGCCATGCCTCAAGGCGCTCGTCTGAGCTAACCGTTTTCGACGCGCGCTTTTATATCCGAGTACGCCGCATCGATGAGCCTGCTGAGCGCGGCGGAGTTTGTGGCCGTTCCGGGCCTCAGCTTCACATGGCGCATGAACCTGCCGGTGCCTTGCAACAGGCGAGCCGGATCCGGCAGCGCTGCGCCTTGAAAAAACCCCACGTTTACATGCGATGTGAATACATTCACGTAGCCGAAGGGCGCATCGCCCAAACATGCAACCGGACAGCCGTCATGCAAAAGCTCCCGGACTTCGTCCCCGCATTTCCGCATCACCTCAAACCACCCCTGTGCGATGGCTCCCAATTCACCCGCATGTTTTTTCATCCACGCCTCGATGGCCGGATCCCGCTCGACAGCGCCGTTGAATCGCAGCAATTCGGTTCTCATCATCGCTACAGTTTGCTTTCGAGATCTATGGTTGCATAGCGCCCTCAAACGAGGCCACCGCCTTTCCGAACACTTGCGGAGGGAGGTGCAGGTTACGCTGAGCGCAGTTAAAATAGGTCCGAAAGCTGGAGCTACATGAAAAAACCCGTCCCGCTTGAATCTGCCTCTGCATTTATCGACGAGAAGATCAGGGAACTTTCCCTGATCACCCCGGGGGCATGGCGCGGGAAGACGCTCGCGAAAGTGCGCGAGATCATACACCAGGCGGACCCTGATATTGTCGAAGAGGTCAAGTGGATGGGGACTCCGGTGTGGTCCCACGGCGGCATCGTCTGCACGGGAGAGACGTACAAGAGCGTCGTCAAGATGACATTTGCCAAGGGAGCTGCATTGAAGGACCCTGCGCGTCTCTTCAACTCCAGCCTCGACGGGAATGTCAGGCGCGCCATCGACATCCATGAAGGCGACAAGATCGATGGAGCGGTCTTGAAGGATCTCATCCGCGCGGCAGTGGCGCTCAATCTCCAGGGTCCGGCCAAGCTCAAGCCGAAGCCGCGGCGAGCGAGCAGCAAGCGGGCCGACTAGTATTCCTCGAGCGTCGAGCGGATTTCGGGGCAGGCTTGCAGCCTGCTCGCGCAGCCCTGACCGTCAGGCCGGGGTCAAATCCTTTTTTTTAACCGGCGCAAGCGGGTGGACTACAAGTCCACCGCAGGCTGCAAGCCTGCCCCACGAGTGCTCAATGGTCGCTTGGGCTTCGGACCGGAGCTTTCGCTCCGCGTGGTCATTGCGAGGCTAAAGCCTCACGCGGGCTGAAGCCCGCTCTCCAAAACGATTCTCCGCGACCGCCCGCTGACTTCGGCCGCCGAAGAGCCGGCGTTTACGCAAGTTCGGGCTCGGGCACGCGCCGTGGATTGGGTTCGCGCTCTTCGGTCAGCGTCGCCTCCGCCAATAACAAGGTGCTCGCGACCGAGACCGCGTTTTCCAACGCTACACGCACGACCTTGGTCGGATCGATGATTCCCGCAGCGATCAGGTCCACGTATTTGCCCGTCGATGCATCGAGACCGGTTGTTCCCGAAGTGGATCGCATCCGGTCGACGACCACCCCTCCGTCGAGGCTCGAATTTTCGGCGATTTGACGGGTGGGCACCTCAAGTGCGCGTTTCAAGATGCGAAGTCCGGTCTTTTCGTCCTCCTCGGCCGTGCTTTCTTCTGCGTCCACCGCATCGATTGCACGCAGCAGGGCGAGGCCGGCCCCTGGCACGACACCTTCGGCGACCGCGGCTTTCGTTGCGCTGATCGCGTCCTCGAACGCCTCCTTCAGCTTCTTCATTTCGGTTTCGGACGGGGCGCCGACGCGGATCACAGCCACGCCACCACTCAGCTTGGCAAGCCGCTCCTGCAATTTTTCACGATCGTAGTCGGACGTCGTATCCTCGATCTGCTTGCGGAGTTCCCTGCAGCGGCCGTCGATCGCGGCCTTCGCACCGGCCCCGCCGACGATGGTGGTCGTATCCTTATCGATCACTACGCGCTTGGCTTGTCCGAGCTGATCCATGGTGATGTTTTCGAGCTTGATTCCCAACTCTTCGGCGATCATCTGACCGCCGGTGAGGATCGCGATGTCCTGAAGCATCGCTTTGCGCCGGTCTCCGAAGCCGGGCGCTTTCACCGCGGCACAGGTCAACGTGCCGCGAAGTTTGTTGACGACCAGCGTCGCGAGCGCATCCGCCTCGACGTCCTCCGAAATGATCAGCAGAGGTTTCGCGGAATGCGCGATCTGCTCCAGCAGGGGAAGCAGATCCTTGACCGTCGCAATCTTCTTCTCATAGATCAGGATCAGCGGCTCATCGAGCGCGGCCTCCATCGCCTCGGTGTCGGTCACAAAGTAGGGCGAGATGAATCCCCGATCGAACTGTAGTCCTTCGACGACTTCCAGCACGGTCTCGGTGGTTTTCGCCTCTTCGACGGTGATGACGCCTTCTGCCCCGATTTTCTCGATCGCCTCCGCCACAAGGCTTCCAATTTTCGCGTCGTTGTGCGCGGAAATGGTCGCCACCTGTTCTTTCTCGCGCTTGCTCGTGACGGGCTTGGAAAGAGACTTGAGAGCGGCGACGGCCGCGTTCAGCCCGCGCGTCAATCCGCGCTTCAAATCTACCGCGCTGGCGCCGGCTGCGACGTTGCGAATACCATCCGCGAGAATCGCATGAGCCAGCAGCGTCGAAGTGGTGGTTCCGTCCCCGACGGCTTCTCCGGTTCGCTCGGCGGCTTCCTTGATCATCTGCGCGCCGAGGTTCTCTTCGGGATTTTTCAGCTCGACCTCTTTCGCGATCGTCACGCCGTCGTCGCAGACCAGCGGCCTGCCGTACTTCTTCTCGATCAGAACGCATTTCGACTTCGGGCCCAAGGTCACGCGAACTGCGTCCGCAAGCACCGCGGCGCCACGCAGAATGGCTTCCCGCGCATCGGCGCGGAAGTGGAATTGTTTGGAAGGCATAAGGACTCCTCGGAAACGGCTTGATCTTCAGGAAGTGCAAACGCTTCGCCATTCAGGATTAGCCGCCAACCTGAACTCTACAGTGACCGATGCGCAAACTCGCACAGGAGGGTGCGCGAAATCACGCCCCAGGCTAGTGCGACAGCTCTTTGGTGGACGTCGAAAGTCGCTCGATCTGCTCGTCAATTTCCTGCAACTCCAACTCGAGCAGTTCACGCCAGATGATTCGGTCTTCGACGGCCTGTCCGAAATGCGGCTCTTGCAGATGGTTGCGGACGAGTCGAAAGCCTTGCAATTGACTAAATCCCCTCACCAGGCGTTCGTGAATTGCGGATTTCCGAATTCGCACTTCGGGAAGCGCGAGATTCAATGTGCAAAACCGATCATTGGCGCTCATCTCGTTCGCTCATCCTGGTAAACGAGCATGCACGTCCGATTCCACCGTGATCAGCCGCACATGCGTGGTCTTACCTTGAAGCTAAACGTACTCGAACAGGGCCATGAATCCGAAATCCATGTGCAATTGCTGGTGACAGTGGAACAGCGTGAGGCCGGGGTTGTCCGCGACAAAGTCAATTTCCATCTCCTGGTAGCCTCCGACCATGACGACGTCCTTGATGATGCCGGCCGTCGGTTGCCCGGCAACGCGCGTCAGTTCGAAACTGTGGCGGTGAAGGTGGACCGGATGGATGTCGTCGCTGGCGTTGCGCATGCGGAGCCGGTAGCGTTTGCCCTGCTTCACTCGAAACATCGGCTGCATGTGATCTTCCGCGAACGCGACATCGTTGATCGTCCACCGGTTGAAGCCGCTGTCGGCAGCGTTCTGCTTGGCGAAGGTCATTTCGAAGACTTGATCCGGCTCTGTAGCCGGCGCCCCCGGATTTCCGAACTCAGCGTAATTCCAGTGGAACGGCTTGGGAGCGACCCACTGCGGCTTACCCTTCTGGCCGGCATATTCAACCACCGTGCCCATACCGTGGCGCCGGTCGTCGTCTGCCATGTCGCCCAGAATCCAGATTCCAGGGTGATTCATCTCGACAATTGC
>JAIQFJ010000238.1 GCA_020073325.1 Terriglobia bacterium | reverse complement strand
CGGCCGCAACTCGAATGGGTGGGGCTCGTCTCGGTGGGCGCGCTCACCCTTTCGCTCCTGCTCACCGCGATCGCGGGAAACTGGATTCTTTTCCCGCTGAAACGCATCGAGGCGACCATCGAACGCATCCTGCAGGGAAAATTCGGACGCGTCGAACAGCAGGACGGCGTCGCGAAAGAATTCGCCGTCGTCGAAAGCAAGCTGAACGTCCTGGGCGAGCAGTTTCGCGGCGCGCGCCAGGAAGCGAGCCAGATGCAGCACAGCCTGGATCAGGCCCTGGAGCGCATGGAATCGCAGCTCGACGTCGCCTCGCGGCTCACCGCCATCAGCCACATCACCGGCGGCGTCGCGCACGAAATCAAGAATCCGCTGAACGCGATCTCTCTGCACCTCGACCTGCTCCGCGCGCAATTGAACGGACCGGAAGAGGACGTCGCCACCGAACTCGACATTCTCTCGAAAGAAGTCCGCCGGCTCGATCGCGTCGTCAAAACGTTTCTCGATTTCTCGCGTCCCGTCGATGTGAAGCTGGAGGAGATCGACCTGACCGCGCTCGCCCGCGAAGTCGCGGACCTGATGACGCCTCAGGCGCGGCTCGCCAAAATCGACATGCAGTTCGAATCATCCATCGAGCAGGCGGAGATGCGCGGCGATCCCGACATGCTCAAGCAGGTGATCCTCAACCTGGTCACCAACGCGCTCGACGCGATGGCGGACGCGAAAACGGCGAACGGCTTCCTGCGCTTGCGCGTGTCGCGCGACGACGAATTCATTCTTCTGGAGGTCGCCGACAACGGCCCCGGCATTCCTCGCGAGCTGCGCGCCAAGGTGTTTCAACTGTACTTCACCACCAAGCCCAAAGGCTCCGGCATCGGATTAGCGATGACTTACCGGGCGGTGCAGTTGCATAATGGTACTATCGATTTTGTCAGCGAAGACGGCCGAGGGACGACGTTCCGTCTTCGATTCCCTGCGCTCGTAACCCATGTTTAATTTGCGCTTCAGCCCGCTGCCCGTTGTGCTGGCGCTTTCGTCTCTATGCAGTTCATGTCTGTTTAAGAAGAGTCCGCGATCGTTCACGCCGCCTCCGCCGCAGTCGCAACCGCGGCTTCCCACGACACAACCGGTGGTAACGTCGCCGCCGCCGCTCATCGCCGGCGATCCCTCCGGAAATATTCCGAGCGCACCCGCCACGATTCCCGAAATTCCCGCGCCGCCCGCTCCCAAACCACCCGTCCGTGGCCGACCCGTTCCCACGCAGCCGAAGCCGGCGCAGGCAACTCCGCCCGCCGAGCAGCCTCCCCCACCGCGCCTCGGCCAGATTTTCGCGCCCGAAGAATTGCGGCAATATAATCGCGCCATCGACGACAGCCTCAATCGCGTGAAGCGAGCGCTCGAAATTCTCGCGCACAAGAGCCTCAATCCGGATCAACAGGTGGAAGTGAGCCGCATCGCCACGTTTCAGAAACAGGCTGAACAGGCTCGCGATGCGCAAGATATGCTGACCGCCGTGAGCCTCGCCCAGCGCGCCGATACCCTCGCCCAGGATCTGCTCGGGCGCGTTCCGTAGTAGAGTTGGCTGGTGAAAGCGTGGGCAACCCGCTCGTTGACACTCGCGGCTCTTTGCCGGCAGATTCCTCCCCTTTCCGCGCCCCTCACACACAGCCGCGACTGACAAGGAGCGGGCCTCACACAAAAATCGGTGAAAACGTCGGCAACCCGCTCGCTGACACTCGCGGCTCTTTGCCGGCGATCCCTCACTTTTACCGCGCCCCTCACACACAGCCGCGACTGACAAGGAGCGGATGTCCCTCTTTTCATACAACCGCGCCGGAGAGTTGCTCGCCGCACTGCATTCGGGTACAGTACACCCATGGGCGAACAAAAGGCGGATGTCATGCGATCCGCGCTCGTTACCGGAGCGAGCCGCGGCGTCGGAAAAGGTGTCGCGATCGCGCTGGCCCGCGCGGGTTATCGTGTTTACGCGACAGGACGCACCATCGAGAACACTGCCCTGCCCGACGGCGTGATCCGAATCCCATGCGACCACACCAATCCTAAAGACAACCTCAGTCTGTTCCAACGCATCCCTCAATTGGACGTCCTGGTGAATTCAGCCTGGGGCGGGTACGAAAGAATGGTCGAGGCCGGTAAGTTTACCTGGGGAGCGCCGTTCTGGGAGCAGCCCGATCATCGCTGGACCGGCATGCTCGACGCCGGTGTCCGCGCCGCATTCACCTGCTCGGCCGCAGCCGCCCGGATCATGGTTCCGAATCGCCGCGGCCTGATCGTGAACATCAGCTTCTGGGCCGCGCAGAAATACGTTGGCAATACAATCTACGGAATCGCCAAGGCCGCGACCGATAAAATGTCGGCTGACATGGCTCACGAGCTGCGCGCCCATGGCGTCGCGGCGGTGTCGCTTTACCCGGGGCTGGTTCGCACGGAGTCGGTTCTCGAAGCGGCCAAGGCGGGATGGCTGGATCTTTCGAATAGCGAGAGCCCGGAGTACATCGGCATGGTGATCGCCGAACTGGCTCGCGATCCGAAGCTGATGGATCGCAGCGGGCAGGCCCTGATCGCAGCCGCCCTCGGAGCGGAGTATGGATTGATAGATGTCGACGGCCGCCAGCCTAAGCCGCTCTCGCTCGCGAATCTTTAAGCCATAAAAAACAGGGCAGACATTCGGAAAAGATCCGGTGACCGGAGTCAACCCAGCGAGGTGTGCAGATCTCCCCGCCTGAAAATCTTCCCGAAGCCTGCCCCGAAGCCGCCGGGTCGGAGGGTCCGGCGACTATCCCGTAAAAACTCTTACTGCTGTCCCGGACCGGCCGTCGCCATCTTGCTGGTCGTTTCCGGAACCCACAGCTTCACCTCGACGCGGCGATTCTGCTTGCGGCCGTCGCGGGTCTTATCGTCCGCCACCGGCTGCGCGTAGCCTTCACCCAGCATCGTGATATTGCGCACCGGAACCTTGTACTGGTTCGTCAGATAGCGCGCTACGGCTTCCGCCCGGCGCTGGCTCAACTGATCGTTGTACATCGCGTTCCCGGTCTTGTCGGTGAAGCCCTGGATCTCGATCACATAGCGATCCATGCTGGTGGCCTGCTTGGCCAGCTCATCGAGAGCCTGCTTCCCGTCGTCGCCCAGCCGCGAATCGTTCACCTTGAACAATACCGTTTCCGATTTCGACATCGAGAACTTGTTCATGCCGTCCACCGTCCGGCCCAGGCGATCGAGCCCCTGCTCGGCAAACGTCTTTGCATTGCTCGCCGACTGCTGGGCCCCATCGGCAGCCTGACGCGCGTCAGCCGCCTTCTGGTCTGCGGCCTTGGCGGCCTGGATGCCCTGGTTCGCCTTGTTATCGGTGTCGTTCAGCTTTTCTTTGGTGCGGGACAGGTCGCGATCGAGCTCCTGGATTTCATTCCCCTGGCTCGCAATGGTCTTGTCCTGTTCCTGATTCTTGGATTCGGTGCCGCTGACGCGCTGCTCCACGGGCGCGATGGATTTAGCCACGTATTTCTTGGTTGCGCAACCGGTTCCCAGCAGACTCAGCGTGACCGCCCCTGCCATCATCGCTAGATTTTTCATGTCGACTTTTCCCCTTTCGTCTTCTTCTTCGCTTTTTTGTCTTTATACTTTACGCGGTGAGCGTGCTCTTTAAAGTAAATCCGATGATCGAGTCCGCCGGCACCGATACTGCGGAAACCGTCCCACCAGCTTCGACTCCCGCAAAAATAGTTTCTAACTGCCCTCGCCCCCGCTCACGACTCTCGGTCCGGGAAACAACGTTTGTGCTCAGAGCATACCACTTGCCATCCCGCTCGAAACAATCAAGCGCCATAGGCAGAACCACTTGCGGGTTCCGGGCCGGCTCAATGTGCCCTTCCACTTTCGTGCCTCTCGGCAGAATTTCCATTGTCCCCACGATAACCGGAGCGTCTAAAGTACCGCTAAACCGATCTCCAGGCCGGCTGCTCCCCGTTCCCAGGGTCTGATTCAGCCGGACCCGGAGAACGGTGCCCGCGGGAGCAACCACGGGATTCCGGGTCGTACTCGCCTCAACCGAGGCGGTGGAAGCGTGGCATCCGGTAAGAAGTCCGATCCCCAGGCCGACCATCATCGTCGCCGGTAGAATCTTCAGAATCGAAATCGGGAAATTTTTCAGCTTTTGCCGGTAACCCGTTGATTTCGAATCGTTAGCCAACTTCACACGCGTTCAAAGTGCACGTCGCTCTCCAACCGCGACGGTACCAGACAAACTTCTACAGTCATTGGAACGTTTGCATTCCCGGATCGATCCGGTAGAATGTAAAGGTAGTTGTGGTTTTAAACATTCGGCGCATTTACATAGTTTTGGGCGGAAGGCTGCAAACCGCTCACAACGCAATAGGTGGAAATTGATTCGGGTTCTGGTTGCTGATGATCACCCGCTGCTCCGAACCGGCCTGAAGACGGTTCTGTCGCAGGAGCCCGACCTGGAAGTCGGCGGCGAGGCCGAGGACAGCGATCATGTCCTTCGACAACTCGTTGAAAATAAATACGATGTCCTGATTCTCGACCTCATGATGCCGGGCCGGGGCGGGCTGGATGTTCTGCGCGATATTCGGCGCCAGCATCCGGAGCTGCCGATTCTCATTTTGAGCGTCCACGCCGAGGATCAGTTCGCCATCCGCACCATCAAAGCCGGCGCGAGCGGCTACCTCAGCAAGGACAACGCCGGGACCGAAGTCGTACGAGCCATTCGAAAAGTCCTCACCGGGAAGAAATACGTCAGCCCGACCCTGGCCGAGATGCTGGCGAACTCGCTGGACCACGACGGCGAGCGGCCGCCACACGAATCGCTTTCCGACCGCGAATTTCAGGTGATGTGCAAGATCGCCTCGGGAATGACGGTCTCGCAGATCGCGGTCGAAGTCTCGCTCAGCGTGAAGACGGTCAGCACCTACCGGGCGCGCGTGCTCGAAAAAATGAACATGAACAACAACGCCGAGCTTACGCGATACGCGATTCAGAGCGGGCTGGTCGGCTAGGCTGCGCGAAGGTCGAACAGCGCGCGATGGCGCGAGACTTAAAAAGCCGGAATTGCGTATCGGTCAGGCGCATTTCGAAACAAATTTGCGCGCGCGGCTGTTCACGCAGATAAAATCGCTCGAGAATTTCACGATCGCGCGGCGTCAACCGGCGCAATGCGCGTCGAGCGCGCTCGAAACGATCGTTGCGATCGACGCCGGTGTCCGGTGAATCGCGCAACGGCGCGCGCGGCTCCGCGGCATCGGAGAGGACGAATCGCCGGCGCCGGAACACGAGTTGCCGGATGTGCGCCACGGCTCGCCGTTGAGCGATCCTCCGCACGAAACCCATCAGCCTGGTCGGATCTCTCAGTTCCCCCGCACGAATCGCCTCCAGCACGATCACCAGCACTTCATGAACGAGATCCTCGCGCGCGTCCGGCCCCACCGTGCGCGAAAGCGCCGCCCGCACGTGCGCCGAAAGCAACGAGTAAAGCTGCTCTACCCCTTGATCGTTTTCACGGCTGATATTCCTAACCAGATTTACCCAATAAGCGCCGTCCACAAACTGGTCGGCAGTCATAGTGGAATGAAGTATAACGGAAATTTCAAAATATACTATCAGAATAAACGGCTTTTCTTGTAGGACTAGAGTAAATGATTGTAACCATCGAAATGTTTTTCCAGCGGCTGCGACCACGGCCGGATGCCGCTACAATTTAAGCAATCATGTCCTTTCCGATCCATCGCAAGCGGCGGCTGCGCACCTCAGAGGCCATGCGCCGCCTGGTGCGCGAGACGCATCTGGAGCCATCGCAGCTCGTGCTGCCTCTTTTCGTCTGTCCGGGCGAGGGCGTTCGCAAGGAAATCAGCTCGATGCCCGGCCATGCCCAGCTCTCAATCGACGAACTGGTGAAGGAGTGTGAGACGACGCACAAGCTCGGCGTGGGCGGCGTCATTTTATTCGGGATTCCGGAACATAAAGACGAATCCGCCTCCGGGGCTTACGATCCACAGGGGATTACCCAGCGCGCGATTCGCGCCGTGAAAAAGGCCCTACCAGAACTGCTGGTGATCACCGACGTCTGCAACTGCGAGTACACCAGCCACGGACATTGCGGAAAGATCATCGGCAACGACGTCGACAACGACACCACGCTCGCCTGGCTGGCCGAGGCCGCCGTTTCACATGCGCAGGCCGGAGCCGACATGGTGGCTCCCTCCGACATGATGGACGGTCGCGTCGCCGCGATCCGGCATTCGCTCGACGCGCACGGGTTCCAGAAAATCCCGATTTTTTCTTATGCTGCGAAATATGCGTCGGTATTTTACGGCCCATTTCGCGAAGCCGCGGAGTCGACGCCGCAGTTCGGCGACCGCCGCACCTATCAGATGGATCCGGCGAACGGCCGCGAGGCGATGCACGAAATGGAACTGGATCTGGAAGAAGGCGCCGACATGCTGATGGTGAAGCCGGCCATGCCTTATCTCGACCTGATCCGTGCAGCGCGGGAGCGGTTCCCGGTGCCGATCGGCGCCTACCAGGTGTCCGGCGAATTCAGCATGATCGTCGCGGCGGCGCGCAACGGATGGCTGGACCTGGATCGCGCCATGCTCGAATCGCTGACGTGCATCCGGCGGGCGGGCGCGGATATCATCCTGACCTATTTCGCGAAAGACGTCGCGCGCGCGTTGGCGTAGCGCGCGTTGGAGTAAAACATGAGTTCGGCAATGCGGTCCCGGGCCGCCGGATGGCTGGCGGTCGCCTCGATTGCGATGATCGTCATCCTGAACGGCGCTCCGCTGTTCACCAATGCGTCACGGCCGCCGCGCGGCATTGCGAGCCCTATCGTCGCCATCGAAGTCGCGCGGAATGTCGATGAAGTGGACGCGATCCTGAGCGACGCACCCAGCCCCGACCGCGAGGCGATGCGCATCAAACAATATCTGGACTTCGCGTTTATCGCCTGCTATGCGGGACTCTACATCGCCCTCGCGCGGTGGTTCGGCCAGAGGCTCGCCGTCATCGCGGCGATCTGCGGACTCGCCGCGGCCGTGTTCGACGTAGTCGAGAATTTCGCGATCCTTCGCATCCTCGACCTGCCGCTGCGCGCGATCACGCAGGGGATGATCGATGCGATCCGCTACCCGAGTCTCGCCAAATGGACCCTGGCCTTTGTGGCGTCGGCGCTGTTCGGCGTATTGTTCTGGAAGCGGCAGCGGCGCCGGTTCCGGTTCATCGCGTTGCTGAATTTCGCCGCGGCCGCGCTGGGGATTTTCGGCCTCTACGACAACTCGTTTCTGGTTTGGGCGGGCATTCCGCTCGCAGCCGGTCTTCTCGCGACCATTGCGGCATTTCTTCTCTTTCGATCACCATCGCCGCGTGCAGCCTAGCAGCGTGCGTCGCGAGATGCGCTCGCGGACCGCGCGATAAACTGGTCTTTGCGGCAGAAACGAACATGAATCCTCTCCTCGAAATTAAATTTCGCATTCCCTTCGATCAGATTCAGGCCTCCGACGTCGGTCCCGCGATCGATCAACTGCTGGAGGAAGCGCACCAGCGGCTGGATGCGACCATCGCCAGCGAGCGGCCGCTGCAGGCGCTGGACACGATGACCGAAAAGCTCGACTACGCGATGAGCGTGATCCGCCACCTGGAGAGCGTCGCCACCACGCCCGATCTGCGCGCGGCGTTCAACGCGGTGCAGCCCAAGGTGAGCGCGTTTTATTCGAGCCTGCCGCTGAACGAGGCGCTGTGGAAATCGATTCAGCGCTACGCGGCGACCGCGGAAGCCGCGGCGCTCACCGGAACCATGAAGCGCTATCTCACCAAGACGATCGACGCGTTCAAGCGCGCCGGCGCCGAACTCGATCCGGCGGGGAAAACGCGGTTGAAGGAGATCGACGTCGCGCTCGCCGAAATCACCACGAAATTTTCCGAAAATGTTCTGGATTCGACCAACGCGTGGGATACTGTGATCGCCGCCGAAGCGAAGCTGGCGGGATTGCCGCCGTCGGCCATCGCGGCGGCGCGTGCTTCGGCGGAATCGAAAGGCCGTGAAGGCTGGCGTTTCACATTGCAGGCCCCCAGCTACATGGCGGTGATGACGTATCTCGACGACGAATCGCTCCGCCGCGAGATGTGGCACGCCTACAACTTGCGGGCGGCTTCGGGCGAGCATGACAACCGTCCGCTGATCGCGAAAATTCTCGAGCTGCGCAAAGAAAAAGCGCGGCTGCTGGGGTTCAAGGATTTCGCGGACCTGGTGCTGGACGATCGCATGGCGCACACCGGCGATCGCGCGCAGCAGTTCATCGCGGATCTGCGGCAGAAAACCGAAAAACGTTTTCGCGAGGAAAATCAGGAACTGGAAGCGTTCGCGAATCGCAAAGTGCAGCCGTGGGACGTCGGCTATTGGGCTGAAAAGCAGCGTGCGGCGCTGTACGATTTCGACGAAGAAGCGCTACGCCCGTACTTTCCCTTGGATCGCGTCGTCGCAGGGATGTTTGAGATTTTCGGAAAAGTGCTCGGCATTCGCGTCGCGCAGGAGCCGGGAGTCCCGGCGTGGGACGCGGAGGTGCGCTGCTATTCAATTCACGACGCCGCGACGAATCGCTACATGGGATCGTTCTACGCCGACTGGTATCCGCGCGAAAACAAGCGCGGCGGCGCGTGGATGGACACGCTCATTACTGGAAATCCACAAAAAGAGGAGCCGCATCTCGGCCTGATCTGCGGCAATCTGACGCCTCCCCTGGACGGCAAACCGGCGCTGCTGACGCATCGTGAAGTGGAGACGATTTTCCACGAGTTCGGCCACCTGCTGCATCACCTGCTGAGTCGCGTCGAGGTGCGCAGCCTTTCGGGAACCAGCGTGGCGTGGGATTTCGTCGAACTGCCGTCGCAGATCATGGAGAACTGGTGCTGGGAGCGCGAATCACTCGACCTTTTCGCGCGACATTATGAATCGGGCTCGACGATCCCCGACGATCTATTCCAAAAGATGCGTCGCGCGAAGACGTTTCGCGCTGCCAATGCCCAGATGCGGCAACTCGGCTTCGGCTTCGTCGACCTGGCGCTGCATCGCGAATGGGACGGCAAGACCGACGTTCTGAAATATTCGCGCGACATTCTGGCGAACTTCGCCCCCGCCCCGCTGCCGGAAAATTACGCGATGATCGCGGGCTTCACGCACCTGTTCGCGAGTCCGGTCGCGTATGGCGCGGGATATTATTCCTACAAGTGGGCCGAGGTGCTCGATGCGGACGCGTTCACCCGGTTCCGCGAAGAAGGCGTGTTCAGCGAAAAGGTCGGACGCGAGTATCGCGAAAAAATCCTATCGAAAGGCGATAGCGAGGATCCGGCGGTGCTCTACCGGTCGTTCATGGGTCGCGATCCGGACCCGGAGGCGCTGCTGCGGCGCGCGGGGCTTCTAGCGTAGCCCGGCCGTTGAACCGCTCCCTCTGGTCGCGGCTCGCTTTCTAGACACGGCGAGCCGTGACCGAAGGGAGCGGTTCACAACACCTCTCGAAGACGATTCGTGAAAAGCGGCGTCCGAACAGTCACGCGCATTCAGCGATAGTGATCCATCAGGAGGGATCATGAGGCGGATCCTCAGCGTTGCGCTGCTGTGATTTCGGTTGGCCGGGCGCAGACCCGGCCGCCTGAGATTCAGGATCGATTTCAGAATCTCGGTTTCGCCGCGGGCAAGGCCGGCGAAATGCCCGTGGATTGGGAACTCGGTATTAGAGGCACGAGGTCTTATGTTGCCGAGACGTCGGCAGGCGCGGCTTGCCACGACGGTGCTCGATGCGCAGTGGTGAAATCCACCGGAATCGGTAAAGATAATTTCTGCTTCCTCTATCAGATCGTGGATGCGACCGCATATCGAGGAAAGAATCTCGCCTATCGCGCCGCGGTTCGCACGGACCTGAAACCGGGCAGCGTCGCGCGTCTGCTGGTTCGTATTCATCGCGAAAACGGCAGCACAAGTTTTCGTGACGATATGGGCAATCATCCGATCACCGCGCGGTCGTGGACGTTCTACGAAATCGACGCACCGGTCATTTTCGACGCGCGCGATATCGAGTTCGGGATGCAGGTCTTTGGTGAAGGGTCGGCGTGGATCGACAAAGTCTCCGTAGAGTTTTCGTCCGCTCCTCGCTGACTTATTCGTGAAACGGCGGCATCACGATCAGCGAGAAGTGAGCCAACATTCGGCCCATGATGCTGTCGCGTTCGGAGAGATTGACCCAGGCGACCTTTTGCGGATCGTCGACATCGTCGAAAAATCCGATGCCGCCGCGGTGGAGGCGTTTGTCGCTCCAGGAACTGATTACCTGGCCGTTAAGGTAAGTGATGAAATGGTCG
>JAIQFJ010000237.1 GCA_020073325.1 Terriglobia bacterium | reverse complement strand
AATGCGAACTGGTTTCGGACCGTGATGGATGCCAGGGCTAAGATCAGCGCCTGGCGGGATGAGTACAATGGCGAACGGCCCCACAGCAGTCTGGGCTACCGGACGCCCAACGAGTTTGCCGAAGTGCTGAAATCCTCAGTTAGAACTGGCTGAGACAATCGAGGCAGGTCACTGGGGTACATGCGGAACCCGCGCAACTGCGGCGGCGACACCAGGCGTCATCGGCTCGCTGCCGTTGAAGATCTCGATGTGAATACGCTCGGGCGCGACGCCGAAGGCCGCCAGGGTCGCTTTCATGTCGGTCATGAAGCCAGTCGGTCCGCAGAGATAGACGTCCGCCTCTGGTGGAACGCCGGCCTCGCCGAAAACCGATCGCGAAAAGTGACCCGTACAGTCGAAATGCTCACCCAATTTGTCGAGCGGGCCGGGCCTGCTGTAACAAACGAAGCTGCGGCCGCGCGGGAGGGCGAACATCAGCCGGCGAACTTCAGCGACAAAGGGATGATGCTCTCGATCCCGAGCTGCATGCAGCCAGAAGACCTGCCGCGTCGACCGAACCGCGGCCAGAGCGGATAGCATCGCCAGGACAGGCGTCGCCCCGATTCCCGCGCTGAGTAGAACGACCGGCCGCTCTCCGGATTCCAGAATGAAGCTTCCGCGAGGCGAACTGACGTCCAGAGAATCGCCCACACGGATGTTGTCTCGCAGCCAGATTCCTGCGGCTCCATCCGGTTCGATCTTCACGCTGATCCGATAGCGCTCGGTTGAGAGAGGACCCGAGAGCGAATAGCTTCGAAAAAGCGGCGCGCCTCCGCTGGCTGGTTGAAGACGCAAGACCAAATACTGACCTGGCAGAGCGGTTTGAAGCGACTGACCGTCCGGGCTTTGCATCGTCAGCGAGAGAACGTCGGAAGACTCCCGATCGATCGCCGTTACGGCGAGCCTGCGAAATCCCGGGGCGGCCGGATGCGCGGCGGCTTCCGGCACGAGCCCTGCATTTCCGCGCGACGGGTTCTGCAGTAATGCCTCGAACGACGCACGCCATCCCGGCGAAAGCGCCTCGATTCGCCGTGCACGCTCCAGCCGGTCGCGCGCATGATCGGGTGAATAGAGCAGCGCGTTGATCTCGGCGACCGTCATTCGCTCCTTCGCTTCACCCACCTTCACGATTTCGTCGCCTGCGCCTACCGCGCCTTCCTGTAAAACCCGGAAGTAGAACCCCGGGCGTCCACTGGAGGTCAGCAGCGCCGGCATTCGGGGCTCGTTCATCCGGATGCCGACGCGATAGCAGGTAACGCGAGGTTGACTGACTTCGAAGAGCGCACTGCCGATCCGATAACGGTCCCCGATGCACACGCTGTCGTCGGGCAGTCCCTCGATCGTGAAGTTCTCGCCGAATTGTCCGTGGACGAAGCCGGTCCTTTTCAGCTGGTCCTACCAATGACGATACGACTCGATCTGGTAGACGAAAACGGCGCGCTGTTCACCGCCGTGCCCCGCCAGGTCGCCTTGACCGTCACCGTCGAGATTCAGACGGCTGACCCGGCAACGGCCAGGCACCGGGGTTTTCCAGATCGCGGTGTGCACAGTGCGGCCCCTCCACTCGATGTCGCGCGGAAGTCCGACGTTCACGGATAGGAGTCGAGCCATGGTGTGCCGGTTTATGCCTGCTTGCCAGCCGCCGCGGGGAGGTCGAAGTCACGATCGGGGCCGTGCGGAATCACTGTCTGACCCGGCTCGAGGCGGAGTTGGGCGCCGTCGAGCTGTACCGAGACAATGTCCGGTTCGAACGAAACCAGGTCAGAGATGCGGCCGACCTGAGCATAGGCCTCGCGATACGACCATGCCGCCAGACGCGCGTCGCCGATATCGCAGTAACTGCACAAGCCTTTGTACGGGCAGAAGGTCTGGTGTTCCACGGGAGTAAGCGCAGACTCATCAATGTCTGCGCGAAGTACGTACCAACGCGGAGCGAAGCCGGACTCGTTGAGGACGACCGGTCGCCGGGTATCGGCGATGACGCGTTCACGATGCCGAACCACGAGATTGCGGGAGGATTGGCGAATGTCGATGCGGTGATAGGCGTCCGCGGCATGGCCCATAATGCGCTCGTCTTCTTCGAAGAAAGCGTCCATGGCAGGCCATGCGAACGCAACCCGTCCCGTGAGCTCCTGCGCATAGGCAGGCAGGTCGGTGTGTTGCCACGCCGCTCGCGCCGCGGTCTTATCACCCGCTCGAACGGTGAACCAGGAGGTGAGGCCGAGGTCGGGATGCCGCGTGGTGTGCGCGGTGCGCTCCAGCGCGCCTGGAGAGACGTCGGTTTCCATGAAGTAAGCCATCGGATAGTGTCCAGGCTCAAAGAGCAGGAGGACGTCTTCAGTGTCGGCGATCCAGCTTGCGCCGAATCTTACGCGCATGCGCCGGCGTAACGGCTCAGCGTACAGAAGTCTCTTAGGCATCGGTTTCGGCACGAGGAACCGGCCGATGGCGCCTGGTGAGAGCGGGCCTTGTTGCCAGGAGAGTCCCATGGTTTCCTCATCGAGCAATCCGCCGAGAAGCAATGAACTCTAGGGAACCTCGGCCGGTCGCGTCCTCGATTAGATGCTCTATTGCAGACAAAGGTGGCATGAGGATAGTCAAGCGTCATTCGGCATTCTGCCGCGAGAAACGGCGACACTCCCTGTTGAATCTAAAATGCGAGCCGCAAAGCGAGCTGAAACGCCCGTGGATCGCCAACGGCGGTCACTTGCATGAACGTCGGAGAAGGATGCGCAGGATAGGCTCCTGTTCCGAAAACCCCGTTCAAAATCACACCGTTGACGTGATTCGTCAGGTTAAACCCTTCGGCGAGCGCCTCCAGCCGCAGTCTCTCCGTCAGTTGAAAACTCCGGCTCAGACGCGCATTGAGGTTGAAGAAATCGAACCCCGAACCGGCGTTGCGATTGATGAAGACTCCGTTGACTGTCGGCCGGCCCGCGGTGCCCTGGATCGTGTTGGCTCCGGTGGTGATGTTGAACGGCAGCGGCGAATAATACTGCAGCATCGCGGTGAGCTGGAATCCGTGGGTGATCCGCTGCCATGCGTTGTTTCCCCTCGTAAACGGTGTGTGAATCATGCCGTCGAAGACCAGGCGGTTGCGCTGATCGTCGTCGGAGCGGCCGTAATCCTGCCAGATGTTGAAATTGTCGATCGGGCCGCTGAAGAAAAATTCGCCGACGTTGTCGAGCGCCTTCGAGTACGTGTACGAGATGCGGTAGTTCCCCCACTTCACCGGACGCTGGACGAAGGAAATGTGCAATCCGTCGTAGTGCGAATCGGCCAGCGACGAATACTGGCTGGCATTGCCGTAGGCGGGATTCGGGCGGCATCCATTGTTGGTGCCCGATGGAGTGCAGGCCGGGACATTCTGATTGACGGATGCAATCAGATGCAGCCCGCGCGCATGCTGATAGCCCGCACTCAGCGTGCTGTTCGCTCCAAGCTGATGCTCGATCTCGAAATTACCTTGTTCCGCATATGCGTTTTGCATGTGCGGATCCATGGTGGAGAAGTTGAACAACACGCCCGGCGGCAGCGTCAGGCTGCTGAGAATGTTCGGAAAAACGGGCGCGCCGGCCTGGCCCGGCGACAGGCTCACCGTGATCTGGCTGAGCTGCGCGGGGTCGGTTGTGTTGTTCGCCGAGAGCAGCGCATTGGCCAGCGCGCGCAGCGGAACACGGTCGTAGATGAGCCCATAGCCGCCGCGGATTACCGTCTTGCGCGACGCAAAAGGAGTCCATGCGAATCCCGCGCGCGGCGATACGTTGTTCGTATCGGTTGCAATGCTTCTCAGAAATTGCAGGTCGTAGCGCAAGCCGAGATTCAACGTCAGGCGGCTGTTCACGCGCCACTCGTCCTGCGCGTAAAATCCAACATTGGGATTGGTTTGCGAGACGACGGTATTGGCGAACGTTTGCGTAAAACCGGAGTTATTATAGACGCCATTCAGAAAATTCGTCAGCGACGAGAACGAATAACTGCCGCGGATGGAGCGCGGAAACGTGATCGTGTCGTCGTTATAGAGATACTCGACCCCGAGGCGAATCGCGTGCGGCCCAGCCTGATAGGAGAGATTATCGACCAGCTCGCCGAGCTTGTTGCGCCGCCCCGCGGGCGATCCCGACAAAGTGCCGAACGTGCCCACGCCCGAAATGCTGACGGCCGGGCCGATGGGGTCCGAAGGAGGCGCGCTGAGATTGCTGTTCCAGAACTGGCCGCGCGTTTCATTCACAAGACGTGAAGACAACGTCGCCACATTGCTCGCCGCGATCACGTTGTCGGTGTCATTCAGATTGGCGGATGCCGTGGGAGCGCTCAACGCGCCGGCGCCGCGCGAGTTGATGCTGTTCACGTGGTAGAGGCTGTAACGGACGCTGAACTGATCCTTCTGGCTGAACTGATGATCCACCTTGGCGAGCACGTTCGAGTTGTGGACCGGATTCGGATAAATTCCCGTCGAAATGAGCGGACCCGGATAGCCGATCGCGCTCAGCCGCGCGTTGACCGTGGCGACATTGGCGGGGGAAATCGTAGTCAGCCCGGATTGATTCAGCTCGCGCTGCTCAAAGTTGGCGAAATAAAAAGTGCGGTCGCGAACGATGGGTCCGCCGAGGCTGGCTCCGTATTGCGCCTCCGTCATCGGCAGCGCGGTGTGGGACAGGGCGTTGTCGGCGTTCAGGCGTTGATTGCGGAAATAACCGTACAGATCGCCATGCAGCGAGTTGGTTCCGCTGCGCGTGACGACGTTCATGTATCCGCCCAGAGCGCGGCCGAATTCGGCCTGTCCGCCGGACGTGACGACCTGAAACTCCTGAATCGCATCGACGCCGTAAAATGCGCCGGTGAGCCCCGCGGCGTCGTCATTGTTCGAAAGACCGTCGACGATGAAGCTGTTCGAGAAGTTGCGCTGGCTCCCCACGGAAATTCCTTGCCCGGGAACCGCCGCGGTTTCGGCGAACAACTGATTCGAGGCGGTATTGGTGGGCGAGACGCCGGGAATCAATAGCGCCAGATCCAGAAAATTGCGCCCGTTCAAGGGGACTTCAGCAATCTCGGCATTCGATACGGTTCCCGACACCTGCGTGCGCGCGGCTTCGATGATACCGGCCTCCGCGCTGACCGTGATATTCGCGCCCGTCGTGGCGATCGCCAGCGATACCGGAAGTTCGAACGCCGATCCCGCCGAGGCGGTCACAGTGCGGGTGGCGTCGCCGAAACCCTGTTTCTGGACTTTGACTTCATAATGACCCACCCTCAGATACGGAAACCGGAATCGTCCGTCGGCATCGGTGGTGGTGGTGCTCGACAGATTCGTCTCGGTTTGGCGAGCGGTGACTTGCGCGCCTTGAACTACGGCTCCACTCGGATCGGTCACGCGACCGCTGATGCTTGCATTGCTGACCGATTCCTGCGCGGATATCAGTCCTGCCAAGATTAGCGCCACGAGCGATGCGGCGCGTAAAGAGAACACCTTCACGACTCCTCCCGATTTGTGTTTGAAGAAAGATGCGAACGAGCTAATCGAGGAGGGAGGGAGGTCCGCGCTTCTGCACGCCAGAGTCGAGGCTCGCGCGCGGGGATCGGTCGTGGACCATTTGAATCCCCGCATAGGACGAGAGATGAACGCTGCTGGCGGCCGCGGCTGCCGCGGGCGTTTGCAAATCGAGCACCGCAATCGAGGGATTACGCCACGACGGGCACTTTGCGGGCGAGGCAGCAGGTCCGCCGGCCGAACTCGCGCCGGCCATTTCGCACTGGTGGAGCCCGCCGCGGCGGCAGCAGGCCGGAGTTTCGGAAAATTTTCCCGCACTCATCGCCGCACCGATCAGCGGAAAGCTGATCAGCGCAAGCCAGAGGATTGCAAGAGCGCGGCGCATGCTTTCTCTATTGAAACCTCAAATGTGAATTCCGCGAGTGCGGTAAATTGTCGCAGGCTTTCTGTACTCTGGCTAAACACTTTAGGATGATAAGGTAGAGGACTCGCGTGAACGGCGAATTTACAAAGGATCAGGCGCCCAACCTGGCGCTGCCCTGGGTTGTCACGTTGCGCTACGGCGTGGTTTTCGGAGAAGCGGTCATCGTGCTGGGGATGGCGTATGGATTTCGCCTGCACTTCCCCGTCTTCTGGACTCTCGCTCCGCTGGTCGTAGTTTTTTTCAGCAACGTGTTGCTGGACCGCATTCGCGATGTCCCGGCGGGTTCGCCACAGCAGACGCTGGGAGCGGTTTTCGTTCTCGATACGCTTTGTCTGACCGCGATGCTCGGTCTCACCGGAGGCCCGACGAATCCTTTCAGCCTGCTGTATCTGGTCCAAATTTCTCTCTCGGCGGTGGTCCTCAGAAAGTCCTGGACCTGGGCTCTGGGTTTGCTTGCGACGATCTGTTTCGGACTGCTGTTTTTCTTCCATGTGCCTCTTGACGCGCTTCAGACGCACCATGAAGGGCAAGGATTGTCACCGCACCTGGTCGGCATGTGGATTGCGTTCATCGTGGGCGCGGGTCTGATCACGTTCTTCACCGGGACCGTTTCGGACGCGCTGCGGCGGCGCGAGCAGGAAGTGCTGGCACTGCAGGAACAGATCGCCAAGAGCGAACGTCTCGCCTCGCTGGTGACCCTGGCCGCCGGCGCGGCGCACGAACTGGGGACGCCGCTGGCGACGATCGCCGTCGTCTCCCGCGAACTGGAGCGATACGCCGCCGGCCTGCCGGACAGCGCCGCGCTCAGCGAGGATGCAAAGCTCATCCGCTCCGAAGTCGAGCGCTGCCGCCTCATTCTGCAAAGAATGAGCGCGGAAGGCGCCGAGCCGATGGGAGAAAGCGCGCGCACGATTCGCCTGAGCGCGTTGATGAACGACGTTGTGGCACAATTCCCCGAGACGCAGCGCGCCAGCCTGTCGGTCGATGTTCCGGACACAGATGCTGTGATCAGATTGCCGGTGCAGGCCACCATCCAGTCGCTGGTTGCGCTGATGCAAAATGCGCTCGATGCATCCGAAGGAGGACAAGTGGTCCTGCACGCGATCGGGACCGGTTCCGAAGTGACGTTCTCGGTGCGGGATCATGGTGCGGGGATGCCCGAATCCGTACTCCGCCGGATCGCGGAGCCGTTTTTCACGACGAAGGAACCGGGAAAAGGGATGGGGCTCGGCACCTTTCTGGTTCGAACGTTCGCGGAAAGATTGGGCGGAGGTCTCTCTTTCGAATCCGCTCCCGGATCAGGCACGACGGCGACCCTCAGGTTGCCGTTGAATGGCGCCCCTGACGACGCACATGCCGCCGTTTGAAGAGGCGCCATTGGCGCTCATCGTCGATGACGATGAGCCATTCCGCAACCGGCTCTGCCGGGCACTGACCGAACGCCACTGGGAGGCATCGGCCGTGGCGAGCGCCGAAGAAGCGATCCGGTTCGCGGGCGACCGCAGTCCGGATCTGGTCCTGGTCGATCTGCGCATGCCCGGCGCCGGGGGCCTTGACTTGATTCCGCAACTGCGCGCGATCGATTCGTCCATGGCGATCATTGTCTTGACCGGCTACGGCAGCATCCCCACCGCGATCTCCGCAATGAAGCGCGGCGCGGATCATTACTTGAGCAAGCCGGCCGACGCAGACCAGATCCTCAGCGCTTACGAGAGTCTCAGAACCGCCGCCCCGGAATCCTCCGAGTTCCCCGACTCTGTTCCCAGCCTGGCGAGAGTCGAATGGGAACACATGCAGCGCGTCATTTCCGATTGCGGAGGCAACATTTCGCAAGCCGCGCGCCTGCTGGGGATCCATCGACGATCGTTGCAGCGGAAACTTTCAAAATATCCACCCGCGCGCTGATCCGGTCATCTCGCCGGGAGGGTCAATCTTCGCACGCTTCCACACCGACGATCGTGGGGCATAGTCAAATTCTGACTTGCAACAGGAGAATTCGCAGACTTCCAGCTCGCGCTAGGAAGCGGCGGCGGCTTTGGCGAGCGCGCCGGCCGCGGGTAGATAGTCGATGCTCCAGCACATTTCCATCACGCGGCGAATTTGGGCGGGCGGAAGAATTCCGCTCGCAAGATCGGTAAATTTCGCTTCAAGCGCCGCGTCGCTCATCGGATTTTCGACACTCCCGATCACATGCTCGACAAACTTGTCGAGCTTTCGCCCGTCGTGGAGGACAATTCGGATGCGAACCTGGTCCTCCCGGATGGAAGGATCGACTATGGTTGAAACCCTTTCGCTGAGCGCGGCAATTTCCGGATTGCGAACCATGCTGTCGCTGAACTGCCTCTCCCCGGCGGCGCCCGCCACAATCGCGACCGCCGCGGCGTAGTAAATGCTGAATTTCCCGTCGAGCCCGGTGCGGGGAGCCTTCTTTCCGGTCAGTTCCAGCACGAGCGGATGCACGCGAAGCTCGACCTGGTCGATCTGCGAGGCGGATAGCTTGTTTTCGTTGCGGAGTTGCACGCAGCCGTCAATGGCGGGGTGCATCACCACGCCACAGGCGAACGGTTTGTATGTATTCAGCAGAATTTCGTATCGGCTCCCGAGTTGCCCGGTAATCTCGTCATACTTACGCGACGTGCTGAGCACGTTCGCCCAACCGCGCTTGGCCTCCAGCGCGTGATCGGAACTGGTGAAATTCCGCGCCGCCAGCAGGGCCGCCGTCATCCCGTTCTGCGCGGCGCGGCCCGGGTGGAAGCTCTTCGTCATCGATCCGAACATTTCCCGCAGCCCGACCGGTTGAGTCGCGGCAATGCCGAGCGCCCAGCGCATCTGCTGCTCGTTCAAGCCGAGCAAGCGTCCCGTAGCCGCGGCTGCGCCGAACACTCCGGCCGTTCCGGTGATATGCCAGCCGACGTCGTAGTGCGCCGGATAGACTGCGTTGCCGATCCGGCATTCAGTTTCGACGCCGATCACCAGCGCGTTCAGGAAATCCCTTCCGGACAGATGCTGGTATTCGCTCAGGGCGAGAATTGCGGAGGCAACCGGACCGGCCGGATGAATGATCGTTTTCAGATGCGTGTCGTCGTAATCGAAGATGTGGGAGCTGATGCCGTTGATCAGCACCGCGTTCAAGATATCGAGGCGCTCGTGGCGTCCCAAAATGCCGGCCTGAGCGGGCCCGGCGAACGGAGCGAGTGCGGAAATGGCGATGCCGGTGGTTTCGTGCCGCGAGCCCCCGATCGCGCATCCGGCCCAGTTGAGCAGCGTGCGCTTCGCTTCCTTGCGAACCGCGGCCGGTAAGTCCTCCGCCCTGGCCGAGACGATATAGCGTGCAAGCGCGCCTGTGACATCGCCCGGGTCGGCGGGATCCGGTTCAGCCGCGGCCGCGTCTTCGACTCCGGAAACAGCGCCGACGCAACTGCTCGCCGCCAGCGCTCCCAGGAAGTTGCGCCGATGAATCTGCGACATGCCAGTCCTCCCCCACTTTAAATATCAGATCCTGACAGGACCCTTCGCGAGAGCGAGAGGGATTTCGGGAATGCGGAGTCATCGACGCCGATCGCCGCAATGTTAGCGGCGCTCTCCGGCTAGCCATGAACGGGCATATGGAAATCCGCGCCTTTCTTATCGACCGGCCAGCGCGACGTAATGGTTTTCAGGTGAGTGTAGAAGCGGACACCCTCCGGCCCGTGAACATAATGATCGCCGAATAACGATCGCTTCCAGCCGCCGAAGGAATGGAACGCCATCGGCACGGGAATCGGGACATTGATCCCGACCATGCCAGCCTTCACCTGGGTTGCGAACGCTCTGGCGGAGCCGCCGTCGCGCGTGAAGATCGCGGTCCCGTTTCCGAATTCGTGATCGTTGACCAACTTGAGGGCCGCATCGGTGTCCGGCACGCGGACAATCGACAGCACCGGTCCGAAAATCTCTTCGCGATAAATGCGCATGGCGGGAGTCACGCGATCGAATAACGACGCGCCGAGGAAAAATCCTTGCGAGTCGAACTGGGTGACGCGCCCGTCGGCGACGAGTTCGGCGCCCTCTTCCACGCCCAGGTCGATGTACCCGCGAACTTTCTTGAGGTGCTCGCCGGTTACGAGCGGACCCATCTCAGCGCCGGGCTCTTCGCCGGGCGCGATTTTCAAAGCCGCCAGTTTGGAGAGCAACCGGTTCCGCAAGGCGTCGGCTGTGCGATCTCCCACGGCGACGGCCACCGAGATTGCCATGCATCTTTCGCCCGCGGAGCCATATGCCGCTCCCATGAGGGCGTCCACGGCCTGATCGAGGTCCGCATCGGGCAGGATCACCATGTGATTCTTCGCGCCGCCGAGCGCTTGCACGCGCTTCCCGGAAGCGGCGCCGCGCGAGTAGATGTGCTGCGCCACCGGAGTGGAGCCGACGAAGCTGATGGCCCTAACCTTAGGATG
>JAIQFJ010000236.1 GCA_020073325.1 Terriglobia bacterium | reverse complement strand
GGTGTAGTCGCATTCGACGCGGACGCGGGGGAAGCCGACGCTCGCGTCCTGGATCTGGCGGTAGCCGATGCCGAGGTGGCGCAGAAATTCAGCCTCTGCGGCGTCAAAATGGTTTAAGAGATGAACGTAGAAAATCCGGCCTGAGGCGTCGGTGTCGCCGAAGCGCACGCGGCTCTGGAAAACGAAGGGTTTTGCGGGCATCTTGTGTTACGATACAACGGGATTTAGGGTACCCTATGCGGCTTTCCGATAAGTACACAGTCGAACGCGGCAGCGTTTATCTGACCGGAATTCAGGCGCTGGTGCGCCTGCCGATGGACCAGATGCGTCGCGACAAACGCGCGGGGCTGAAGACGGGTGCGTTCATTTCGGGCTACGAAGGATCGCCGCTGGGCGGGTACGATCTGCAACTGGCGCGGTCGAGCCGTCTGCTGTCGGAGCACAACATCGTTTTTCGTCCGGGACTGAATGAAGACCTGGCCGCGACATCGGTGATGGGGACCCAGATCTTCGAAGTGGTCGGGAAGGCGAAGGTCGATGGGATCGTCGGGTTCTGGTATGGCAAGGGGCCGGGCGTGGATCGATCGGGCGATATTTTCCGGCACGCGAATCTGGCGGGGACGGGGAAGAATTGCGCTGCGGTAGTGCTGGCGGGGGACGATCATAGCTGTAAAAGCTCGACCATTCCGCATCAGAGCGATTTCAGTTTGTACAACGTCGGGATTCCGTTTCTGTACCCGGGGAACACGCAGGAGATTATCGATTACGGGCTGTTGACGATCGCGATGTCGCGATTCACGGGCGCGTGGTGCGGGCTGAAGCTGATCACCGATGTGTGCGATGGCGGCGGCACGGTGGTGGTGGATCCGGATGCGCCGGCGATTGTGATTCCGCAGGGCTACGAAAAGATGGTGGATGCGCGGCTGGTGCCGCCGATCACGTTGGCGCTGGAGCATGAGGTGAATGCGCGGCGGCTGAAAGCGGCGATCGAGTTTGCGCGCGCGAATCGTATTAACCGGTGGCGCGGGGCTGGTGAGGGCGCGTGGCTGGGGCTGGCGAGCGCGGGAAAATCCTATTACGACCTGATGCAGGCGCTGCGCGATCTGGGGATCGGCGAGGATGAGTTGCTGTCGCTCGGGATGCGCGTCGCGAAATTCGGGATGACGTTTCCGCTGGACGGCGAGTTCGCGCGGGAGTTTGCGCAAGGGCTTGCCGCGGTGCTGGTGATCGAGGAGAAGAGAAGTTTCCTCGAACTGCATTTAAGAGATGCCCTGTATTCGATGGCGGCCCGGCCCATCGTGATGGGCAAGACGGATTCGCAAGGCGCGCCGCTGTTTCCGCCCGCGGGCGAGCTGGATCCGGACAGGATCGCGAAGGTGATCGGGACGCTGCTGGGCGAGAATCGGACGACGGAGCGTGTGGCGGCGCGGGTGCATTACCTTGACGACGTGATGGCGCGGCCGAAAGAGCTGCTGCCCGCGGGGCGTCCGTCGAATTTCTGTTCAGGGTGTCCGCACAACCGGTCGACGCTGCTGCTACCGGGTCAGGTGTCGGGCGGCGGGATCGGATGCCACACCATGGCGATGCGGCTGACGGATTCGGGTCGCGCGTTTTCGTTCCTGACGCACATGGGCGGCGAGGGCGCGCCGTGGATCGGGATGGCTCCGTTTGTCGGCGTCGAACACGTGTTTCAGAACATCGGCGACGGGACCTTTTTTCACTCCGGCTCGTTGGCCGTGCAGGCGCTGATCGCGTCGGGGCTGAACATTACTTACAAGATCCTGTACAACGGCCACGTCGCGATGACGGGAGGGCAGGCCGCGCAGGGGGCTCTGCCGATTCCGCAGTTGACGAAGAAGCTGGAATCGGAAGGCGTGCGCAAGACGGTCATTCTGGCGGAAGACGTTTCGAAATACGAGAACGTCGAGGTGGCGGGGAACGTCGAGATTCGGGATCGCAGTGAGTTGGAACGCACGCTGGCGGAGCTGGAAAAAGTCCCGGGCGTGACGGCGATGATTTACGACCAGGAGTGCGCGGCGGAAAAGCGCCGCAAGCGCGCTCGCGGAAAATATGCCGAGCCGACCATGCGGCTGATGATCCAGGACGAGGTCTGCGAAGGCTGCGGCGATTGCGTGAAGCAATCGAACTGCATGAGCCTGACGCCGATTCAGACCGCGCGCGGGCAGAAGATGCGGATTCACCAGTCGTCGTGCAACAAGGATTATTCGTGCGCGCTGGGCGATTGTCCGTCGTTCGTCACGGTGCGCGTTAAAGAAGGCACGGGGCTGCGCAAGAAACCGATTCCGCAACTGCCTTCGACCGACGTGCCGGCTCCGCGCGAAGTGGCGGGGATCGGCGACGGGTATCGGATCATCATGCCGGGGATCGGCGGGACGGGCGTGGTGACGATCAACGCGCTGCTGGCGACGGCGGCGTGGATCGACGGCCTGTATGTCGCGACGCTCGATCAGACGGGGTCGGCACAGAAGGGCGGGGCGGTGGTGTCGCACCTGCTGCTGAGCCGCAAGCCTGTCGAGGCGCCGAATCGGATCAATATCGGAAACGCCGACGTGATTCTCGGCTTCGACGTGCTGGGAGTGGCGAATCCGGAGACGCTGAAATTTGCGTCGCCGGAGAAGACGACGGCGGTGTTGAACACGAACCTGACGCCGACGATCGACGTGATCCGGTCGCGCGCGCCGCTGATGGGGCCGGAGAAAATGCTGGAGCAGATCGGCGCGGTGACGCGTCGCGGCCGGAACATCGCGGTGGACGGGAATCGCATCGCCGAGGGACTTTTCGGCAGCCACCTGGCGGTGAATTTGTTCATGGTCGGGATCGCGTACCAGGGCGGGCTGATTCCGCTGTCGCTCGAGGCGATCGAGCAGGCGATCCGGCTGAACGAAGTGGATGTCGAAAAGAATCTGCAGGTGTTCGAGTGGGGCCGCAAGTATTATCACGACGCGAAGGCGGTGGAGGCGATCGTGGCGGGTCCCGCGCCGAAGACGGCGGCGGCGTTCGATCGGGTGGCGGAATTGACGGCGTATCAGAACGCGGGTTGGGCTCGGCAGTATTCGGAGTTTGTCGCTGAAGTGGCTCGGCGTGCGCCGGCGCTGGAAGAGACGGTCGCGCGGTATTTGTATAAATTGATGGCGTACAAAGACGAGTACGAGGTCGCGCGGTTGCTGACCAAGCCGGAGTTCGAAGCGCAGATTCGCGACACGTGGGCCGAGGTGGAATCGATCTCGTACAACCTGCATCCTCCGATGCTGCTGAAATTCGGGGCGAAGACGAAATTGAAGCTCGGGGCGTGGTTCCGGACGCCTTTGAAGATGCTTGCGGCGCTGAAGGGATTGCGCGGCGGCGCGCTCGACATTTTTGGATATAGCGCGCATCGACGGCAGGAGCGCGCGCTGATCCAGTGGTATCGCGATTTGATCGGCCGCGTGATGGACCGGCTGACGGATGAGAATCAGGCGAACGCGCTGGAGATTGCGTCGCTGCCGGACCAGATTCGCGGGTATGAGCAGATCAAAGAAGACAGCATCGCGCGTGTGAAAAAGCTCGCCGAGGAGAAGGTCGCCGAATTGCGCGTGACCGCGACGGTCAACGCATAGTCACTTCAGCCGTTCCCAGGTGAGGACGCCGGAGGCTGTGCCATCGCCTCTCCGAACGGTGAGCGTCAGCCGGTTGCCTTCCATCCGGGCGTAGCGGACCTGGCGGGTTCCGACGTAGTTCTGATAAGACGCGATGTCCACGTGATGGATGATCTTGTCTCCCTCAATCGTGAAGGGTCCGGCATAGGCGAGGAACTTCGCGAGCGCTTCGGCGCGCTCTTCGAGCGGAGCGTTCTGGCGATCGCCGGAGAGCCGTTTGCGCTCGCTATCGCCGAGGAGAGCGACCATGCGGCCTTCGGGCGTGTAGGTCAGAAAGCCGATGGGACGTTCGCCCCACATCGGCGTGCGTGATCCGTCGGCGGCGATCGACCAGGCCGTTTGGAGGGTCCAAGTGCCGATCAGGTCTTCTTTCGTCAAGGCTGGGGCGAGCATTGAACAGGCGATCAGGAGTGCGAAGGTGCGGTGCATCGGGGTCGTCCTCGGGTTGCGAGTCTATCACAGCAATCGTCGAGACGGTTTCGGCCGCGGAGGGGCGCGCGGCAAATTTTATTTCCAACGATACTCGCGCAGGGCGTCGATGGCGGTCCAGGTGGGGTGATAGCGGTCGTAGATGTCGCGATCGTTCGGGTCGCCCCAGCTTCCATCGGGGTTTTGTTTCGCGAGCAGTTCTGAAAATCCGCGTTGGATAGGTGCGTCGCGCGGCGTGAGGCCGAAGGCGCGCAGGGTGTCCATGAATTCGCCGAGCAATTCGCCGTCGGCGAGGATAGCGGCGTCGAGCACATGACTCTTCAGGAAAGCGAATTCGTCGGGGAGCTGCGACGGGTTCACGTTTCGCGCGTTGTAGTCGTTGGTGGTGTAGACGACGTGCGTCACCAGATTGACTAACGGGATGGCGGCTGCTTCACGATACGGGCGGGCCAACGGGAGCCATCTCACGGCGTCGTGATACGGCGCACCGAGCGTCACGCCGTATTGATCGGCAGTGTACGTCGTGATCAGCGCGTCGCACAGCAGGTCGAGAAGATTTGGATCGGTGTGTGAGGGGCCGGTCGCGGGGTCGAAGCCAAGAAAATCGGCAGGAGGGATTCGCGCGGCGGCATCGCGGATCTCCTGTTTCAAATGCGCATCAGGAAAACCGAGGCGTTCGGAGGCGAGCGATCCGAAGACCAGATCGGTGAGATCGTCGGCTGAGATTTTGGGGTCGACATGGCGATGCCGGCGCATCCACTGGCGGGCTCGCGCCCGGCCGATCCTCAGGGCTTCTGAGCGGAGACGCGGATCGGCGGAAGTGGAGGCGATTTCGTAGAAGCACCACAGATAGTCCGGACCATATTCTTCAAAATTTTTGCGGTCGCGGGCGGTGCGGTCGATGAAGGCGAGGCCGCGTTGGATGGCTCGGGTACGGTCGGCTTCGGTGAATCGCGCGCCGGGCCAGAGCGGGTCGTTGGGGGCGGCGGTGCAGACGATCGTGAGAAGAAGAACAAACCGCACAACCGATTATAAGGCGCGGTATAAATAGGGAACATGTCTTACGAACAGATCACTTATCAGGTCGCGGATCGGGTGGCGACGATTACGTTGAATCGTCCGGACAAGCTGAACGCGTGGACGCGCAAGATGGAAGAAGAAGTGACGGCGGCGATTCGCGCGGCGTCGGCGGACGATGACGTGCGCGCGATCATTCTGACCGGGGCGGGCAAAGGGTTCTGCGCGGGGGCCGATCTGGAGCTGCTCTCGGCGATTTCGAACGAGCCTTCGCCGCGCGCCGAGTTTCTCACCGACGTCGCGGTGGAAGGCGATGTGCGCGCGGATTTCAAGCGCAAGCACGCGTGGCTGCTGTCGGTGCCGAAGCCGATCATCGCGGCGATCCACGGTCCGGCGGTGGGCCTGGGGTTCATCATTCCGCTGTATTGCGATTTCCGGATCGCGTCGGAAAAAGCGCGGTTTTCCGTGATCTTTTCGAAGCGGGGATTAGTCGCCGAATACGGGCTCGCATGGATTTTACCGCGCATCGTTGGATTGGGGAACGCGATCGAGCTGATGTATACGTCGAAGATCGCCGATGCGCAGGAAGCGCTGCGCATGGGGCTGGTGACGCGCGTGCTGCCGGAGGAAAATTTCCTGGGCTCGGTGCAGGAGTTCGCGCGGGACCTGGCGGCGAACGTGTCGCCGCGGTCGCTGCGGATCATGAAGCGGCAGATTTACACGGGCCTGCTGCAGAACCTGGGCGAGGCGTTCGATCTGGCGATCGAAGAAATGAAGGCGAGCTTCGGGACGGAAGATTTCCGCGAAGGGGTCGCGCATTTTCTCGAAAAGCGCCAGGCGGCGTTCAGCGGGAAGTAGTGCGGATCGCCACGGAACGGTTGTTGCTGCGCGCGACGAATCCGCAGTTTGCCGAGGCGGTCGCGGAATATCTGGTTCGCAATCGGGAGGCGCATCGTGAATGGAATCCTCCCATGCCCGATCGATTGTTCACCCAAGAAGGGCAGCATGAGCGGCTGGTCGCGGCGGCAGAGTCTGAAACGGACGGCTCGCAGGTCGGCTGGTTTCTTAGTCTGAAGGGCGACGAGAAGGTGATCGGGCACATCCGCTTTTCCCAGATCGTACGAGGGCCGTTTTGCAACGCGATGCTCGGGTATTCGATCGACTCGGGCCTGGAAGGCCGCGGGTTGATGCGTGAGGCTCTCGAAGCCGCGCTCTCCGACGTTTTCAGCCCGCGCGTGATGCTGCATCGCGTTCAGGCAAACGTGCGGCCGGAGAATACGCGCAGCCTCGGACTGCTTGATCGACTCGGATTTGTGCGCGAAGGGTACGCGAGGAATTATCTGTTCATCGGAGGCGCGTGGCGGGATCACGTGATGACGGCGCGGATCAATCCCGCGTGGCGGGCGTCGCGTGAACCGAGTTGCAGTTGAGGGCGTTCAGCGGGAAGTAGGCTCGGCGAACAACTCTGTAGCGTCAATGCGGAAATTCAGTTCGGGAAGCTCGAACTGGGACACTTGGGCCAGCGTGCCGTCGCGATACTCCTGAAATGTTTTCGTGCCCGGCACGACGATCCAGATGTGCGGTACGCCCCAATCCCGGTAATCGCGGAGCTTCTGCAACAGGATCGGATAGGGATCGTCGGGCGAAACGACTTCGACGATCACAAATGGCGGATCGCTCGGGACGGGATTCGAGGGCAGGGAATTGCGGAAGACCGCCACGTCGGGCAGCCGGATCACGTCCGCAGCCACACGCATGCGGACGCCGATCACCGGGAATCCCACAGCGAGGAGGCGGGTGTAGATCAAACCTTGGATCCACCCGTGCAGGAGATTCGGCATTTTTCTCTCGATTATTTCGCCATGCGCGAATTCGGGCTCGTAGTTGCCCCAACGCGCATTCAGGAATTCATCGACCGTGATGCCGGTGGTCGTTGCCATATTTTTATTTTACGCGCCTAGTTTACGCGCTCGATGATCGTGGCTGTCGCCATGCCGAAGCCGATGCACATGGATTGCAGGCCGTAGCGGCCGCCGGTGCGTTCGAGGATGTTGACGAGCTTCGTCATCAGCACCGCGCCGGTCGCGCCGAGGGGATGGCCGTGGGCGATCGCCCCGCCCTGGATGTTCAGGCGATTCATGTCGGGCTGAATTTCGCGCGCCCAGACCACGGGAACGCTGGCGAAGGCCTCGTTAATTTCGAACGCGTCGATGTCGCTGGCTTTGAGACCGGCGATCTTCAGAGCTTTTTGAGTCGCGGGGATCGGACCGGTCAGCATCAATTCAGGATCGCTGCCGACGACGACGCGGGTGACGATACGGGCTCGTTTCCGCAGGCCGAGTTCGTCGCACTTCCGGCCGCTGGCGAGCAGGACGGCTCCGGCGCCATCGGAAATCTGGCTGGAATTGGCTGCGGTGACGACGCCGTCGGGACGGAAGACGGGCTTCAAGGCGCGCATGCGCGACAGATCGGGATTGGCGCGGACGCCTTCATCGGCCTCGAGTCCGTTGAACGCGAAAATTTCGGTGCGCGTCCAGCCGTTGCGCTGCGCGGCGGCGGCCCGGCAATGGCTGTTGGCGGCGAACTCGTCGAGCTCGTCGCGCTTCACGCCCCACTTTTCGGAGATCATTTCGGCCGAGATGCCCTGGTGCAGAAGTTTGCACGGGAAGTCCGCGCGAAACTCGTCGGTGATGGCGCCGTCGGAACCCATGGCGACGCGGCTCATCGATTCGACGCCGCATCCGATGGTCATTTCCATATCGCCCGCGGCGATCGCCTGCGCGGCGAAGTGGATCGCCTGCTGGCCGGATCCGCAGAAGCGGTTGAGCTGTAGCGCGGGAACTTCTTCGGGAAAACGAGCCTTGAGGCCGGCCATGCGTCCGATACAGGTGCCCTGTTCGCCGTGCGCGGTGACGCATCCGGCGACGATGTCCTCCACGTGGCGCTTCTCGACTCCGGCCTTTTCGACCAGCGCGTTGAGCGCGGCGGCCAGAAGATCGACGGGGTGCACGTGGTGCAGCGCTCCGTCCTCTTTTCCGCGGCCGATCGGCGTGCGGACGGCGTCGACGATGAATACGTCTCTCATGGGACCTCCAGTCTTTTCCGTAGTGTCGCATAGGACGCGGCGGCGGGCTTAAGGAGTCGGGGGGGCATGATAGACTTGCCGGAATATGAAGACAATTCCCGCTCTTTCCGTTTTATTCGTGCTCAGTTTCGCTCCCGCGGGGAGAGCGCAGCTCACGCCCGATCAAAAAGTGATGGATTTTATGTCGCTGGCGGAGCTGATCTCGAAGAACTACGCGTTTGTCGAGTGGAAGCGCGATGCGATCCAATACGACGCGCTGAAGCTGGCGCCGTGGATCGCGCAGATCCAGAATTCGCCCGACGATGCTTCATTCTGGAAAATTTCTTCGCAATACATCGCGTCTTTACAGGATTCTCATTCGGTGTTCGCGATTCCGTCGGACTGGACGGCGACGCTTGGCTTCACGGTGGATATCTATGACGGAAAGCTGCTGGTGGATTCGCTCGATCCGTCGGTTTTCCCGGCGCGCTCCAATCCGCCGGTCAAGGTGGGCGACGAGCTGGTTTCGATCGATGGAAAAGACGCGATGGATCTGGTGAAAGACATTGCCTCGCAAGTGGGCGATGGAAATTCCCGATCGGGGCTGCGATTCGCTGCGTCGCTGCTGGTGAATCGCGAACAGGATATTGTTCCGCAGGCGACGCAGATTTCCGACCAGGCGCTGTTGTTGATCAATCGCAATGGCGGCGCGCCGATCAGCCTGAGCCTTCCGTGGGTGGTCAGCGGGACGCCGTACGCGCAGGCCGGGCCGGTTCCCTCGCCGAGCACGACGGCCAGGCGCGCGGCGGTCGGGTGGCCCAGCTACATGGACCATGCGCGAAAGCGGCAGAATTTCCGGATCGCGCGGCGCCGCTTCCTGCTGGGATTCGACGGACTGGCGCCGGTGTTCGACATGCCCACGGGCTTCGCGCAGCGCCTGGGAAAGGACCAGTTCGATTTTTATTTCAGCGGAACGTTCACGTCGGGAGGCTACACCATCGGTTATCTGCGCGTCCCGGATTTCGAGTTCTTCGGGTCCACGGATTATCAGGATCCGGAACTGCTCGACGAGATTACCTACATGCAGACGAACACGGACGGCCTGATCGTCGATGTGATGCGCAATCCCGGCGGCTATGGATGCTCGTCGGAAGCGCTGGCGCAGTTGCTGCAGCCGAACGGATTTCTGAGTCTGGGCGTTTCGATTCGCGCGACGTGGCAGGACGTGCTCTTCGCGCAGCAGGATCTGGAATTCGCCACCGCGTTTGGCGGGACGGCGGACGAAATCGCGGAGCTGACGCAGATTCTTCAGGCGCTGACCGATGCCTTCAATCAGAACCGCGGCATGACGACGCCGCTGCCGCTGTGCGGCACCAGCCGCAATATTCCTTCGTATCTGGACAAGGACGGCAACACGATCGCGTATTCGAAACCGATCATGCTGCTGACGGACGAGTTCAGCGCGTCGGCAGCGGAGCTGTTCGCGGCGATCATGCAGGACACCGGCCGCGCGAAGCTGTACGGAATGCGGACCGACGGCGCGGGCGGTGCGGTGGATAGCTTCTATGCCGGGATCTATTCGGAATCCATGGTCAACCTGGCGATCGGAATCGCGGTGCGAAGCTCGTCGGTCACTACCATGGATTATCCGGCGGCGCCCTACATCGAGAACATCGGCGTGCGCCCGGACACGGTGTCGGACTACATGACGGTGGACAATCTGACGAATCGCGGCAAGACGTTCGTCGACCGATTCACGGCGGCGATGGTGGGCTATCTGCAATCGCAAGGTGTGTCGCCGGTAGCATCTTCCGCCACGGCTGGGGTACCGTAGAGATGTGTTCGCCATGGCTTGGTTCACACGTCAGAAGTCGGGAGTGGAAGGCGGCGCGGAAGGGGAAAAGCGCGTTCGCACCGAAGGACTGTGGCTGAAGTGCGAGAAGTGCGGCCAGATCATCTGGAAAAAAGCGCTCGACGAGAGCAACCAGGTCTGTCCGCGCTGCGAGCATCATTTTCATCTGGACGCCCGGGCGCGGCTGGCGGCGCTGTTCGACGACGGCGCTTATGAAGAGTTCGATGCCGACCTGGTGTCGACTCTTCAGAGGATTGCCTGCCGTCCGGATCACAAGAATGACGAGCGTCTGGGTTGCCAGGGATTCTACGAACCATCCAGTGTGGAATAGCGGTGCGTTCGTGAAAGCGTGGAACACCCAGAGGAGTACCCCAAAGGTGAGGAAATCATAGATCGAGCTGAT
>JAIQFJ010000235.1 GCA_020073325.1 Terriglobia bacterium | reverse complement strand
CGGATTTCGTCGCGGTCACGGAAATGGACACGATCAACATCGCTGTCCCCACGCCGCTGCGCAAGACCAAAGATCCCGACATGAGCTACATCGTCGACGCATGCCGCGAGATCGAAAAATATTTTCATCCCGGATTGTTGCTGATTCTGGAATCGACCACCTATCCCGGAACCACCGACGAGCTGATGCTGCCGATGTTTGAAAAATCGAATCTCAAAGTCGGCGAGGATTTTTTCCTGTGCTTTTCGCCGGAGCGCGTCGATCCCGGCAACCCGAAATTTCAGACGAAGAATATTCCCAAAGTGGTCGGCGGAATTACGGAGGCGTGCACGGAAATCGGCGCGCTGTTTTATAGACAAGCGCTGGAGCACGTGGTGCCGGTCAGCTCGACGCGCGTCGCCGAGATGGTCAAGCTGCTGGAAAATACGTTCCGCATGATCAACATCGGCCTGGTGAATGAAGTCGCGCTGATGTGCGACCGCATGGACATTAACGTGTGGGAAGTGATCGAAGCGGCGGCGACCAAGCCGTTCGGATTTATGCCGTTCTATCCCGGCCCGGGACTCGGCGGCCATTGCATCCCGATCGATCCGTTCTATCTATCCTGGAAGACGAAGCAGGCGGGCATCGAGGCGCGGTTCATCGAGCTGGCGGGATATATCAACGGCCAGATGCCGCATTTCGTGGTCGACAAGATCCAGAATGCGCTGAACGATCACATGAAGCCGCTCAAGGGCTCGCATGTGCACGTGCTGGGCGTGGCCTACAAGCGCGACATCGACGACGTGCGCGAATCGCCGGCGCTCGACATCATTCATCTTCTCGAAAAGCGTGGCGGCCGGGTGACCTATAGCGATCCCTTCGTTCCGAAACTGCGCGCCGACGGATTTTTGCAGCACTCGATGGACGCCGTGGATCCCATGGAAGCATCGGCGGCAGCCGACTGCGTGGTGATCGTGACGGATCACAAGGCTTTCGATTATCCGTGCATTGTCGAGTCGTCGAAACTGATTGTCGATACGCGCAATGCGCTGAAGGGCAACCGGTCGGAGAAGATTGTCCGGTTGTAATTACTGCAAGATCGCGTGACGCATCGACTCCAGGCGCGCGATGCGCTCTTCGGTCGACGGGTGCGTCGAGAAAAGCTTCATCAGCCCTCCGCGGCCGAACGGATTCAGGATGAACATGTGCGCGGTCGAAGGACTGGCGTCCGTCATCGGGTCGCGCGCGATCCCCACTTCGAGCTTGCGCAGCGCATTGATCAGGTAGTCCGGATTGCCGGTGTATTTCGCGGACGCTTCATCCGCGCTGAACTCGCGCGTGCGGGAGATCGCCATCTGGATCAGGGCCGCCGCGATCGGAGCCAGGATCAGCATGAGCAATCCGCCCCAGGCGCTGCCGCGTTCGTCATCACTGTCGCCGCGCGGACCGAACCAGAACGCCATGCGGGCGATAAATGTAATCGCCGACGCGATCGTCGCCGCGATGGAACTGAGCAGGATGTCGCGATGCAGCACGTGGCCGAGTTCGTGCGCGACCACACCTTCGAGTTCGCGATCGTTCATCGTGCGCAAAATTCCTTCGGTAAACGCGACCGACGCGTGCGTCGGATTGCGGCCGGTGGCAAAGGCGTTCGGTGAGTCCTCCGGAATCAGCCAGAGCTTCGGCATCGGCAATCCCATTTTGTGGGTGAGGTTCTGGACCAGCGGGAACACGCGGGCGTAGACTTCGGGATTTTCCTCGGGCGTCACGCGCTGCGCCGAATACATCGCCAGCGCGAGTTTTTCAGCGAAAAAATAGCTGAAGAAATTCATCGCGAGCGCGATCGCGAGACCGATTTCGAGGCCACTGCGTCCGCCCGCCATTTCGCCGCCGAGCAGCAGGACAGCGCTCAAAAGTCCCAGTAAAATTGCGGTCTTCAGACCATTCATACAAAACCCTATGCAAAAAAAGGACCGGACCCGTTATTTCCTACGAGTCCGGCCCGGAAAAGTTCAACGCGCGGTCGCGTTAGTTGTTGTGGACGTCAACCTTGATCTGGCGCGGCTTCGCGATCTCCTTTTTGGGGAGCGTCAAGGTCAGCGTGCCGTTCTTGTAATCGGCCTTCACGGCTTCCGGATTCACGGTTTCAGGCAGCGTGAACACGCGCTCGAACGTACCGTAGGAACGCTCGACGCGGTGCCAGCCACCTTTTTCCTCATTCTTTTCGAACTTGCGCTCGCCACGGATGGTGACATTGCCATTCTCCAGGCGCACGTCGATGTCTTTGAGTTCGACATCGGGAATGTCGGCCTTGAGGATCAGTTCGTTTTCGGTTTCCTTGATGTCCACCGGGGGCACCCAGGGACGGCCGTTGGGCTCGGAGAAAAGGCGATTCACACTGTCCTGGAACAGCCGGAGACCGGCAGGGAAGTTCTCAAGGTCAGCAAAGGGGGTATAGCGAATGACAGACATGGTTTAATCCTCCTGTTTCTGATGTACCTTCACTATAAATATATAATCTGCGTTGTTAAATGTCAAGTATTCTGCTGTGACGTGCTGCATCTTTTCCCCTGAACCCCGGCCTCACGGCCGCGGCTGTTTCATCGGGGCAACAGCCGCGCCCGCGAGGGCGGGGGTAACGCGATCGCTGCTTTCCAGCTAGACCCCTTAGAATCTTTGGCTTAGGATAAAAAGAGTGCGCGCGACGCTCATCTTCGCGTTTGGACTGGCGCTGAGGATCGCGCTGATCGCCCGATTCCCTGTGATTTTCGGCGGCGATCCCCTGGAGCGCATGCTCCATCGCGACCGCATTCTGGTAAGCCATCAGTTGCCGCTGCTCCAGATCGTCGTGGCGGCGGTTTCGGCGCTGACCTTGAACTATGTCGCGGTCATGATCGCCATGGCCGCGGTGGGGGCGCTGGTTGGGGTCGCGTTTTACCTGCTGGCTGGCGATTTCTTTGACGAAACGACAGCGACTCTGGCCGGACTGATCATGTCGGCCGAGCCGATGGTGGCGGCGCATTCGATTGTGCCGTATCAGGAATCGCTGATGCTGGCCTGTGTGCTGTTCGCCTTTCATTTCTTCTATCGAGAGAGCTATACGATCGCCGCGATTTGGCTGGCGCTGGGGTGCGTTACGCGATACGAGGCTTGGATCGCGGCTCCGGTACTGGCTGTGGCGTATTTTGTCCGGCGGCGAAGCCTGTCGGGAATCGCCTGGTTTGGCTTCATGCCCGTCGCATGGATGATTTTCCGGCGAGGACTCGCTCCGGAAGGTTCCTACGTGATCGAGCCGCGGTTCGAACCCGCGAGGCTGGTCCGGTGGGTTTACCTGGGATACATCACGGCCAAATTTACGCCGCTGATCGTCCTGGGGCTCGCCTGCGTCGGGTTTTGGTTTTTCTGGCGCGACCGGTGGATGCGGCGGGCCTGGGCACTGGCGTTATTTCTGGGATTGTTTGCCATTGCGATCCTGTTTTCGGCGCATGGGGAGTTGATGGACCCGCTGCGCCGCGTCGCTTCGCGGGAGGCGCATTTTTGGATGGCGGCGGTTGTGTTTCTGGCGGCGGTCGGCTTGGCGAAATTCGAAAAATTTCGCGTGGCGATCGGGACCCTCGCGATTGCATTCGGTGTTTGGGGATCTTACCGCTATGTCGCGCGGGAGAATTCGGATCCGCATCTGTCGCTGAGCTACCGGCTGGCGAAATTTTTCGACCGCGAATTAAAGCCGGGAGAGCGCGCATGGATTGTCGCGCGGCCTTGGGATCGGGAGCTGTTCGATTTCTATCTGCAGAGGGCTCGCGAGACGGGCGGCGAGGCGGGGTATCAGGCGGCGGTGAAAAATCTGGCGGAGACGGCGGATATGTCGCCGCCGGATTATCAGAGAATGTTGATCCACTCGCGATGGGACCGGTCGCGATTGTTGAGCGAGGCTTCGGGGTGCACGGAGTGGGTCGCGGTTTGGAGCGATTCTGGAAAGGACGCGGGCGCAGACGGCGTGGTGCTGGCGGATCAAGGGCTGTTCGTAAGGATTCGGCGGCGGGATTGCGGAGCTTCCGGCGGCGGAGTTCACGCACAGGCGCAAAGGTAGCGCAAAGGACGCAGAGCATATGGATTATATGGTTGAGATGCGCGAGGTCGGGCCTCAGCGGATTGCGGCCGTTTCGGGAAAGGCGACGCATGCGACGCTTCCGGCTCGCATTCGCGCGCTGTTCGATCAGTTTTACGCGGGCTTCAAGGGGAAGGGAGGGCTGAACGTCGTGTATTATCCGGCGTGCGGCCCTGGGGAATTCGACATTCACTGCGGAGTCTTACTCGACCACGGCGACTCCGCGTTGCCGGCGGGCACGGTCGCGACCACCGCTTACTGGGGTCCTTACGATCGCATGAAGCCGGCGCATGAGGCGATTCATCGCTGGGCTCGCGAGCATGGCAGGAAATTGGCGGGGCCTTCCTGGGAAGTTTACGGTCACTGGAGCGACGATCCGGCCAAACTGCGAACCGATATTTTCTATCTGCTTTCCCAGTGAGCTTTGAATTCGCAGATCTGGCGAAGGGCCTGGTCGAAGTCGCCCTGGAAGCAGATCGCGCGGTCGTCCAGATAGACGTGCGCGACCGGTTTTTTGTCGGTCACCTCGGCGACGAACGAACGCAGGCCGTACAGGTCGAGCCATTGTTCGACATGCTCCGCCCAGCGAATGGTGAACACGATCACGCGATAGCCTTGGGAACCAAGTGCGCGCAGAAAATCGGCGGCGCCGGGACGCGGGGGATGGAAGTAGTCGGCTCCTTTCCATCCGTCGTAGAGATTGAGGACGCCGTCGAGGTCGACGCACACCGTCAGAGGCTCAGACATTTTCCGATTCTCGATTCGGCCTGCCGAGCCAGGCGAAGCCATTCCTGATTCGTGAGACCCCAGTTGTAGGCGTCGTAGAAAAGCGGCGGATGGTGCGGGGGCTGTGTGAAGTCATAGTCGGGGGCTCGGCGGAGGCATTCGCGCTCAGGGTGGAACCAGTGGAGGGTTTCTTGCTGAGTCGCAAAGCAGGCGAGCATTTGCTGCTTTCGCGCGAGTTGGTCCGTGGTTAGATCGACAATGCGAGCGGGAGTGATTGGCGACAGGAAGCACGCCGTTTCGATTTCACCGGTGAGCAGGTTGCGATGGTAGGAACTGAACTCCCAGATCGCTGCCGTCGCGGCGTGGTGGACGGCGAAACACGTGGCGTCGTGATCGGGGTGGCCGCCTTCATAGGGATGCGTAAAAATTTTCGACGGCTTGAGTTCGTCGAAAATGCGGGAGAGGTGACAAGTCAGCTCGACCAGGTGATGCGCGGCCTGCTGGTCGGGCATGCCGATTTCCAGGCAGCGATCTTCGGGAATGCCGGCGAGGGCCATGGCGCGGAGCAGTTCTTCGCGGCGCTGCTGCTTATAGATTTTCCAATCGGGACGCCTGCGCGGCGCGCCGTCGGTGGCGTGGATCACGAACACGCCGCGCATCGAAGCGAGCTGGCCGCCGAGGCCGATGGTTTCGTCATCGGGATGCGCGGCGACGATGGCGATGCGTTCTTCAAACATAGCGGCGCGTCATCTCCGAGCAGAAATCGGCGAACTCTTCGATCTTCTGAGGTGGACTCGTATGGTGCGGGCGCAAGCCTTTTTCTTCCGGCGTGAAGCAGAGCGTCAGCGTAACGTCGAACTCCTCGAGCGCGCTCATCTGGCGATCGAACCATTGCAGCGCGTTGGGGCGCAGACGGTCCGCCCAGCTCAAGCCGGTGCGCAGATGCCTGACGCCGAGGTCGCGCAGGTGGCGGACGCTTGCATCCAGGCGCGGATCTTCGTAGTGGAACCACTGGCAGATGCCGAGCTTCGGGGCGTATTCGGCAAAGCGTTCCAGCGCAAGCTTCGGCGTGCCGTCTTCGCGAATCAGGCCCATATAGAAGTGGCGGTAATACGCCGAACCCTCCGCTTCGCGATGCCGCGTGGTGGCGGGCCAGGTGCGCGGAAGATCGTGCAGGCTGTACCAGTGAATGCGCGGAACGCGGCCGATCAGCAGCTCCGCAGTGCGATTGAGGCCGAACTGCTGGACTTCTTCGGCGCCGAAGCTGGACACGCCCGCTTCGGAAACCCAGATGGGCAGATCGGTGGCGGCCTCGATTTCCGTAATCTTGTCAGGCCACTCATGGATGGTCCAGTGATTCCAGTCGAGCGGGAAACCATGCACGGCGACGACGTCGATCTGGTCGAGCGCGCCGTGGCCCTTCATCAGCCGGATGAAATCCGGATCGATGGGTGAGATCCCGCCGAGGGCGCGCGTCACTTCGCGATTTTCGGCGCGCACCGCGGCTCCGCCCTGCCTCGCCATATTGGCGAAGATGCGCCATTCGGGGTCCATTTCGAAGTCCCAATGCGAAAGATTGTTGGGCTCGTTCCACAGCATGATGGCTTCGATCAAGCGGACCTCTTTCGGCAAATATAGATTTCGTCTTCGGGATGCGCTTCGATGGTGAAGCCCGCGCTGCGAAGCATCGCCTCAACGCAGGCGCGGTTGGGGACCCACCAGTTGGTCGGGTCGTGCGAGTAGCTCTGCTCGACGAAATGCATCTTGGGGAAGCCGGGAGAGTCGAAGATGGATGTTTCGTCGAAAGAATAATCGTGTTGCAGCGGATCGATCTGCCGGGAGCCGCGCTGCATGGACTGAAAAACCAGGCTGTCTTTGACGACGTGATCGTGCAGCAGGTCGAGCGCGAGTAACGGATACCGAAGATGGTAAAGCACGCCGAGGAACAGAACCCAGTCGAAACGTTCTTTGAGCGCGGCCACGTCGTAGACGGACATGCAACGCAGCTCGATCGGGTTGCCGCAGACTTCGGAGGCGAATTTCGCCTGTGCAAGATAAGTCGGGTCGGAGTCGATGCCGAGGACTCGCCCGGCGCCGCGCCGCTTCATTTCGATGGAATAGAATCCGGCGTTGCAGCCGACGTCGAGAACGCTGGCGCCCTGCAGGTCTTCCGGAATCGCACAGGCGAACTGCGTCCACTGGACGTTCGGGTAGTCGCCCAGAAAATGCGCGGGCGCGGTGGGAACGCCGTTAAGGTCGAGATTATGAAACCACTCGCCGAGTTCCTGCACCCGGTGCCGGATCTGGTCTCGTGTGAGCAAATCGATTGGAGTCATGGTGATGTTCCAGGGCGAGCAAAGCTTCGCGATATCCATGGACGGTGCCGACGTCGACGTAAATCTCTCCGGCGCGAACGCCCGTGGCGCGGCCCCCTTGTTCCAGGTAAGAATTGACCAGCGTGCCGAAATATTCATCTTTCGGATCGCGGCGCTGCCAGAGTTTGGAGAGGTCGAGGAAGACGGCGCCGGGCGATCGGATGGCTCCCCAGACCCAGGGCGTCGCGGCGGCGGGCTCCTTCACCTGAATGAATCGCACGCGGCCTTCGTCGTCGGTGAGGACGGCGTCAAAAAGTTCCGGGTGGGAGACGGGGAAAAGTAAGAATGACAAGGTGTCGGCAGGAAGACGCGCGAGACCGTCGGCGGGGAACCAGATCGTGTCCGGCAGGCCGATCAGGACCGGGTCGGACGGCTGAATGAGCGGACACGCGTGGAAGATGGCGTCGCACAGTCCGGCGGGTTGTGACTGGACGACGTAGCAGACGTCGGCGCCGTCGATGCGTCCGCCGTAGTATTCGAGGATGTCGGATTTGCCGGGGGAGATCACAAAACAGAATTTCGTGACCCCGGCCAGCAGCATTCTCTCGATCAGATATTCGCTGACGGCGCGCGGCCGTTCGCGACCGTCCGGGCCGGTACGGCTGCCAACCGGTAGCAGCTCTTTGGAAAATGCCAGCGGCTGGATGCGGCTGCCTTTTCCGGCGGCGGGAATGATGCCCCACATGCGATGCAAGGTGAGTGCAATTGCGGGTCCGATGTGGCGCCGTTTCACGTTTCGCGATCCGCACGGCAGAAAGATTGCAACTGAGTGCGATCACGGCAGCGCGTTCAACATCCAGAAACACGTGTGCTGTCGCGGAGTGCAACGTCATGTCCTGGAGGAAGGCAGCCCGTCGCAGCGCATGGCGGAGTGGATCGCCAATTTCGCGGGCAGCATGCTCTTCGTCCTACTGCACCTGATCCCCTTCGCGGCCTATTTCGATGCAGCCGGCGCCGACGAAGCGGTCTGGCTGGGCGACGGCAGCGTTTCGCCCCAGATCCACTGGCTGAACCATTCGTAGTTGTGTTCCATCACGGCGCGCTGCTGTTTCGGTTTGTTGATCGCGTGACCGAATCCTTTATACACGACCATCTTTGCCGGCACGCCGCGATCTTTCAGGCCCTGATATAGCTCGTAGCCGTTGGGAATCGGCACGCGCTTGTCGAGGTCGCCGTGCTGGATCAGCGTCGGCGTCTTCGCATTGTTGATGTACGTGATCGGCGAGGTCTTTTTGTAAATTTCCGGATCGGCCCACGGCGTGGCTTTCAGGTAGTTGCGCGTGAAGGGATGAATATCGGTGTTGACGTAGTACGTCATCCAGTCCGAAATTCCCGCGCCGACCGAGACCGCTTTGAACCGATCGCTATACGTCGTCAGAAATGCCGAGATATAGCCACCCTGGCTCCAACCCATCGAGCCGACGCGATTCCTGTCGATATAGCCCTTGGCGATCAGCGCGTCGACGCCGCTAATGACGTCGTCGGCGTCGCCGAGCCCCAGATTGCGCACATTCAGCGCGCGGAATTTTTCGCCATAGCCCGCCGAACCGCGATAATTCGGCCGCAGAATGACGGCGCCTTTCGCCGCGAACATTTCGATGGGATAGGTGCGGTCGCCTGCCAGCGACGGGCGATCGACGCCCGTCGGTCCGCCGTGAATCACCACCAGCAGCGGATATTTTTTCGACGGATCGAAATCGGCCGGCTTGATTAAAATGCCTTCGATCGGATTCCCGTCCTTCGACTTCCACTCGAACACTTCACGCGTCGCCAGCTTCCAGCCCTTCAACTGATCTTTCATGCTGGTCACGGGGTGCGGAGTAAATCCGGCCATCGCCGACGTGCAGACCTCGGGATACTGATTCGGCGACGCGCAGGTAAACGCGAGACGCGAATAATCCTTCGTGAAGGTCGCCGAGCCGAATTGCAGATTGGCCGGGTCGCTGACGCGCTCGGTCGAGCCCGTTTCCGGATTCAGGCGGAAAAGGTGCGACGAGGTCCGCTGCATCGCTTCAAAATAGATCCCATTCGCCGACCACACAACGAGTCTCGGATCCTCGTCGAACGACTCCGCGACGATGCGCGGCTTGCCGCCTTCGGCCGAGACGATTCCCACATGATTGTTGAGAAAGGAAAACTCGCGACCCGATTCGTAAGCGACCTGCGTCCCGTCGGGCGACCAGACCGGATTGCGATCCCCGCCCGGAGCATCCACCAGCTTCTTGACGTATTTATCGGACAGGCGCACGACGTAAATGTCGGCCGTATCGGAACTGGAAAGATCCGGGTCGCGCGTGGCGCTAAATGCGACGCGCTTCGAATCGGGCGACCAGTTGAATCCGCCGACGCTGAACTGCGTTCCGCTGGTCAGCGCTTCCGGCTTTGGCTTTTCGTCCTCGACGTTCAGCGTCCACAGGTGAACCATCGTGTAATCGCCCGTGACGATTTCAAAATCGCCGTACTTGTCCTTGCGATCTTTCTTCACTTTCGATTCCGGACCGGTGGAACTGAACGCGATGGTGTGCCCGTCGGGCGACCACTCGAACGAATTGACGCCGCCTTCGAAATGCGTCAGCGGCGTCGCTTCGCCGCCCGCCGGCGAGATCACATAGATCTGCTGGCTGCCGTCGCGATCGGAAAGAAACGCGAGGCGCTTGGAATCCGGCGACCAGCGCGGATCGCTCGAAGATTTTTTGGCATGCGTGAGCTGGTAACGCTCGCCCGTCGCGGTCATCGCCATCCAGATCTGGGTGTCGAAGGCGTTTTCGTCCCAGTTGGTTTCAGAAACGGTGTAGGCGATGAATCGTCCATCGGGAGAAATGCGCGGCGATCCCGCGGTTTTCAGATTGAGCGACTGTTCGATCGTCGGCGTTTGAGCGGCCAGCGTCAGCACGAACGAAAGCAGAATCGAGAATTTCATAACGAACTCCTTACGAAGCCGTTGAACCGCGACCATAGGGAGCGGTTCAACCCCGAAATTCCACTACACCCGGTCCATCGCCAAAAATTCCTGGATATGCGGATGGCTCGATTTTTCCAGGTCCGCCACCGGACCAAAATAGATCACTTGTCCTTCGAACAAGAATACGACGCGGTCCGCGACCTTGCGCAACAATTCCAGATCGTGGGTCACCACCACCGCGGTCAACTGAAGCTGCGTCTTGAGGCGAAGCATCAGGTTGCTGAGGTGATCCGACATCACCGGATCCACCATCGTGGTCGGCTCATCGTACA
>JAIQFJ010000234.1 GCA_020073325.1 Terriglobia bacterium | reverse complement strand
ACGATGAAGGTTCCCATATAAGGTCTGCGCCTGTCGGCACCTCACCTTGGCTTCGTAAGGCAACACTCACCGCGCCGCTGCTGGCACGGAGACCTATTGCGGCGACGACCACGACCACCGCAAAAATGATCGCATTTCGAGCTGTCGTTTTGCCGGGAGAATCAATTGAAACTCGTCTACGAACGGCGGCGAAAATTGAACTTCTGCTCATGGGCACACTCCTCCTTCTGGCTGTTCTAAATTCTCTATTTGGGACAGAGAAGCACGGGAGTTTCGCAGGAAAAACCGGCGAGGGCGTCCATGGGATACCCGAAATGGCGTGGAAACGCAGATCACTGAACTGCTTCGCAGAATAGGGAGGGCGAGAGCGATGCGAGCCACGAACTGATCCCTCTTGTCTATTCCGAGCTGCGCAGCATCGCGGCGCGGTATCTGCGCAAAGAACGCAGGGACCACACTTTGCAGCCCACCGCGCCGGTCAACGAAGTCTATTTGAAGTTGTTTGGGCCCAGGGCTTTGGCTCCCATCGACAAAGCCCACTTTCTGGCTGTCGCGTCGCAAATGATGCGGCGTGTTCTGGTGGATCACGCGCGGGCACGGCATGCGGAAAAGCGCGGTGGGGATCTGCAACGCGTGGATACGGATGAGCTCGACCGGTTCGCCGGCCCGTCCGATGTCTTGCGATTTCCTGAACTGGATCGCGCCCCCAACTTGCTCGCGGAGGAGAGCCCCGTGCTCGCCCGGGGCATCGAGCTGCGCTACTTCGGCGGTTTGACGGCGGAGGAAACGGCCGAGGTGACCGGGCGATCCGTTCACTCCGTCCGGCACGACCTCCGGTTCGCTCAAACCTGGCTGCGCCGCGCCTTGGGCGGCGATCAAGCCACTTAGCGTCTTGATGCGGCTTCCACTTGCCGGCGAACGAATTGGTTTCCCGGAAGCCGGTGGTCCCATCCAGTCCACAGGCCGATCCGCAACGCCTGAAAATGCTTCGCCTCGTCCAGTCGGCCAGGTTCCACGTCGTCTCGATAGAGCGAGGCGTAGAGCCGCGACATGTCGAAGGCGTTGCGCAAATCGGTTTCGGGCGTAGGATCCAAAGCCAGCAGCTTGTCCTGAAGATCGAGCAGGATCGCGCGCGACCGCTCCGGATGGCCGGTCTGGAATTCGTAATCCGCCCGAGCGCGATAGGCGTCGTCCCATTCGCCGCCGAGCATTCCGACCACGGCCGGGTCCTGGCCCATCGGTTTGAGAATCGCAAACGCGCTGTCGATGGCCTGCTGGGCCGCGGTCCACCGGCCAAGGCGTTCGTATGCGCAGGCGGAGTGCGCCAGCACGCGCGCTTGCCGGAGGAGCGCGGTGCCGTCATGGGTTTCCCGAAGACGCTGCAGTGTCCGCGCGTAGATCGAGATGGCGCGCCGCGGATCGATATGCCGCAGAACATCGCCGAGTTGCAGGCCCGCGGTGCCGACGCGGTCGCGAAAGGTGGCGTCGTTCGGATCTTTGGCGGCGATCTGATCGACCAGATCGAAGGCCTTTTGGAGCGGCTCGATCGCATCAGCCCTCGGCGATCGCGGCGAGCGCCGCATCCAGGTTCCCGGATTGCCGCCGCGCATTCGCAAGCGCGCTCAGAGCCTGCGCCAGCGTCGCCGTCGCCGCTCCCGCGCTTCGAAACAAAGCCAAAGCCTCGTTCATTTGCGCCAGCGCCTCAGTGTAATGATGCGCGTTCATCAGCCCCTGGCGAGCGGTTTCGAGCTGCAACTCGACGTCGCCTCGCGATTCCCGCGCCAGCCCGTCGAGATATTCCATCGAGACCGTAAGCTGTCCCAGTGATTTCGAGAGCGGCGCTACCCACTCGCTCGCGCTCGTGGTTCTGTGGTCTGCATTGCAACTCCATCGCTTAGCACTGAACCGCGAACGCGAGTGAGCAGGTCCGTTCGCTTTCGAAATCGCCGGGACATCTTACTAGAGCCACGGTGATGGCGGAAACCGGTATCCAGCGCCGCCGCACGAACTTATAGAAGCGGTAGGCATCGCCGGAGCCGGCCGTCGTAATCGCGGTGATGAAGTGGTCGCTTCTGCTGGGCCGACAGAGCGATGGTGAAAACGAACAGGAGCGTCAGCGCGCGAGATTGAACATGTCTGGAATTATATTCGATGCCTGAAGAGAACCACGACCGTTCGCGCAAACTCGGCGGTAGAATCGATTCCATGCAAAGCTCGCGATCTGTTTTGCTTGCCGGATTCGTCGCACTCGCATTGGCGGCGGATAAGCCGGTCGTCACAATCGAGCAGGTGAATCAATGGGAGACCTCGCTTTCCAACTGGGGCCGCTGGGGTAAGGACGATCAGCGCGGGGCGCTGAACCTGGTCACGCCGCAGAAGGAAGTGCAGGCGGCGAAGCTGGTGAAGGATGGCGTGACCGTCTCACTGGCGCACTTCGCCGATCTCGAAAAGGCCGTCGACAATTTCAACTTCGGTGAGACCAAGCACGAGATGTATCGCAATCCGCAGACGGGAAAAATCGGATTTGCACTCGACATCATCACTTACGGAATCCACGACGGCACCAATTCCCATCTCGACGCGCTGTGTCACTACGCTTTGCGCAAGGACGGCGTGCCGGTGGTGTTCAACGGTCATCCGCAGGATCTCGACGACAAGGGTTGCAAAGCGAATGGCATCGATCGCATGGGTCCGGGGATCTTCACGCGGGGGGTTCTGGTGGACATTCCTTTGATGAAAGGCGTCGAGTATCTGGAACCGGGCACGCCGATCTACGTTTCGGATCTGGAGGCTTGGGAGAAATTCGCGCACGTGAAGATCGGCAGCGGCGACGCGCTGTTTATCCGCACGGGCCGCTGGGCGCGGCGCGCGAAGGTCGGGCCATGGAATAACGGACGCGAAGCCGCGGGACTGCACGCGTCGACCATGCCGTGGATCCATCAACGCGACATTGCGCTACTGGGAGGCGACGGCGTGAACGACGTGCAGCCATCTGGTGTCAGCGGTACGGGAGAAGCGGCCGGCCGTCCGGTGCATACGCTGACCATCGCGGTGATGGGCGTCCCGCTGGTGGACAACGCCTATCTGGAAGACGTCGCGCGCGAAGCGGCGGCGCGCAAGCGTTGGGAATTTCTGACGACGGTGCAGTTCACACGTATCCCCGGCGGCACGGCGAGTTCCTTCAATGCTCTGGCGACTTTCTAGTCTCTTCCTTGCCGCGCTCGGCGCGGTGCATGCGGCGGACCTCACGCTCGATCAGCTCTTCACGCGTCCCTACATTTGGGGGACGTCTCCGGAGCAGCTCAAATGGTCGAAGCGCAGCCACACGCTGGTCTTTCTGTGGAACGCAAGCGGGCGGCGTTTTCTCGATCTGTATGCGTATCATGCCGATCGCGGAGAGTTGGTCCGGCTGACCGACCTCGAATCGCAAAAAGACGACCTGACGCTCACGCCCGATGAAAAAGATTCGCGGCAGAAGCAGTATCCGATGCCGCTTCCCGGCATCGCGCCGCCCTTCGATGTGAGCCAGGATGGATCGCGTGTTGCGTTCGCTTATCGCGGCGATGTGTGGATCGCATCGACGAAGTCGCAGACCCCGCTGCGGCTCACACGGACGAAAGAGGTTGAATCGTCGCCTCACTTTTCGCCCGATGGGTCGCATCTTGCGTACATCCGCGGCGGCCAGATCTACGTTCACAGCTTCACCGATGGATCGCTCTCGCAAATCACCGAAGGCGGTGCGGCGCGGGAGATTGCGTGGTCCCCCGACGGCTCGCGGATCGCTTATCTGGTCGCGGCGGATGGTCGAAAAGTCCTGCTGCCGAATTATTCGGGGCAGTTGGTGATCGCGCCTCCGGTCTCGCGATCGCTCGTCGGCGACGAGCCGGTGGAATCGTCGTTGTGGATCGTCCCAGGCAACGGCGGCAAACCTGTTCGCGGCGAGGATAGCTCCTTCGGATCGAAGGTGACGTGGACCCAGCCGCTCGCATGGTCGCCCGATTCGACGCGCGTGCTGCGTGTGGCGGTTCATCCGCAGATGAAGAAGCTGGAGATTCTTGCGACCGATGTGCAGGGCAAGAACAAGGTGCTTTACGAGGAGACGGATCCGCGCTGGGTGTTTTCTTCCACCGCCTTGTGGTCGCCTGACGGGGCGGAGATTCTCTTCAGCAGCGAGCGCGACGGCTTCGCGCACTTATATAAGGTGAGCGCCGCGGGCGGCTCGCCCACACAGTTGACGCGCGGCAAGTGGGAGACATTTCCAGGCCGGTTCAGCAGCGATCCTGCATGGGCCGGCGGATATATTTATTTCGGCTCTGCCGAAGTGAGCACGTCACAGCGGCACTTTTATCGCATGCGACCCGACGGGTCAGGAAAAGAGCAGCTCACGCAAGGCGAGGGGATTCATCGCGGCTTTGTCGCGTCTGACGGGACCATCGCGTATCTGCGCGGAGATCAGCACAACCCTGCGGATCTGTTCGTGAACGGCAGGCAAATCACGCACTCGACGCAGAAGGGATTTTCGGACTATCGCTGGCCCGAGATTCGCTACGTGCAGTACCCATCGAAGCACGACGGCAAGCCGGTGGCCGCCAAGATTTTCCTCCCGCCCGGGTATCGCATCGACGACCGCAACGCGCCGAAGCGTCCCGCGGTGTTTTTCATCCACGGCGCGGGCTACGCCTCCAGCGTTTATCAGCAATGGGGAGCCTATCTGCCCATCGCGCATGTCTTCAATTCGTACCTCGCGAATCGAGGCTATGTCGTGATCGATCCGGATTATCGCGGCAGCTCCGGCTACGGGCGCGACTGGCGATCCGACGTGTATCTCGACATGGGCGGTCCCGATCTGGGCGATGTTCTGGGCGGCATCGATTATCTGCGCGGGCTCGGCAACATCGACGTGGGCAAGCTGGGGATCTGGGGAATCAGCTACGGCGGATTCATGACCAACACCGCGATGTTCAAGGCTCCTGACGCGTTTTTGGCGGGCGCCGCGTGGGCTGCGGTGAACGATTGGGAAAACTACAACGCATCCTACACATCGCAGCGACTGACCACGCCGAAGGAAAATCCCGAAGCTTACCGGCGCAGCTCGCCGATCTATTTTTCGCAGAACCTGAAGAATCATCTGCTGATGCTGCATGGCATGGTGGACGATAACGTGCTGTTCCAGGACGCGGTTCAGCTCAGCGAAAAGCTGCTTCACGAAGGAAAACATTTCGACACGTTTTTCTATCCCGAAGAGAGCCATGTTTTCTATCGCGACGAGTCGTTGCGCGATGCGTTCCGCAGGACGTCGGAATGGTTCGATCGTTATCTCAAATAGCGCTGCTGCTGGCCGCCGGAATCGCGCCCGCGCAAACGCTTTCGACCGGCAAATTGCTGGTCGCGACCGAAAAATCGCACGATCCGGATTTGTCGAAATCGGTGGTTCTGTTGATTCATTTCGATAAAGATAGCGCCATCGGCCTGATTCTCAATCGTCCGGTGAAGGACATGTATTTCGGCGGACCGGTCGCGTTGGGGGCTCGGTGTCTGTTCCGGTCGCAGGTCAAACCGGCCGGCGCGAAACACGTCATCGGCGATGTTTACGTCGCGACGAAGCCGGTTCCCAAAGGGCGCGTCTATGCGGGATACGTCGGCTGGTCCGCCGCGCAATTGAACGACGAGGTGTCGCGAGGATTGTGGCAGGTGCGCGATGCGACGTCCGCGGTCGTGTTCGACGCGAATCCCGCGACACTGTGGCGCCGCTTGCTACGATAGCCCCGTGTCCACCTTCCGAGCCGCAGTAATCCAGGCCGCGCCCGTCGTCTTCGATCGTGACGCGACTCTCGAAAAAGTCCGCACCCTCGCCGCGAACGCCGCCGAACAAGGCGCGCGGCTCGCCGTCTTTCCCGAAGCGTTCGTCTCGGCGTATCCCAAAGGACTCGATTTCGGCGCTCGTGTCGGTGCGCGGACTCCGGAAGGACGCGTCATGTTTCGCCGTTACTACGAAAGCGCCGTCGATGTGCCCGGCCCCGCTGTCGATACGCTCGGAGCCATCGCGCGCGACCACGGGCTCTACATCGTGATCGGCGTGATCGAACGCGAGGGCGGGACGCTTTACTGCACCGCGCTGTTCTTCGATCCCGAAGGCAACCTGATGGGCAAACATCGCAAGCTGATGCCGACCGCGATGGAACGGCTGGTCTGGGGTATGGGCGACGGCTCGACCATGCCGGTGTTCGATACGCCCATCGGAAAAATCGGCGCGGTGATCTGCTGGGAAAATTACATGCCGCTGTTCCGTACGGCGATGTATGCCAAGGGCATCCAGCTTTACTGCGCGCCGACGGTGGACGATCGCGACACCTGGGCGCGATCCATGCAGCACATCGCGTTCGAGGGACGCTGCTTCGTCCTGTCAGCGGTCCAGTATCTGCGCCGCGGCGATTGCCCCGCCGATTATCCGGCGATCCAGGGCGACGATCCGTCCACGGTGCTGATTCGCGGGGGCAGCGTGATCGTTAATCCGCAGGGTGTCCTGCTGGCGGGGCCGCACTACGGCAGTGAGACGATCCTCACCGCCGACATCAATCTGGACGAAGTCGTCGAGGGCAAGTACGACCTCGATGTGGTCGGCCACTACTCCAGGCCCGACGTATTCCGGTTGATCGTCAACGAGGGTTGAGGATCCGGCGCGCGTACAATGCGATCCAACTCGCTGTAGTCGAGCCATACCAGCGAGCAGTGCTCGCACGCGTCGATGACCACGTTTCCGCCTCCGCCGTACAGGTGCGTGTCGAGCAGGCCGTCGCATCGCGGGCAGCGGCGTTTGCGATCGAGATCGGTCCAATCGGGTGGATGAGTTGCGTCGCCCGTCGCTTCGCGCCGCGAGCGCAGATCGTTGACGATGGCGGGAAAATCGTCCATCGCGACCAGCATCCCGCGACAGCGCCCGCAGTAGCGCAGTCGATGTCCGCCGAGGGAGGCGTGAACCAGGGGAATCGTGCAGACCGGGCAGGATTCGGCTGCGGCCTCGCCGAACACGCGGACTCCGTCCTCGTTCGGAGCGGGAAAAAAGACGTCGCCGCAGTATTCGCAGTCGAAAAACTCGGCGTCTTCCTTCAGACGCATCGGCGCTCCGCAATCGGGACAGTTCACGCCAGAATGATCGACAGGGACGGACGCCGCCTTTAGTAAATGGCAGCGCGCTAAATCTCTGTCCCAGTTGCCGCGAAACCCGGCCTCACGAGTTTGCGTGAAAAGCATCGGTGCTCGCCGCTCCCCTTGGTCGCGGTTCATTCAAGTCGCGGATTCCGTGAGGTGCTGACAATGAACCGCGACCAGAGGAAGCGGCGAGACGGCCGTGAGCCCGGGTTAGGGACAGAGATTCAGGGCACTACTGAACAAACCCCCCACCCGCGCCGGATCTGTGACAAACTGTAGGATTCCGGAGTAGCCTTATGGTCGGCCAAAAGATCGCGCAATATCAACTCTTAGAAAAGCTCGGAGCGGGTGGAATGGGCGAGATTTACAAAGCCCAGGACACCCGGCTGAACCGGTTCGTCGCTATTAAAGTCCTCTCTACGGCCAGCGCGGGCGATCCGGAACGGCGACGGCGCTTTATTCAGGAAGCACAGGCTGCCTCCGCCCTGAATCATCCCAACATCATCACGATTCACGACATCGTGTCCGAGGCCGACTCGGAATTCATGGTGATGGAATTCGTCCTTGGAAAAACGCTGGTCGACCTGATTCCGAAAGGCGGCCTACGTCTGCCGCTCGCGTTGAAGTACGCCGTGCAGATGACCGACGCGCTGACGGCCGCGCATTCCATCGGCATCGTTCATCGCGACTTGAAGCCCGCCAATGTGATGGTCACCGATTCGGGGCTGGTCAAGATTCTCGATTTCGGATTAGCGAAGCTGACCGATCGCAGCCCGATGACCACCACCGGGGTCGACGCGACGCAGACCATCGCCGACGCGCCACTGACCGTCGAAGGATCCATCATCGGAACCGTCAGCTACATGTCGCCCGAGCAGGCGCAGGGCAAGAAGGTCGATACGCGGTCCGATATTTTTTCGTTCGGCGTCGTGCTATATGAAATGGTGACGGGCGTTCGCGCGTTCGGCGGCGATAATGCGCTGTCGACGCTTTCGGCGATCCTGCGCGACGAAGCCAAGCCGCTGGCCGAAGTGGCTCCCGATACGCCTCCGCAGATCGAGCAGGTGATTAAACGCTGCCTGCGCAAGAATCCCGACGAGCGCTGGCAATCGATGCAGGACGTCAAGGCGGCGCTCACCGCACTGAAACACGAATCGGATTCGGGCCAGCTCTACAAACCGAGAATTCCCGCCAAATCCGGCGCGTCGAAGAGCAATTCGAACGCGGTGATCGCGGCGGTCGTAGGCGGTGTCGTGTTGCTGGGCGCGGCCGGCGGAGGCTTGTGGTATATGAAGCGGCATCGCGCCGCGCAAAATGTCTCGGTGAACGTCAGCCCGGATGGCAGCGTGGCGGTCAGTACGGCTCCGCCTCCGCAAGCTGCACCCGCGCCCGCTCCCGAGAATCCGCCGCCCGCCGCCGCACCCGCGGAACCGGTGGAGACGGTCCTGACGAACGACAACATCATTGAGCTGGTTGAGGCGAAGGTCGCGCCACGGGTGATTATCGATCAGATCCGTGCGTCGAAAACAAATTTCAATTTGTCGTCTCCGGAGTTAATCCGGCTGACGAAAGCCGGCGTCTCGGCAACGATCATCGAGGTGATGCGGAATCCCAAGGCTGCTCCGCCCGAACGCACGACCACTCCGAAGAGCACTCCCACGACGCAGACAAAAGCACCGACACCCGCGCCGGTCACGCCGGTGCAGACCGCTCCGCCGCCCACTGCGGCGCCCGCTCCGGTCACGGTGGCTCCTACGCCCGCGCCGACTCCCGCGCCGGTCCAGCGGACGCTGGAGAAGATCACCGTGGTCACGGTGCCGGACGGCGCTCCGATCGCGGTTCGACTCGCGGCCGATGTTCCCTCCGACGTCCAGGAGGGCCAGAACCTGCGCTTCACCGTCGTGCAGGATTTCAAAGCCGGCGACTCCGTGGTGATCGCCAAAGGCGCGGTGGTGACGGGCGCGGTGGTCGAAGTCGGCGGCAAGAAGAAATTCCTGGGAATCGGCGGAGGAAAGGCCACATTCCGCCTGACGCAGGTGGACGCAGTGGACGGCCACAAGCTGAACATCCGCGCGACCGCCGGCAAGGGACAAGGTGGTCCGGCGCAACGGCCGCTTGAGCCGGTCGGCAAGAAACCGCCCAAGGATCTGATCGCTGCCGCGGGAACCGATTACATCGGCTACGTCGACGGTGAGCAGACGGTTTCGCTCAAAAAGTAGAGGCCGAACCCGCTGGTGGCGAATCCAAATTTCGCCGCAAACTCGAAACAGAGCCGCGACTGTCAAGGAGCGGTTGCCGCTCTCTTATCACTCCGCGCCTCGTCCCCGCTTGCTGAGGCGTGCCGCGCTAAACCAGAATCATCGATTTCGCCGCAAACTCAGTGAAACTCTTTTTCGAAAATATCGATGAGTTTGGCATCCCCGCGATCTGCCACCGCCGCGCGGACGCGACCGCGGTACTCATCCCGAAACCGGCCTGCGGCCAGCGCCTGAATCGCGATGCCGGCTGGATCGCGACGGCCATCCGCGATCACCGACGTCAGAAACTGCGCCGACTGGGCATGGCGCGACGCTCCCAGCGAGAGCAGAATCGCGCGCTGCATCTCGAAATCGGGACCCGTCGTGAAATGTTCGATCAACACCGCCGCCGCGCCCGGATCGTGGCATTCGCCCAGCGCCGCCGCCGCTTCAAACGCGACATCGCCCGGCTGCTTCAGGAACTTCGCGACAAACGCGATCTGTCCGGCGGCATCGATTTCCAAAAGGCTCGCCAGGCACTGGCCGGTGACTTCACTCTCCGCATCGCCCGCCAGCGCTTTCAGCCGCAGCAGCAGAATGCTGTCCGGACCCGGAATCTGCGCGATCGCGCGAGCTGCGTCGGCTCGCACAGGCTTGGCCGGATCGCCCCCGAGCGCGTCCACCAGGTGCGTGAGAATTTCCGCCCGCGGCAGCGGACACGCCACCAGCGCCAGTGCGCACGTGGCTCGCAACGTGACGGCGCTGTCCTCGGGCCGGCCAAACGACGGCTCCATTTGGATATGCCGCAACCCGCGCAGGAACAAATCCGCGCCATCGTAATTCAATTCCTTCAGCGATTTCGCGATCGCCATCTTGGCCCAGCACTTCGGATCGGACTTCACCGGATCCTTCATGAACCGGTCGAACGCGCCCTCCAGATCCGGAATCAGCGCCGGCAGCCCGCGCGATCCGGCGATCGCCGCCGCCTTTGAGACCAGAAAATTGTTCCGATCTTTCAATGCCTTGCGAATCTGATCGGCATC
>JAIQFJ010000233.1 GCA_020073325.1 Terriglobia bacterium | reverse complement strand
CGTCGGATTCGACAAAGACGTCCTCGGGCGTTTCGGCGACCTTGATTCCCGCCTGCTCGATCTGGCGGCGGGAACGGCAGATCGCGACCGGATCGTAGGCGATCACCTTCGCTCCGCGTCCGGTCAGCCGCCGTGCGATCGCGAAGGCGGGAGAATCGCGCATGTCGTCGGTATCGGGTTTGAAGGAGAGCCCCAGCAGGCCGATGCGGCGGCCCTTCAGGATTTTCAGGCGGTCGAGCAGTTTTTCGATGACGCGTTCGAGTTGCCGGCAGTTCGCTTCGCGCGCCGCGTCCACGATCGAAAGATCGCAGGCATATTCGCGTCCGGTGGCGGCCAGCGCGGCGGTGTCTTTGCCGAAGCAGCTTCCGCCCCAGCCGATGCCCGCCTGAAGAAACCGTCCGCCGATGCGCCGGTCGAGCCCGATGCCGCGCGCCAGTTCGGTCACGTCGGCGCCGACCTTTTCGGCCAGCGTCCCCACCTGGTTGATGAAGCTGATCTTCACCGCGAGGAAAGCGTTCGCCGTGTACTTGATCAATTCGGCGGAGGCGATTCCGGTGGTGACCAGGGGCACGGAACCGAACTGGGCGGGACGCGGCAGAAAGGCGGGAGCCTCGAATTCCTGATCGAGGATGGGCCGGTACAAACGTGCGAGGATTTCCGCGTCACGCTCGCGTTCGACGCCGATCACGATCCGGTCCGGATAGAACGTGTCGTCGAGCGCGGTGCCTTCCTTTAGGAATTCCGGATTGGAAGCGACGGCGAAGCATCCGTTGGCGCGCTCTCCGTGCGTTTCGGCGTAGGATTCGCGGACGATGGAATCCACCCAGTTGCCGCAGCCGATGGGAACGGTGGACTTGTTGACGATCAGCGTAAATTTCCCGTTGAGATGACGGCCCACGCTGGTCGCGGCCTGATGCAGGTACTCGAGATTCGCGTAACCGTCATCGCCGAGCGGCGTTCCCACTGCGATGAACACGATATCGGCCTCGGGCACCGCGTCCGAATAGGACGTCGTGAAGCGGAGCCGGTCGCCGGCTTCGCGCATCAGGTCCTGCAGCCCGGGCTCATAAATTAGGGGATCGCCCTGCTGCAACTTGCGGACTTTTTCTTCGTCGATATCGACGCAGGTGACACGATTCCCCAGGTAGGCGAGCGCGGCGGCCGTGGTCAAGCCCACGTAGCCCGCGCCGATGATCGCAATGTTTGCTGACGGATTCACTTCGAAAACCTCCGGTTTATAGAATTGTGCTGCGTTGGATTAGAAATGACGGGCAACCCTGGGCGTGGCGGGACATTGCCCGCCGGGAAGGATCGCGATTCCGTTGATCGCCGGATTCGAGACGACCGGCGTGAACAGAATGGAGATTGAGCCCGCGGTTATGCTGACGGGAATGCAGACGTCCACGGGAACGCGCGGACCTCCCGCCGAGGCCAGCATGTCGAAATGCGAAAGTACGTTCGTTCCGTTGATCGACACATCGAACGTTCGTTCGCCGGGCTGCGTAAACCAAATTTCCGCGAATTTCAGGATCACCGCGTAGCTTCCATTGGCGACGTTGAAGTTGTAAGAGAACGGCGCGGCGCTCCAGTGCGCGTTGGCGTAGAGGTCCGGCTCGGCACTTAATGGAATCGCTTGCGGAGTGACGTACGGGCTCCCGCTGTCGAACCCGGTGTCGGCGGACCACGTCAGGCCGGTCATGTCGCGATACTGCGGGCCACCCGCGTTGACCCGAATCGTGCCTGGAGGATCGGCGGGCGCGGCTGCGTAAGCGAGGACGGGGACCTGGTCGGAAGCGGTCTGGCCGTTCGACTGCGCTGACAGCGTCAAGGTGTAGAGGCCGGGTTTTGAAAATGTCGCGGTGGTGGCGGGATCGGCCGGATTCGCGAAAGCGACGGCGCGATTTGGCCCCGTGGCGGCCCAGGCAGCCGTCACGGATCCCGCTCCTGAAATCATCCCGTTTAAACGAATCGGGGTGGAGACGGGAACCGCCTGGGAGATTCCGGCGGCAACCGCGGGCGGCGGTCCCGCGGCTACTCGCTCGAGCGAGAAGGCCGCGAATTGAGGAGCGGTGTGGTCGGGCACGACCGGCGCATCGCCGATCGGAAGCGCGACATGCTCGAGCAGCATCGGAAGCGTCACGCCGCCGCCGTTATAGACGCCGGAGGCGACCGGAGCGCCGAAATAATTCTCAGCGTCGCGGACAATGTAGCGGTCCCCGGCCGTGAGCACTTTCGAAACGTCGGCCGACACGCTGGATTTGTTTTCCCAGTTGAACACCGTGATCCAGGCTCTTCCCGGTTCATAAGAATTCGGCCTTACGACGACGCGGTTGAGCGGGGGCAGCGTGGTGGTGACGACGTTCGATCCGTCCGGCGCGAATCCCTGAATGGCGCCGACGAACGTACTTTGCGTAATGGTCGCGGGTTTGCAAGCGATGAGACGCAAGGCCATGGGAGCGACGAAATAATTCTGGGCGAAGGTGAGATCGGTGCAGCCGGCGTTGTAGCCGATGTTGTTTTCGCCCTTCTGGAATTTGGGATCGAAGTAGGCGTCGTTGTCCATCACGGTGGGGGATTGGGCGACGCTTCCGCCGCCCAGCAGCAGATTCATCGTGAAGCCGGTGGTACGCGAGAGCAGTCCGTTGTCGAAAGACGTGTTGTCCTCCACCACGAAATTGTTCAGGAACGCCGCTGAGCTTCCGAAGATATGAATGCCGTAGCCGAACTGATTGAAGATCACGTTGTTGACGACGCGCTTCGTGTTCTGATCGTTCTGCGCATAGATCCCATGCCCGTGGCCGCGATCGGGCGCCTCCCAGCCGTTGTTGTAGACCAGGTTGCCGTACAGTTCCGAATCTCCGGTGCCGCTCCAGAATCCGAAACCGAGCGAGGTGTCGTGAACGATCAGATTGATGCATTTCACATTGACGCCGTAAATATTGACGCCGGTTCCGCGCGCATTTTCGGGATTCCACGAGCCCGGATCGCGGAGCGTTCTCTGCGGACTGGAGTTGATCACTTCGAATCCCCAATACCAGGTCCATCCGCCCTGGATCGTGAGGACGGCGTCGCCGGAGGAACCGCCGTCGAGGGTCGCGCGCTCGCCGGGATACTGGCGGACGATGATCGGTTTCGACGCGGAACCTTTGAGCGTGCTGGTGAAGGTGCCGGCGTAGACCCCGCCGCGAAGCCACAGCGTGTCGCCGGGCTGAACGACGGAATTATTGAAGCCCTGCGCGAGCGTCCAGGGGCGCGCTAAGCTCCCGTCGCCGCCCGTCCCCGAGGGGGCCGCGTAGTAGTCGGAGGCGCGGGCCAGTGAAAACGCCGCGAACGCGAGGATAAAGCAATACTGCATGGAATTGTTCCCGGGTTCAGGCGGAGACTTGCGCCGCCAGGCGAGCGTGCTCACGCTCCGGCCGTTTGTGTTCCTGATATTCCGGAACCAGCTCGCGAAGATGCGCAAGCGCGGCGGATTCATCGCGGGCCGCGAGCGCCGTTCGAAGTTCTTCGATCCATGCCTCGACAAATTCGAGCTCAAGCCGAGCGGATTCGAAGATTTTGATTTTTTCGTGATAGGTGGGCAGGATATGTTCGTCGTCGGTGCGAAGCTCCTCGAACAGCTTTTCGCCGGGCCGCATGCCGGTGTAGCGGATCTGGATGTCTTCGTCGGGCTCCATGCCGGAAAGCCGGATCATCTGACGCGCGAGATCGGCGATGCGGATCGGCTCGCCCATATCGAGCAGGAAAATTTCAGAATGACGCTTCATCACGGACGCCTGAAGCACCAGCGAGACCGCTTCGCGGATGGTCATGAAATAGCGCCGCATTTCGGGATGCGTCACGGTAACCGGTCCGCCCGCGGCGATTTGCGATTGGAAGAGTGGCACCACGCTGCCGTTGCTTCCCAGAACGTTGCCGAAGCGCACCGACACGAAGCTGGTGCAGCCCGGGCCGGCGGGCATCGCCGACGCGAGCAGTTCGGTGACTCGCTTGGTGAGCCCCATGACGCTGGTGGGATTCACCGCTTTATCGGACGAGATCATGATGAAATCCGAAACGTGATTGGCCCGCGCCGCCTCAATGAGATTCCAGGTGCCCATGACGTTGTTCACCACGGCTTCGAGGACGTGATGCTCCATCATCGGGACGTGCTTGTAGGCGGCGGCGTGAAAGATCGACTCGACGCGATGTCGCCGGACGGCCTCGGCGATTCTGGTTTCGTCGCGAATCGTGCCGAGCTCCACGGCGAGGTCCAGGCGCGGGTGTTTTTCGCGGAGTTCCAGCTCGATGCGGAACAGGTCGCTCTCCGCCTGGTCGAACAGGACCAGTTTGCGCGGCTCGAATTGCGCCACCTGGCGGCTGAGTTCGGATCCAATGGATCCGGCGGCGCCGGTGATGAGAACGCAGCGGCCCATGAGATCGGCGCGGATCTTGGTTTCGTCGAGCTTGGTCGGCATGCGTCCGAGCAGGTCCGTGACGGACAGTTCGCGAATTTGAGAAATGAGAACTTTGCCCGAAAGAATCTCTCCGATGCCGGGCAGAATTTTGCACGCGACTCCGGCGAAGCGGCAGTTCGCCATCGCATCGCGAATCTGGCGGCCCGAAGCGGAGGGCATGGTGATGACGACCTCGTCGATTTTCCGCCCGTTGCGGTTCAGGTCCGCGATGAGCGACGGAATTTCGCGGCCCGATCCGAGTACGGGCAGGCCCTGGATGACGGCGCGGCGTTTTTCGCGCAAGTCGTCGATGAAGCCCACGACGCGATATCCGAGTGAAGGGTGGGCGCGAATTTCGCGGACCAGCGTGGTGCCGGCGTCTCCCGCTCCGTAAACCAGCAGACCTTTGACGCGATGCGCGGATTCGCGTTTGAGCGTCTCATAGAAAATCCGCACGGCAAACCGCATTCCGGCGGTGCCCAGGAAGCAAAGCAGGAAGTCGACGATCCAGACCGAGCGCGGGAACCCGGAAAGAACCAGCGGAATCGTGGTGAGCGCAAACAGGGCCGATGCGACGACGTTCGCCGCCAGAATGCGAATCAGGTCCGTGCTGCCGACGTATCGCCACCATCCGCGGTCCATGCGCGCGAGCGCGAAGACGGCCGACTTCACGATGAGAGCCAGCAGGACGGCGCGTCGCAAGTGGCCGATTTCGACGCGCGGGATCGCGAGGTCGAACCGCAGCGCGAAGGCGAGCGCGAGCGCGCCCGCGATCAACAACGTCTGGTACAGCCAGATCCAGAATCTCCTCGATTTGAAAAAGATCATTTCGCCAACTCCTCAGGAATCGCTTCCGCGGCGCGGGCCGAAGCGTTTGTTCGAAGCAGCAGCCGGGACATCACCGCGCGCGGACTCAAAAAACGTTCATAGTAATCGCGCGCACCGCGCTCCAGGCGGGTGCGGTACGCGGGGTCGTCTATAATCTGCTCGATCGCCGCGCGAAGGGATTCGTGGGCGGGCCCGGCATAATGAATGTGCTCGCCGTGGACCAGCGGAGCAGGGACCGCGCAGTCGAGTGTCGTCGAAATGATGGCCTTGCCCAGGGCCAGAAATTCCGCCAGCCGCCAGCTATGCGACCTCGCCACGGCGGGATTATTCAGAACCACCAGCGACCGCGCGCTTTTTTCGACAAACTCGCGATGGGAGTAGCGCCGGGCGGTGGTGAGATCGTCGAAGCCCGGCACGTCGCCGGCGGAGCGCGGAGCGAATCCGCCTTCGAAGCGCACGCCGCGAAGCGATCTGCAAATCCGGATAAAGGAGGCTCGAATCTCATTCGCTTCGGCCTCGTTTTTCCATAGCGATGACGCGAAGAAGACGTAGGATTTGTTGGAAGGCTGATACGAGTAGTCGGATTCGCGTTCCGCGTAGCGCCACTGGCTGTGCCATCCCGCGAAGTGCATCCGGGCATAGGTGCGCGAGCATTGGCGTCGCGCGGCGGTTCGCAAGCCGAAAAGCGCCAGCGAACGGACGGCGGTGCCCGCCAGTCGTTCCAGCTTCATCGGAAAATTCGGGCCCGCTGAGATTACCTTGGGCGACGGTGCGTCGTCGTTTCGCAAGTTCACTTTGGCGTACACGTCGCACCACTCCAAACCGCGCTGGTCGTAGCGCGGGTTATCCTTCGCGTCGATGAAGCAGCGCAGGTCGCGCTCTCCGTGGACGATGCAGCGAAAATGGACCGGATTGTCGCAAGGCGGAAATGGCCGCATCGAAAATCGGCGGCGCGCCGGAGGAAACAGTTCCCGAATGCCCTGGACGTAGCACGAATACCAGAAGGCGTCGAATTCGGGACAAATCGTCACCGAAAGGTTCACGAAGCGGCCTTTCCGCGCCATCCCGCGGCAGCGTGCATGGATGCGTGGACGCTTCGGGTCAACTGGTGCGCCGACACGATCTCTTTGACCGTATCGATGACGCGGCAGACCTGCGCCTCGGTCATCGCCGGGTATAAAGGAAGCGATACCAGCCGCGGATAGAGCTGGAGGGCGCGCTCGCAGCGATTGTGGGGCAGGCCGGCATACGGAGAAAAGAACGGATGCAGCGGGATCGGAATGAAGTGGACGCTGGCGCCCACGCCGCGGTTCTGGAGTTCCTGGATGAACTGCGCGCGATGGATGTCCAGGCGCGTCAGATCGAGCCGCAGAGGATACAGATGCCAGCAGTGCGTACGGCCCGGCGGGACGGCGGGAATCTCGACCTCTTCGACATCGGCGAAGGCGGTCTGGTAGAGATTCGCATAACGCGCTCTGGCTTCCGTGAATTCGTCCAGGCGGCGGAGCTGATGAATGCCGATGGCGGCTTGAATGTCGCTCAGGTTGTATTTGAAGCCGCACTCTTCCACCTGGTAATACCAATTGCCGCGATCGGCATAACGTCCCCATGCGTCGCGGCTGATTCCGTGCAGGCAGAGGCGGCGCATCCGCTCGGCGAGTTCCTGGCAGGCCGTGGTGACCATGCCGCCTTCTCCGGTGGTGATGTTCTTGGTGGCGTAGAAACTGAAGGCGACCGCATCGCTGCGGCGTCCCGACACCGGCGCGCCGATAGGCGCCCCCGAATAGGTTGCGCCCAGCGCGTGCGCGGCATCCTCCACCACTTTGAGCCCGTGTTCTTCGGCCAGATCCCAGATCGCATCGAGATCGCAAGGGAGGCCGGCATAATGCACCGGGACGATGGCCCGGGTGCGCGCGGTGATCCGGGCGGCGATCGAGGCGGGATCGATGTTCCCGGTGCCGTCGATATCGGCCAGCACCGGCGTCGCGCCGGTATGCAGAATCGTATTGACCGTGGCGCAGAAGGTGAGCGGCGTGGTGATCACCTCGTCGCCCGGGCCGATGTTCAGAGCTGCTAGAGCGAGGTGCAGCGCCGAGGTGCATGAGTTTACGGCGAGCGCGAACGGTGCCTCCACGCGCTCCGCGAATTCCTGCTCGAACTGGCGGGCCTTGCCGCCGCTGGTGATCCAGCCGCTGCGCAGCGTGGCGACCACTTCGGCAATTTCTTCTTCGCCGATGGACGGCCGGTGGTAAGAAATATAGTCGGTCTGCATGGGTCTCCTTGCGGTCAGCCGGCGAGCTGGCGCACGCGGCCGGAATCGAACGCGGCCGGGAACAGGCTGTAGCGCAGCGTCAGCAAAATGATGTAAAGATCGCCGGTCATCGATTGGCGCTTCAGGTATTGAAGATTCAGTTGGAGCTTGTCGGGCAGGATGCGCTCGCGATATTCGCGCTCCACGTCGGCAGCCAGGCGGAGCAACTCCTCTTCGTTGCGATAAATGAGGCTCGCCAGATCGGTGATGCCGGGGCGCACGCTAAGCACGTCCTGCCATACGGGAGCCGAAGCGTCGACAAACAACGGAATTTCGGGCCGGGGTCCCACCAGGCTCATGTCCCCGCGCAGAACGTTCCAGAGCTGCGGCAGTTCGTCCAGTTTGTAGCGGCGCAGAACGCGGCCGACGCGGGTGCAGCGTGGATCTCCACCCGCGGTGATGGTCGCTCCGCGCGTTCCTGTTCGCATGGAACGAAACTTCATCAGTTCAAAGAACCGCCCGTGCCGGCCGACGCGCTTCTGATGAAAAAGCGGCGAGCCGCGATCCTCCAGCCAGATGCACACGGAGATCAGCGCGAAGACGGGCAGGAGCACGATCAGTCCCAGGCCGGCTCCGAAAATGTCGAGGCAGCGCTTCATGCTTCGAATGGTTTTTTCAGCGTTCCTGCATAGTGGGTACGCAGGAACGGCAAGACTTCGAGGGCCGTGGCGGCACTCCAGGAGATTCTTCGGGTCAGCGGAGGCAACAGAGTCACTGAGGCGAGATGCACGATCGCATGCGGGAACAGTTTGCGAATTTCCCGCACGCCGATTCCTCGCACGCTGGCGTTTGACGGGTTGTTGACGCGGAAGTCGTACCACACGATCGCTCCGCCGGGACGAAGAACGCGCCACATTTCCGCGGCCAGACGCGTTTTCACCTCCGGGTCGAGCACGGAGGTGAACACCGTGAACTGGGTGACGATGTCGAGACTGCGGTCGCGCCAGGGAAGTTCCTGTGCGTCGCCCTCGTGGAGATCGGCTCCCGGCAACCGGCGGCGCGCCACAGCGAGGCGGCTTTCGTTCAGCTCGATTCCATGGAGGTCGCGCAGTTCGGCTCCCCACTGGAGGAACTCGCACAGCCATACGCCGGTGCCGCAGCCGATGTCGGCGACGCGCGCTCCGTCGAGCGGGAACAGGCCCGCGCGCGTCAATCCGCGAATCACCGCGCGGCCGCACTGGACGTGCATGAAATAATTCGCACTGTGTTTCCACGAGTAGTGGCCGGGCGCGATCTCACGGTCGCGGCGGCTGTATTCTTCGCGGATGCGCTGAATTTCAGGGGTCATCGCGTAATGTCGGCGGCGCGTGCCGGAACGGCGCGCTGGTTTCTCGCGGCCGCGAGGATCCCCGAAAGAAATCCCAGCCCGTAGGAAACGTGATAGATCGCGAACAGCACGGGAAGCGCGACCGACGCCGCGGGACCGTTCTGCGAAATCGTGAGCAACGCGGCGCTGGCCGCCGACACCGCGTACACAGAGAGCACAGCGACCCAGGCGGCGGCTCCCAGGATTGCGAGCTTGGCAATTCCGATTGCGGCAGCCGCGCCGACGGTCAGGGGAAGCCCCAGCACCATCGCCACGAACGCGCCCGGCACCAGATGTCGCCACGATGCTGGAATCCGGTGCTTGCGAATGACGGCTACTTTCCAGTAGCCGTATTGGAAGTATTGCCGGAACAACGCGGAAAGACTGGTACGCGGCTCGTACCAGGAGACGATCCGCCGTGACTGCCAGATTCGTCCGCCGGCGCGCAGCGTCCGGAGATTGAATTCGTCATCCTGGTTGCGAACCAGCATTTCGTCGAACATGCCGATCTGGTCGAACAGCTCGCGGCGCCAGCATCCGTAGGGCACTGTGTCGATGGGGCCTTCGTAGTTCTCGTCGTGGAACAGGGCGCCGCCGCAGGAGAAAGGATGACGATAGGCGGCGGCGAACAATCGCGCGCGGAATCCGGCGGGCCTGGTCCGGGCCGCTCCGCCGACGTTGGAAGCGCCGGTTTCCTCCAGCACGCGCACGCATTCGGCGATGTAATCTTCGCGATATTGCGTGTGGCAGTCCATGCGCATGATGATGGGCGCACGCGCGGCGGCGATCGCCAGATTCAATCCACTGGAGGTGAACCGCGCTGCATTGTCGAGCATTTTCACGTTGGGATACTCGCGCGCGAAGCGCTCGAGGATCTGCCTGGTTCCGTCGTCGCTGCGGCCGTCGGCGATCAGGACCTCGAAGGGCGGCGCCTGCTGGCGCAGCACGGAGCAGAGAAAGGGCTCGATGGCGGTTCGCTCGTTCCGGCAGGGAACGATGATCGAGACCGCTACCGGCTGCTCGCCGCTTCGATCGGTTTCTGCGGGCCGGCCAACAGGTCCTTCTTCATATGGCCGTTCCAGTAGTCGCCTTTTTTTACTCGTTGCCATCCCAGGTACTCGTAGAAAGAAATTGCGGGCTGATTGGCCGTGTCGACAGCCAGGTACATGTAGCGAATGCCGCGCCGCAAGCCTTCGGCTTCGGCCCATGCCATGAGGGCTCGCGCGACGCCGCGGCGTTGAGCTTCGGCGGCCACGGCGATGGCCTGGATCCCGTAGCTATGCGCGCCGAGCTGCGCGGAGCGGATCTTGTCCCGCGCGGGCCGGAATTGTTTCCGGATCCGGCGGGTCAGGTAAGGAAAGATGCGCAGCAGCCGCGCATCGATCAGCACGGCCGGATGCCGCAAGGTCTCTCTCGCGACAATGGAGCCGTGGGACCGCAGGAAGTCGGCAAGCGATCCGAAGGAGCCGCCGGCCAGGCAGTAGCCAACCACTCTTCCGGAATGCTCTGCGGCCGCCGAGTCCAACTCCGGCGTGGTCTGCATCTGCCAGCGGTAGTAATCCGTGAGGGCCCTCTGGCCGAGCGCGCTCAGTCCACTTCTGGGAAACGTTTCCCGATGAATCGCGGCGATCGACGAAGCGTCGGCATCCGTCGCTGGACGGATCAAGAAATCATAAGACA
>JAIQFJ010000232.1 GCA_020073325.1 Terriglobia bacterium | reverse complement strand
TTTTCGATCGAGCTTCACAATCCAGCCGGGTGAAGGGACCGGTGTGTCGATGGTCTGCATGGATGCCCAGATGATGCCGCCGCGCGCCTCGACGCAATACGTCCGGCCGAGCGGCCATTCTCCCAGGAATTTCCCGTCGAGATCGAATTTCTGTACGCGCCCGTTCTCGCGATCGGCGACATAAAGAATGTTGTCCTTGTCGATCGTGATGCCGTGGGGCAATCGGAACTGGCCCGGACCGTTCCCCGGGGTTCCCCATTCTTTGACGCGCTTGCCGTCCGGCGTGTATTCGAGGACGCGGGCGTTGCCGTAGCCGTCGGTGATGAACAAGCGGCCGTGCGGGCCGAAGGCGATGTCGGTGGTTCCGACGAAACGGCTTTTCCGCCCCATGGGCTGCTCGCCCACGTCGATCTGCATCAGCTTCTGGCCGTCGGGGGTGAACTTCAGAACGGTCGAACTCTCTGCGTCGACGGTCCAGACATTTCCGGCCGGATCGATGCGAATGCTATGCGGGATTTTATACAGGCCTTTGCCCCAGCTTCGCAAGACACGCCCCTCACGATCGATCACCACCACGGGATCGGCTTTCTCCCCGCGCTGCAGCAGGTAGATCTCGCCCTTGCGATCGACATCGACCCAGGAGACCATCCCCAGCTCGAATCCTTCCGACGGCGGATGGACCGTCATTTCGGTTCGATTGAGAATCGCTTTCGGCGCGGCGTCGAGAAGCGTATGCAGCCGCGCGGTCGCCTCCTTTTTGGCGGCGTCGTCCGCCGTCTGCGCGACGGCGGCAATCGAAATCAACAGAAAGTAGGACGCTTTCATGGCTCATTTCCCCCTTTGACGCACCGGAATCCGGTGGTGATGGAGCGCTTCGGGGGATCGGTGTAGTTGCGAAACCTCGGCATGAGGTTCAGGATTTCCCTCAGACCAGTCGGCAAGTGCGTTCAGACGCTCCACCTATTCGTTTACCAGAGTTTCAGGGCTCGGCGACTGAGCGAACGCGAACCGCGCGCCGGCCCATACGAGAAAGAGATTCCGGACACTTTTCCGCAAAGAAATTCCGCCACCTACGCCGGGATTATGTCACAAGGATCTGCGGTTCGCAACGCTTCCCTCCAAGACCCGCAGCAGGAACCGTGCGTGACGTTTGGCGCCGTTCGTAGTCCAATAGAGTCATGAACAGGGTGATCGCATCGCTCTTCGTTATCGCTTGCGCCTTCGCCGCAGACCCGGACTGGCCGGGGTTCCGCGGTCCCTCCTCCAATCCTTCCGCCATCAACGCCAACCTCCCCGAAAAATGGTCGAAGACCTCCAACATCGAATGGACCGCGGCGCTGCCCGGCCTCGGCTGGTCTTCTCCGATCGTCGCCGGGAAGAGCATCTTTCTCACCACGGTCACCACCGACGGCACAGCGAAACAGCCGCAGGTCGGCACCGAGTATTCCAACGATTACGTCGCCGAACTCTCCAAGCAAGGGATCAAAGGGAAAGAGCTGATGGAACGCGTCAACGCGCGCGATTTCGAGCTCCCGAGCGAAGTTTCGCTCCATTATTTCCTCTATTCCATCGACCTCGATTCCGGGAAGGTGAACTGGAGCCGCGAATTCTATGCGGGACATCCTCCCGGAGGCCGTCATCGCAAGAACAGCTTCTGCTCGGAAACCCCGGTCACCGACGGCAGCCGGGTCTACATCTACATCAATAACCTCGGCCTGTTCGCTTACGATCTCGACGGGAACAAAGTCTGGAACACTCCGCTTGAGAACTTCCCAACCATTCTCGATTTCGGCACCGCCTCCTCCCCCACCCTGGTCAACGATCTGGTCATCATCGTCAACGACAACGAGAAGCAGCAATTCATCGCGGCGTTCGACAAGAAAACCGGTAAGCAGGTGTGGCGCACGGATCGCTCCATCCACGTCAAAGGCTCCGATCGGCAGACGGGCTGGTCGAGTCCTTATGTTTGGAAAAATTCCCAGCGCACGGAGATCGTCACGATCGGTCCCGGCCTCGCCGTCAGTTATGATCTCGAAGGCAAGGAACTGTGGCGCCTCGGCGGAATGTCGGCGATGCCCATCCCGAGTCCTTTCGCTTACGACGGCCTTTTGTATCTCAACGGCGGGACAGGCAAGGTGCTCGCCGCGATCAAACCGGGCGCGGTCGGCGATCTCACCACCCCGGACGGCGCCAAGCTGAACGATTTCGTCGCGTGGCTCCAGCCCAAAGCCGGAACCTATCTGCCCACTGAGCTGGCCTATGATGGAGGACTTTACGTCCTCACCAATAACGGCATTCTGACGCGTTTTGACGCGAAAACCGGCACGCAAAGTTACAAAGCACGCATCGGCGAAGGCGGCGATTTCACCACATCGCCATGGGGCTACAACGGCAAGATCTTTTGCATGAACGAAGAAGGCAAGACGTTCGTAATCCGCGCCGGCGACAAATACGAACTGCTCGATTCCAACGACCTGGACGAAATGACTCTCGCCACTCCCGCCCTGATTGCCGATCGCCTGATCCTGCGGACGGAGAATCATCTCTACTCCATCCGCAATAAAGCGAACAGCGGGCGTTAGTTTTATACAAGGCGTTTTGTGACGTCGAGAAAACGCTCGATTTCGTCCGCATTGTTGAACAACGCGGGCGCCACCCGTACCTGTGCGGCGCGCACGGTGACATCGATCTTCGCGGTTCGGAACGCGGCACGGAAGTCATCCGCCGGCCTGCTGAAAAAGAACGTCACGATCGAAGACCGGTTTCCCGGCGGAGTGAACATCCTATAGCCCTGCTTGACCAGGCCTTGATGGATCTGTTGGGCCAGGGCGACCGTGTGTTCCTCGATCCGCGTGCTGCCGACCTTCTCCAGATACGACAGGCTCGCCTGTAGCTGCGCCACCGCGCCGAACGACCGGCTTGTCCCCTCGAACTTCCTGGCATTCTTCACCAGCTCGTAATGCCAACCCGGCTCTTCTCGCTCGACTGAAAATTCGCCAATGCGATCGGATTGAAGGCGGTCGACTGCGTCACGGCTCACGAAAAACGGCGCGACGCCGAATTCCGACATCAACCACTTGTAGGAACCGGAGCACAGCGCATCGACGCCGGCGGCGCGGACGTCGAGGTCGATCATGCCGGCCGCCTGTACGGCGTCGGCATAGAAGATGGCGCCATGGGCGTGGGCCAGATCGGCGATGGGCCGCATGTCGTGCCGGAACCCGTTCTGATTCGATACCCATGCGACCGATACGATGCGGGTGCGCCGGTCGATATGCGGCTCGAAATCGGCGGCAGTCACCGCACCGTCCCGATTTTTCACGATTCGCAGTTCGATCCCGCGCGAGGCTTCGAGAGCGCGATAAAGCACGAACTCGGTGGAGTAGTGCAGGTCGTCCACCACCACGTTGTCCCCTGCCCTCAGACCAACGCCATTGGCGATCACATTTTCACCGTCGCCCGTGGAGAAAAGAAGACCGATCTCATCCGGTGTGGCGTTCACCAGTCGCGCGAACTGCGCTCGAACCGCATCGGTCGCGCTTATGAGACCGCCCACCTCCAGCGACCCTTTGCTTTTCTCCTCCATGTACGCGCGGCTTGCGGCAATCACGGCGCGATGGACGGGCGCGATGTAGGCCGAGTTGAGATAGGTGCGTTCGGCAGCGACCGGGAAATCGTCCCGTACTCCCAGCGGATCGCGCACGGGGTCGGGCGCTGCACCCGCGGCGAGGGCAGGATCGATTGAGGAGGCCACAGCGGCAGCGGCAGCCACGAAAGAACGACGGTCCATGGGCATATCCTTTCCGTTTCCTTATTCATAGCATTCTTAGCTCCGCCGCCGGTGGCCCACCACGCGTTTATTTCGTCTTGAGAACAACACCTCTTTGTAATCGGAGTGCAATCCTGCGTTTATAAACTCGATGGCGCGCATGAAATTCTTCACAATAATCCTGATTCTCGCCTTCGTCCTGCCCTTGGCCGCGCAGGACCGCGCCTCGATTAACGGCACCGTCACCGACCCATCGGGAGCTGTCGTCACCGGCGTGGAGGTCACGCTCAGTTCGCCGTCCACCGGTCTCCGCCGCGAGACGACCAGCAACCAGCGCGGCATTTATGAATTTGCCTCGCTGCCGGTGGGAAGCTACACGCTCTCGATGTCCAGGCAGGGTTTCAAGCCGCTGGTCGTCAGCAATGTGGATCTCCTTTTCGGTCAGGTTCGGACCGTGGATGCGCCCCTCACTGTCGGCGCGACCGCTGAGTCCGTGCAGGTCTCGGCGACCGCGGAATACCTGAACCGCGACAATGCGGAAGTCGACGGCGTCATCGAATCGCCGCAGATCCGGGAGATTCCTTTGAATGGGCGCAATTGGGCGACGCTGATGGCGCTGGCGCCCGGCGCGATCAACTCCGGCAGCGGGTCCCAGCGCGACATTCGCTTCGATGGCCACTCGCTCGACGACAGCAACTTCACCTTCGACGGAATCGACGCCAGCGGAGTGCAGGAACAGACCGAGAAAGCGGAAACGCGGCTGAGTATTTCGATGGATGCGATCGCCGAATTTCGCGTCGGCACCAGCGTGTACACAGCCGAGCAAGGGTCGGCGGGCGGCGCTCAGATCAACGTCGTGTCGAAGACCGGGAGCAACGAATTTCACGGCACGCTGTTCGACTATCTGCGCAACTCCGCTCTCGATTCGCCGGGGCCATTCGACGGCGGAGTAGTGCCGCCGTTCCGGCTGAACCAGTTCGGCGCGCAGCTCGGCGGACCCGTGGTCAGGAACAAGGCGTTCTTCTTCGTCAATTTTGAGGGACTCGACCAGTCGCTCGATCAGACGCTGATCGGCTTTGTGCCGAACGCGGCGTTTCGCGCGCAGGTGCTGGCCGCCTCGCCGGTTCTCGCCCCGATCATCAGTGCCTTTCCGAAGGGCACGGTCCCGATCGATTCCATCACCGATCAGATCAGCGTGCTGGGCCACAACACCGTGCGCGAAGATTCGGGAATGTTCCGGTTCGACTACCGCTTTTCAGATAAGAGCACTGCGTTTGTGCGCTACAGCATCGATAATGCGCTGATCAATAACCCGCAGGACGCGCTCGGCGCCACCAATACGATCCCGGTGATCCCGCAGAACCTGGTGCTGCAGTTCCAGCACATTTTTTCGCCCACGACGATCAATGAGTCGAAGTTCGGACTGAACCGCGTCAATTATCACAACTGGAACTACGGCACATCGCCGATCAGCGTCTCGTCCTCGAACTTCTCGGGCCTCGGCGACAACACGCTCGATGAAGAGGTCGGCACGACGTTTTCCTTCATCGACAACCTGACCATGGTTCGCGGACGCCACACGTTCAAATTCGGCGTTGACGTGCGCCGCATCCGGTTGAACAACTCGGGGAACGCGATCCGCGATTCATCGATCGACTACGCGTCGCCGCAGGATTTCATCAATAACAGCGCGGACAGCGCGTCCGTACTGGAGGGAGAAGGAATCCGCGGCAATCGCCGCACCTTCGTCATGGGCTTTGCCCAGGACGAGTTCAAGGTGACCCCGAACCTGACTCTCAACATCGGCCTGCGCTATGAGCTGTACACCGTCGCGCATGAAATTCTGAATCGCGCCGCCGTCGTGGATATTAATGGCTGCGGCGGATTCTGTCCGGTGGGAACGCCGTTCTACGACATCAACCCCAACGACTGGGGGCCGCGGTTCGGCTTCGCCTGGGCGCCTCCGATGCTGCACGGCAAAACCGTGATTCGCGGCGGCTACGGGATTTATTACGGCGGCAACCAGAACGACGATTTCAGCGATCCGCTGGAAAGCGCCGTCCCGCGCTACGGATTCACGTCCTCCGATTTTGCGAATCTTTCCTATCCGCTCAACCAGTTCATCACGCCGCAAAGCGCCCTGTTTACTCCCAAAGCGATCGATCGCCATCGCAAGGATCTTTCCTATCAGAGCTACAACCTGCTGATCCAGCAACAACTGCCCGGAAAATTTCAGCTTCAGGCCGGATATCAGGGTAGCGTGGGGCACCATCTGTTTGATCGTTATACGGTCAACCTGATCAATCCCGCGACCGGCAAGCGCCCGCTCAGCCAGTTCTCGTCGTTCGGATTCAAGGCCAACGACGCCAACGACAACTTCAATGCGCTGCAGGTGTCGCTGGAACGGCGTTTTACCGGCGGATTCCTATGGCAAACGCAGTACATGTGGTCGCACGGCATCGCGGACGCGTCCATCGGTGCTGGTGAAAGCGTCTCCTTCCAGGACCAGGCCTGCCGCGCCTGCGACCGCAGCAGCATGCCCTACGACATCCGCCACACTATGACCTCGAATGCCATCTACCAGCTTCCGTTCGGCCAGGGTCATCGCTTTCTGAATCAGGACGGCCTTGCTTCGAAATTCCTCGGCGGCTGGGAGCTTTCGGGAATCGCTACGGCACGCACGGGAATGCCGATCAACATTACACTAAAACGCGCCACCAGCGCGCTGCCCGACGGCAACAATAGCAACCAGCGCCCGAATCTGGTCCCCGGCGTGCCGCTGTACGCCGCCAATCAGAGCATCACCAATTGGTTCAATCCGGCCGCGTTCGCGATCCCGGCGAAGGGTACGTGGGGAAATCTGGGGCGCTACGCCGCGCGCGGACCGGGCTACTCCGAGTTCGACATGGCGCTGCAGAAGGCGTTTCCGATCGGCGAAACGATCAAGCTGAACTTTCGCACCGAAGTATTCAACATTTTCAATCAGGCAATTTATGCCAATCCGTCCGGCAGCATCGGATCGGATCCGGCCGATCCTTCAGCGAGCTTTGGACGAATCACTTCGGTGCTGAACACCGGAGCCGTCGGTACGGGAACGCCGCGCCGCATTCAGTTCGCCTTGCGCCTGGACTTCTAAAATGACGAGATCTATTTTTCTGTTCCTGGCAGCGTCGCTGGCGCTGTTCGCGCAGTCCTCCGGCCAACTGCTGAGCGAGCCCGGACCCACCTTTCGGATCGCTGACGCGCAGTTGCCGAGCCCGCTGACGCTGATCTCCTTCGGCGACCAGCGCTTCACCGATCCAGCCAACGTGCGGTCGACCAATCCGCGCGTGCGCCGCTGGCTGGTGAATCAGATCGCCGCTGAGGGGCCCGCGGGAATCATCATGAATGGCGATATCCCCTTGTCCGGCGACGTCGTCAACGATTACGCGGTGTTTCAGTCGGAGACCAAGCCGTGGCGCGACGCGCATCTGCGCGTGTTTCCGGCGCTCGGCAACCATGAGTTGCATGGAGATTTGGAACAGGCGCTCGACCACTGGTGGACGACGTTCCCCGACTTACGATCGCGGCGCTGGTATTCCGTGCAGTTCGGATCCCGCGTCTATCTGCTCGCCCTGGACAGCGATACCTCGCTCCTGCCCGGCAGCGAGCAGGCCCGCTGGATCGACGCGCAAATCAAGGACCTTCCGTCCTCGATCGACTTTGTAATTGTGGCCCTGCACCATCCTCCGGTCGCCGACGTGCAACAACACATCCAGGTAAGTCATAATCCGAGACCGAACGAGATCGCTTTGCGCGATTACCTGTCTCGCGCCGCCGCGACTTCGCACGCCGTTTTCCTGGTCACCGCGGGCCACATTCACAACTACGAGCGAGCCGCATACGAGGGCGTTACCTACCTGGTTTCCGGCGGTGGCGGAGCCGTACCCTACTACGTCGAGCGTACGCCCGAGGATCAATACAAGAGCGTCGTGTTTCCCAATTATCATTACGTCAAGCTCACCGTGGGAAAAGACCGTATGCACGGGGATATGTACCGGGTGGTCGATCCTGAAGCCGACACCCTGCGGATCGAGATCAGAGACAGCTTCGACATCGCGGCGAAGCCCGGCCCGCCGGATCGTCAGCGATGAACCACCCCATGGCCCGAAAATCCCAGGCGCTTCGACATTCGCGATCGTTCGGCTCAACGCTGCGGACCGCTCCCCTGGCAGTTTCTCTGCGGCAGGAGTCCAAGGTCCGACAGCATCGGTCGGCCCGCATCCGGTAGTTTTTGAGCGAACCCCAGCCGGTGAAAACATGGCGCTCAAGTTGAACCGGATCTTCCATCCTTCCTGGAACGCGCGGATCTTCAGACGACGCGAGATTTCATCAGAACTGCACAGCCGTGCCTGATTCTGTGAAACAGTGAGGCTCAATTGGAGCCCTGGAGGACAAATCCCGCCCACAAAGCCGGATGTTCCGGCAGCGTCAAAGGACCGGCGCCGCCATCGCAGGCGTGACGCTGAAGCGATTTGTGAACGCGGCAGAAGTTGTAGAACGCGAACCAGCACGCGACAGCGGCCCAGTGGTTCTCCCATTTTTGCTGAAGGCGTTCGTCAAGCGCGTGAAGCGGCGGATGCCCATACGCAGGCTGAGATTGAACCGCTCGACAATCGAAGTGCAGATGCGCTCAGGATCGGGACGGCCCATAACTGGGACTACCTCCACGGAGGCGACTTCGGCGGGACTATAACGCTTTTCGCCGTCCTGAGGCGTCCGGTATACCTTGATCAGTTGAGCCGAGTCGCAGCGGTCGTGCAACGTCGTGCTGATCGCGCTCTTGTACGGCGCGAAGCCGTCCGTCGTGATCTGGAATCGGCAATGCGCCGTCGCGTGGCGCAACCCTTCGATGAACACGTCCGTTGTGCGCTGGTCGCGCTTGCCGACCGCGATGTTGAGTACCAGCTTGGAATGCCGTTCAATCGCTACGAACGTGTAGCGGTCGCCGAGGTTCTGATCGTCCTCGGGGGACGCGCTTTTCCTTTTTACCGATGAACGACCAAACCTCGTCCGTCTCCACATCGCGTACTTCAACGTTGCGGATCTTTCCGCCATGATGCGCTGACACTTTCCACCCGCCAGCACCAGCAACTTCAGAATCGTCGCGTGATGGATTTCGGCGATTCGCTCGACGGTCGAAACGCAGTGGCCTGTCGGCGGCGCGGCGGGCACTGGAGCAACCGATCCAGGCGGCGTCTCCCACCACCGCCAATCGGCGAGTCATTAATCGCAGAGATGCAGGGCGCGATTGCTGGGCCGCGAAGCCCATCATGGGAGATGCAAGCATGTCCCCAAGCTGACGAACGCCGTGCCCAAGCCGAACGAAATTGCGAATCGACTTCGCAAGATCGGCGGTCGGGTCGACACGACCAGCGACAACGGGCAAACGTCGGCGGACCCTTGCCCGCGAACTCTTCTTCCCCGATACACCCGGCTACTTGAAGCTCGCAGCCGCGTTGTAGGAAATGGTCGCCTGCCCTTGACCAATATCGATTCCGGTGGCGGAGAGTGGTGCGAGAATGTCGTTCTGAACGTTAATGCCTCCGCTGCCCACCGGCAACGCGCCCAAAATAAATGACGGAATTGTGAACTGTCCCGCATCCGCGGAGGCAAGACACTGGAACTCGCCCAGAGTTGTAGTCCCCGGCACAGTCGAAGTTCCAGAGATATAGACGGAACTTCCGGGATTGCCGCCGGTCCAGGTGATTTTGAGGCTCTTACTGCGATCGATGCTGGCGACGTCGCTCTGATTCGTCCAGGCGATCAGCGGATTCGACAGGTTGAAACTTGTCGTAAACGGGCCGACGTCCGCGCCTCCGCTTCCCTTGAAGGTGAACGTTCCGCCGGTCGCCGGAATCGCCGTAGCGCTGAGGATTGCGTTGAAAGTTCCCTTGATTCCAAATTGGGAGGCCAGCGTGACGGATAGCCCGGCAGGGCCGGCCAGCGTTACGGTCCCCACATCCAGGCCCGTAATGTTTCCCACCGTCGCGGGCATCAGATTGTTGGCGATGCAATTTCCTTGTGAAACGGGATTGTTCGGCGTATAGATTCCGTCGTACTTCACGAATGCGGCATTCGCGGAATTGGAGCGGGGAGCGTTTTTCCCCTCAGGCGCCTGGACTAATGTGACCAGTCCGGTCCGCAACGTCTGCCCGCCTTGCGGGGCGATTTGATTCCCGGTGAGCCCGGTCCCCGGCTCCACGCACGCGCCGCCGCTAGTGTTGATCGGCAGCGTCGCGAAATTGCCCACGATGTTGCCGGCTAACACTGCCACTGGAACCCAGCAGCCGGTGGGCGCGGATTGAGGGATGGTCAGGCCAATCACATCGACGCCCGGATAGACGGATGCACCCTGATACACGATATTCGCCTGAACCGTTCCGATGTAAATCTGCAAGGCGGTCTGCACCTGGTGCGGCGTCGAGGTGTACGTCGTGTCGCTATCGTCCGGGTCGGCTCCGAGGCCAGTGCCCCACAGAATGATCGTATCGCCAGGCTTCACGGAGTTGGTATAGCTGATCAACGCAAATGTGCTGGCGTCTTGCGCCACGCCTGAGCCCTGATAAGTGGTAATCCCGGGCGCGCTGGGAACCACGCGAATGGCCGCGTTCGAGCTGACAACGCCGTTGTGGTTGACGGTAAGGGTTCCCGTGCCCACCGGAGTTGCCGCAGGCAGCACGGCTGCAATCTGTGTGGGGCTGGTGTAATAGATCGGCGGATAGGTGGTCACGCCGTTGACCGTGACCGAGACGCTCGCGCCGTTC
>JAIQFJ010000231.1 GCA_020073325.1 Terriglobia bacterium | reverse complement strand
TGTTGTCCAGCACCGCCACATCGACACTCACTGTCAGCGCATCGGTACGGAACGTCGGGACCCCTTGCGGCACCTCGGCCGGTTTCTTGAACTTCGACGGAATTTTGTCGCCGCTCGCCGCCGCGGGGGCAGGCGCGGGCGTCGCATCTTTATTCGCGTCGGGAGGCGCGGCGTCCGGCTTCTTCTTCGGCTTGGCGACCGTCTCGCTCCCCGGTCCCCCCGGAGGCCCCTGCGCTTCGCCCTTGTAGGAAAATCCGATTACCCCGAGCACCGCGACAATCCGCAAGAGTTTCATATGAGCACACCTTTTCAAATTCTGGACGCTTTTAAAAGCCCGCCGGTTGCGGATCAGTTGATCCGGTCCGAGCGCTGCTTCTTCAAATAAACCTGAAATTTCTTCTTCGCCCGCGCCAGCTTCCAGGCCTTGTAGGAGTCCTGCATCGACGCCAGCGGATGAAAGCCCCGCCCGCTTCGTACGCTGGTCCGCGGCATCTTCAGGAAAATGTAGCCGAACAGCATCCCGCCCAGGTGCCCGATGTTGCTGACCCCGCTGTTCACGTTCCACGCGCCCAAAAACGCGATCCCGCCGATAATCATCACCATGTATTTCAGCTTGATCGGGAACAGGAAACTCATCAGCACGATCTGATCCGGCCACATCACCGCGCACACCAGAATCACGCCGAAAATCGCGCCCGACGATCCGATGGTCGAAGTGGCCGCGCCGCCCAGCAGATAATTCAGCACGACAATGCAGACACCCGCGCCGACGCCGCTGAAGAAGTAGAGCTGCAGAAACCGCCGCGTACCCATCGACATTTCAAGTGTCGATCCGAACATCCACAGCGTGAGCATGTTCCATAGGATGTGCGAAATCCCACCGTGCAGGAACATGTAGCTGGCTAATTGCCAGATCGCGCCGTGCCGCACGACCTCAGCCGGCGTCAGCGCCAGATAGTAAAACACCGGCCCCAGTGCGCGCCCGGCGAACGATTGCAGCAGGAATACCGCAACGTTCGAAATCAGGAGCCATTTGATTCCAGGCGGGAATCCGGGAAGACCAATGTAGGGACGAGCGTAAGAGCGGCTGCTAAAACCCATGGCCTGCTAACGTACAGAATAACATCCCAAGGACGGCATCCTAACCGGCCGCATCGAGCACGACAGCCGCGCCCGTAAGGGCGGGGCTCTCAATCAGTTCTTCAGCCCACTACTGCGCCGCGCGAGCCACCAGCGGCGCCGTCCGCTCCACGATCATCTTCTTCGATCGCTCCAGCAGCTCCTGCGCCTTCGGCATCGATTCGATCGCCTTGGTGATCTCCGGATCCTGCTCGATCCGCACCTTGTCCGACTCGTCGACGTTGAACGCCGTGATGTACATCTCGCGCTTCAGGTTTTCCTTCACCCACTGATGATTCGCCGTGAAATCGGCCTCGGTAAACTCGATCTTGTTGTCCAGCAGGAACTGGTGGAAATCATTGACCAGAGCCTCGTTCGGCTCCCAGGTCTTGGCCAGCTTCACGTCGTCCTTCGGACCGAAATACTTCGCCGAAAAATTGAAGAAGCCCGAGTTGCGCAGCACCTCGATCTGGAACTTGTTCAGCTTGGCGACCGCAAACTTCTCGTCCGGCGAGATTCCCCCGCCGCCGTAAACCGTACGGCCGCTATCGGTCATCTTCACGTCGGCGGCGTTCTTCTGGTCCGCGTGATTGTAGTAATAATCCAGGAACGAGATGTTCGAATAATCGCGCTGGATCAACCGGCCGCTGGGCGTATAGTAATGCATCGTCGTCAGCGCGAGCGCCGTATTTTCGCTCAGCGGGAACACCGACTGGACCAAGCCCTTGCCGAACGTCGTTTCGCCCAGCACCCAGGCCCGGTCATGATCCTGCAACGCGCCCGTCACGATCTCCGCCGCCGACGCCGACCGCCGGTTCACCACCACCACGATCGGATAATTCAACCCGTCGCCGTTCGTGCGCGCCGAAAAATTCTTCTGCGGTTGCGTGCGTCCGCGATGGCTCACCACCAGCTGATTCTTCTTTAAGAAATGCCCCGCGACGTCGATTCCCTGCGTCAGTAATCCGCCCGGATTGTCGCGCAGATCGAGCACCAGGCCCTTGATCTCTTTTTCGCCAAGCTTCTTCAGCTTGTCGTCCATTTCCTTGGCCGTATTCTCGTCGGTGAAATTCTTCACCTCGATATACGCGATCCCCGGACGCAGCCAGAACGCCTCGGACACGCTGGGGCGGGGAATTTCGTCGCGCATCAAATTATAAGTGAGCGACTGCGCCCGGCCTTCCCGAGCAACCTTGAGCTGCACATACGTCCCGCGCGGCCCCTTGATCATGTCGACCACCTGGGTCTGGTTCATGCCGTCGGTCTTCTTGTCGTCGACCTCCACAATCGCGTCGCCGGGACGAAGCCCCGCCTTGATCGCCGGGCTGCCCACGAAAGGCGACCGCACGATCGTCCGATTCTTCCCGTCCGTCCCCACCAGCATGCCGACCCCGTAGTAACGCGCGCGCTGTTCCTCGCGCATCGCCGCATAAGCCTTGGGATCGAAGAAGTTGGAGTGCGGATCGAGCGTCCGCAGCATCCCCGGAATCGCGCCGTCGTAAATCGCCTTGTCCGCCTGCACGCGATCCGCGTAGTTCTGTTCCACCAGATCGTATACCGCCGTGAACGACTTGATGCTCTGGTTGATCCCGTCGTCGGGAGTGGTGGCCGCGATCGCGCGTCCTCCGTTATAAGTGCCGATTGCGACCGAACACACCAGCACGATCAGCGTCAGGAAAATATAATGACGGCGGCCAGACGGCATCAGAAACCTCCAAACTGCCTTGAGTATAGCAACAAATCTTTCATATAGACGGACGTGCGCCCCCCTGGTTTCGGTTCAGCGCGGATCCCACTTTCAGGACATGGTTTCTCAGCCAGATCGACCCTGGATCCGCCTCCGCCCGCGACGGGTGAAACAGGAATTCCTCGTAAATCCCGGGATCGACCGGCGGCCTGACCATCATTAGTAATAAAGGACCCGCCAGCGCCTCGATCATCCGTTTCGGCACAAACGCCACCAGGTCGGTCCTCGCCGCCAGGTGCAGAGCCTGCAGATAACTGGGCACGGTCAGCCCGATCCGCCGCTCGATCCCCTGTTCGCGCAGCCACGTGTCCATGGGATCCTCGCGCTGCCCCCGCCCGACGATCGCGACATGCCGCGCTTCCCGAAAAACGTCCAGCCGCCGCAGCCGCCGACCCAGCGGCTGCCCGCGCCGCACCGCAATCGCCTCGGTATCGCCGAAAAGCCTCTGTCGGTCGAACCCGGTCACGTCGCCTCCGGTGCAGGCAATCACCACGTCGATCGACCGCGCCAGGTCCGCCGTCATCACCGAAAGCCCGCGCCACGGCACCACGTCCAACCGGACCGACGGCGCCTCCCGCTCGACGCTCCGCAGCAGCTTCGGCATCACCAGGTCCACCACGTGATCCGGCATCATCATCGCGAATCGCCGCGTGCTCGCCGCCGGATCGAATCGATCCCGCACAAAAAGCCCGCGCACCTGGTCGAGCGCCCCCGCCAGCGGCTCACGCAGCAACTCCGCCCGCGGAGTCAACTGCATCCTTCCGCCCGCCCGCACCAGCAGCGGATCGCCGGTAACTTCGCGCAGCCGGTTCAACGCATGGCTCGCCGCCGGTTGCGACAGCCCGATCCGGTTCGCCGCGCGGCCGACGTGCACCTCGGCCAGCAGTGCATCGAGCGCGATCAGCAGATTCAAATCCAGGGCAGCTAAATTCATTGCGTGAATTTAGTTTATCTGATCAATCGATTGGACGAATGAGCGCCGGCGCGCGATGATGGTCGCCATGAACGCCAAGTTAAGCAATCCCGCAACGCTTTCGAAACCGATGGGCTACTCCCACGTCGCCGAAGTCACGGGCGGAAAGCTCGTCTACATCGCCGGCCAGATCGCGATCGATGCGAAGGACGAATCGGTCGGAAAAGACGATTTCGCGGCGCAGGTGCGCCAGGTTTTCGAAAATGTGAACGAAGCCCTGAAATCCGCCGGCGCATCTTTTGCCGACGTCGTCAAGCTGAACACCTTCTGCGTCGACCGTGTCGATCGCTCGAACGTCGCGGTCTTCCGCGAAACCCGCGACCGCTACGTCAACACCCAGGCCCCGCCCGTCAGCACCTTCGTCTACGTCAGCAGCCTGGTTCGCCCCGAGTGGCTGATCGAAATCGAAGCCGTCGCCGTCGTCAACAGCTAACGCAATTTGTGGGGCCGCTTGTCCAAAGCGGCGAGCCGGTTGCCAAACCGGCTGCTCGCGACAAATGCGGATCACCCGGTCCCGCGTCGTCTCGCCGCCGTAGCCAGCCGCCCCACAACTTCGGTCAAACTGGATGCGCGATAGTCAGCACGAAAATCGGCGAACTCAGTGCGCCGACAATCCTTCCGTCAACTCGATCCGCGTCCCGATCGGATCCACGAAAAACGCAATCTTCAGCCCCGCAAGCTGCGGCACCTCGCGATACGGAATCTCGAACTTCACTCCGTCCGCCTCCAGCTTCTTGCAGAATTCCTGAAGATTCTTCACCTCGAACCCGATATGATCGAGCGCCCGTCCCTTGGTCGGCGCCTGCGCCTCGGCCGCCTTCGCCACATCGACCTCCCCGATCGGAAATTTCGCCGCCGGAAAAGCCCCGCGCGTCCCCGCTTCGCCGCCGAACGTCTTCACATACCAGTCCCGCGCCGATTCCTGATTCGGATTCGACAGATGAATATGGTGGAACTGGATCGGCACCTTCAGGTTCGCGTCCTCGCTGAACTCGACGCGCACCTTGTCCGGAAAAACCGCGATGATCTGATGCGTCTTCTCGTTGTCCATCGAAAACGTCAGACCCGCCGCCGTCAGCTTCGACTTCATCTCCGCATAGCTCTTCACCAGAAACCCGAAATGATTCACAACGGACCCGTCCGATCCCTCGCCCGGCATCCGCGCCTTCTGCACGATCACGAACAGCCCCGGGAACTTCAGCATCTCGAGCGATCCCGCGTTCGTCACCTGCGCGCCCAGCACCCCCACCCACAGTTTCTTGTGCTCCTCCGGATCCGCCACCATCAGATGCACGTGTCCCACGGAAATTCCAGCGGCGTTCGGAGCCGCCACCTGTCCGAACATCGGACTCATTGAAGCCGCGGCAGTGGCCGCGAATAGGCATAGCCAACGCATGGGGTTCAGAGTATCATTTACTGACAAAGGAGCCAAACATGAAGTTTCTTGGATTATCCGTAGCCGTGGCAGCCGTGGCGCTGGCCCAGTCCGAAGTGCCGCCCAAGAACGCGGTCTACATTATGGATGAAGATGTGAAGACGGTGCTCAAAGGCGCGCCGCCGGCCGTCGACCAGCAGTTGAAAGTCGTTGACATGGGCAAGTACAACCTGGCGGTCGGCATTATTCACCGTGGTCCGACGCGTGAAGGCGCCCCCGCCAGCGGCATCGCGCACGCACAGGAAACCGAGACGTACATCATCGTTTCCGGCGGCGGAACTCTCATCACCGGCGGAAAAATCCTCAACGGCCGCGAAGCTCCCGCCGATGGCGCAGTCGTGAAGGTGCTCAACGGACCCTCCACCAGCGGCCGCATGGAAGGCTACGAATCGCGCGACGTGAAACCCGGCGACATCGTCATCATCCCCTTCGGCGTCCCCAACGGCTGGATGAATATCAAGGATCACGTCGATTATCTGAGCGTCCGCCCCGACCCCGATCATGTGCTCCCTGCCGGCTACGTGCACCCAGCCTTGAAGAAGTAACGCAATCCTGCCCGGACTGTATGCCGGGCGGCGGAGGCGTGCGATAGCCTGAAAAGGTGAGTCCCGAGCCATCCCGCCCGGCGAACTCCCGCAATCTGACGATCTTGCTCAGTCTGATTGTCGGAGTCATTGTCGGGCTTGTCGTCGTCGCCTTTATTCTTCTCACCGGACGCCTCGCCGCGCGCATGTATCCCGCCGGCGGAGCCGCCTGGCGCCGCGTCCTCATTCCCACCGCCGGCGCCCTGATCACCGGTTTTCTTCTCTCCAAATATTTCCCCAACGCCCGCGGCAGCGGAATCCCGCAAACCAAGTTCGCGATTTTCATCAATAGCGGCTACATTTCGCTGAAAACCGTTCTTGGAAAATTTCTGTGCTGCTCCATCTCCCTCGCCAGCGGCATGGCCCTCGGACGTGAAGGACCCTCCGTCCACATCGGCGCCGGAATCGCCTCCGTCCTCTCGCGACGCTTCGGTTTGAAGTCCGACAGCTTGAAGCATCTGGTCCCCGTCGGATGCACCGCCGCGCTCGCCGCCGCCTTCAACACTCCCATTGCCGCCGTGCTTTTTTCGCTCGAAGAAATCCTGGGCGACATGCACGCGCCCGTGCTCGGCACCGTCGTCATCGCCTCGGCCACCTCCTGGATGGTCCTGCACCTCGTCCTCGGCGATCAGCCTTTGTTTCACGTGCCGCCCTATCAACTGGTCCATCCGCTCGAATTCGGCATCTACGCGATCCTCGGCCTGATCGGCGGACTCGGCTCCGTCGCCTTCGTCAAGCTCCTGCTCGCGATCCGCAAATGGTTCAAAACCTTTCCCAAAACCAGCGAATGGATCCAGCCCGCCGCCGGTGGACTCGCCGTCGGACTCATGGGATGGTTCATGCCGCAGGTCCTCGGCGTCGGCTACGATTACGTCGATCAGGTCCTCAGCGGCGACTTCGCTTTGAAGATGGTGATCGCCCTCGCCCTTCTTAAAATCCTCGCGACCGCCACCTGCTACGGCACCGGCAACGCCGGCGGCATCTTTGGACCCAGCCTGTTCATCGGAGCCATGATCGGCGGATCGGTCGGCAGCGTCGCCCATACACTGCTGCCCCAATACACCGCGACCCCCGGAGCCTATGCGCTGGTCGGCATGGGCGCGGCCTTCGCCGGAATCGTCCGCACGCCCATGACGTCCGTCATCATGATTTTCGAAATGACGCGCGATTATTCCATCATCGTGCCGCTCATGATCGCCAACATGATCAGCTTTTTCATTTCGCAAAAACTCCAGCATGAGCCCATCTACGAAGCCCTCGCCTTGCAGGAAGGCGTCTATCTCCCCACCGGCGAATCGCGCGAGGAGCTTTCAGGCGTCCGCGTCGCGCAGATCATGAAGACCGGACCCGAGCCGTTTTCGGTCGCGCTCACCGTCGAAGCCGCGTCGAAGCTGCTCGTCGAAATGGGACGCAACGCGTGGCCGGTCGGGAATCCCACGCGGCTCCACGGCGTCGTGACCGCGCGCGAGATCGAAGAAAATAAGTCCGCGCGAGCCCTGCGCGATCTGGTCGCACCCGACGCGCAATTTCCCTACGTCCATCCGGATCATCCGCTCTCGGTCGCCCTCGAACGCATGGGCGCCGCCGGTGTCGACGCCGTTCCCGTCGTCAGCCGCAGCAACCTGCGCGAGCCTTACGGCGTCGTGACTCTGGCCGATGTTCTCAACGCCTACGGTGTTCAACGCGAGGGAGCCGATTGACCATCGAACGAACCAGCCTCGCCACCGGCGCCGCCGTCCTCGCCATTATTGGCGGCCTCTGGAGTGTCGACCTGTTTCTCGCCCGCACCGAAAGCCGCGAAACCAGCACGGAAGCCGAGCACGATTTTCAAAACGGCGCGCGCCTGATGCGCGAACATCAGCCCGACGAAGCCGTCGACGAATTTCGGAAAGCCTACGCTCTCGATCGCGGCGATCAGCGTTACGCTCTGCAACTCGCCGCCGCGCTCATCGCTGCCGGGAAAACCGCTGAAGCGCAGACGATGCTCAACGAGATTCTCGAATCGTCCCCCAACAATGGCGACGCGAATCTCCTCGAAGCGCGCCTCATGGCCCGGGAAGGCAAGACCGCGGAAGCGACGTCGTATTATCACCGCGCCATCTTCGGCATCTGGACCGTCGACGCCTTGACGCGCCGCGTACAGGTCCGCATGGAACTGGCCGATTTTCTCGCCTCGCGCGGCTCCGACAAGGAACTGCTCGCCGAACTGCTGCCGCTCGAAACCGACGCGCACGATCTGCCCACCCGCAAACAGGTCGCGCATCTGTATCTGGTGGCGCATTCGCCCGCGAGATCTGCCGCCGCCTACCGCGTACTGATCCGTGAGGATCCCAAGGATCGCTCCGACTACGCCGGCCTGGGACAGGCTGAACTGGCGCTCGGAAATTATCGCGCCGCCGAATCCGCGTTCCGCAACGCCGACGCCCCCGATCGCGCCGCGCTCGCCGCCGAGATGACCTCGCTCGATCCCACGCCGCGCAATCTCAGCGCTGCGGAAAAAGTCGCGCGCGCCATTCGCATTCTCCAACTCGCCCGCGATTCCCTCGCTCGCTGCGCGGCCGCCGACCCGCTCGTCACGCAAGCCGGCGATCTGCTCGCCCAAAAGGTTCGGACTCCCACCAACGAACTCGCCGAACAACGCCTCGACCTCGCCCAGCAGCTCTGGGCTGCGCGCGGCACGAAATGCGGCCCGACGACTTCTGACGAAGAGTCGCTACGGCTTGTCCTTTCAAAGCTTTCCGGGTGATCGAGAAATTTGCAACCGGCCGCCATTTCTGGTAATCTCTATAGACAAGTAGACTATGGCAGCCGTCGAAACCCTTACGAACCTGCAAATCGTTGCGGAAGAATACGATAAGACCGTTCGCGAGGATATCGAAAGATTCCGCGAAGCGGCCCACGAATTCCTCGCGAACAATCTCAACGACGATCAGTTCCGCCCGCATCGCCTCCGCCGCGGAATTTACTCGCAGCGACAGGCCGGCGTGCAGATGATCCGCACCAAAGTCCCCGGTGGGTTGCTTACCTCAGCCCAGATGCGTCAATTGGCGCAAATCGCCGACGATTTCGCGGGCGGCAAGGGACACCTCACCACCCGGCAGAACGTCCAGTATCACTTCGTCCCGCTGCGTCAGGTTCCCGACGTTCTGCATGCCCTGGCCGACGTCAGAATGACGACACGCGAGGCCTGCTACAACACCGTTCGAAACGTGACGGCGTGTCCTCTGGCGGGCTTGCATCCGGAAGAGCCGTTCGACGTTCAGCCCTATGCTCGCCGCCTCGCTTTTGCCTTTCTGCACCGGGAGCTGACCGACAATCTCCCGCGCAAATTCAAAGTCGCGTTCTCGGGATGCCCCGACGACTGCATGGCGACCGCGATCAACGATGTCGGCCTGCGTGCCGTGATTCGCGACGGAGTCAAAGGATTCCGCATGACGGTGGCCGGCGGCCTCGGGCCTCTGCCGACGGAAGCGAAACTGCTCCACGAGTTCATTCCGGCCGAAGATGTGGTCGCGCATGTCGAAGCCGTCATTCGAGTCTTCAATCGCCACGGCAATCGCGGCAACAAGAACAAGGCGCGCCTGAAATTCGTCCTTCGCGAACGCGGCTTCGACTGGCTGCGCGCGACGATCGAAGAGGAGTATCAGGACATCCTGAAAAACGGCGGCATCCCGATGCCCGAAGAAGTTCCCGCGGGCTTCGGTGGTTTTCAGCCGCAACCACCACCGCGCGGCACGGGCGAGCTGTTGCCGCTGTTCAACACCGCCGCCGATTATCAAGCCTGGCGCGAAACCAACACGCAGCCGCAGAAGCAAGCCGGATATTCCATCGTCACCGTGAAAGTCCCGCAAGGCAATCTGACCGGAGACCAGATGCGCGGCCTGGCCGACTTGGCCGATCGCGCCGGCGACGCAGCCCTGCGCTTTTCGATGAATCAGAACGTCGTGCTGGCCTATGTCCCCGTCGGCGCGCTGCAGCGCGTCTTCGGCGCGCTCAAAACGCTGGGTCTCGCCGACTCGGGCGCCGGCGAAATCAGCGACGTCATCACGTGCCCCGGTGCTTATAGCTGCAATCTGGCGCTGACCAAAACCATGGGCCTCGGCGCCGCGCTCGCGCCCGTTCTGGCCAAAGAAACCGACCCCGTGGTTCGCCGCCTCAAGATCAATTCGAGCGGCTGCCCCAATTCCTGCGGCCAGCACTGGATCGGCGACATCGGCTTCTACGGCAACGCCCGCAAGATCGACGGCCGCGAGGTGCCCTATTATCTGATGCTGCTCGGCGGCACGCAGGAGCAGTTCGGTATGGCCGTGCAGAGCTTACCCGCTCGCCTGGTCCCGACCGCCGTCGAACGCGTCCTCGCACATTTCAAAGCGAATCGCATCGAAGGCGAATCGTTCCGCCAATACGTCCAGCGCCACAAAGTCGAGACCTTCAAAAAGCTCACCGCGGACCTGGTCAAGCCCGCCGAACTTGCTCCGGAGCTCTATCAGGACTGGGGCGACGAAGTCGCCTATTCCCTGGAACTGGGCCGCGGCGAATGCGCAGCCTAAAAAGGAACGCCGCCGCATACCAATCCCCCCCGAACCGCGCCCGTCAGAGTCTGTTTGAAAACTGAACGTTCGCCGCTTCCTGCGGTCGCGGTTCATTGCCGGCATCCCGCTGAATCCGCCGTTTAAGGAACCGCGACCGCAGGAAGCGGCCCACGCCGATCATTTTCAAACAGACTCGTCAGG
>JAIQFJ010000230.1 GCA_020073325.1 Terriglobia bacterium | reverse complement strand
TTTAGTTCGAGCCGAATCAGCATGTTAGAGAGGCTTGGGACACTCCCAGTCTGTCCCATGGCAGATTTTCGCGATTTTCCGAAATTTTCGCGCTCAAGACCTCGATGGTCGCCGCGTTGATTTTCGAACGCTGATCTTCCGTCACCGCGCCCGCCGCTTCACAAACGCCGCCACGGCTCTGCGGAGCTTGCGGGTTTGGTGGATGCGGTCGCAAGGGTGGATAGTGGCGAAGGCGTCGATTAGGGCTTTGTAAATCTCAGGCCAAGCGACTTTTCGGGAATCTCTGCCATTCGATGCCAGATCCTGTCATTTCGAGTCCACTGATGCCCCGAGCTTCATCGATCATCGTCACACGATCGCCATCGCGTTTTGATCTGCAGAATTGCCTTGCTTTGTGCAGCCCACAGAGCGATGAATCGTGTCGCTATGAGAGCCTTCACCATCGATTCCGACAACAACATCACGGTGCTCGCCGAAGTTCCCGAGGGCACCGACCGATCCACCGTTTTCTCCACCGAAAAAGAGTTCGCGAAGATCATTGCTGACTGGCCGGCGTCGCGATTGATTGAAGCCTGGAATAGCTTTGCAGGCGTCCCTCCGTTCGCCGATCTGAAGCCGATCAAGAAGTTCACCAGCCGCAAGGACGCGGTGGCCCGTATCTGGAAAGCGATCGATCGTTTGACGCCCCTCGTTTCCGAACCCGCGCGCGACAACGCGCCCTCGAAAGGGAAGCGAGGAAAGCCCGCAGACAACGGCAAGCGACGCCATACGCCGCGCACACGCGCCAAGGAAGCGGAACAGGGTGCTCGCGACCGTAGCAAAGCAGCGGCGATCCTCGACCTGCTGAAGCGCCCAGGCGGAGCGACTTCCAAGGAGTTGATGGAAGCGACCGGCTGGCAGGCTCATTCCGTACGCGGATTCCTGTCGGGGACCATCCGCAAGAAAATGGGGCTCGCCATCGTTTCCGCCAAAGCCGAAAACGGGGAGCGTAGCTACTCGATCAAGCCCTAGCTTCACAGTTCGTTTCCTTCGCAGCCGCCGGCCACGTCCCGGCGGCTTTTCTTCTTTCAATCTCTTCGAATACTCCTTGATCGGTGAAGTATTTGTGGATCGGATCGATGCCGGCCGATAACTGCTCACGCAATTCGCGAGAGGTGATTCCGATGACTCTCGCCACGGCTTCCGCGAGGCTTTCATAGGGACCCTGCTCGGTTCCGGCGATTTGCAAGAACAGTTCGCATTTCCGGATTGCATCGTCGGCGCTCTCGCGATCCTGGGCCTGTTTTCCAAGCGAGATTTTCCGTGATAGCGCTCAAGTGCGCCCGAGGACTCGGTTTCGATTCCGAGGACGACTGGCTTGATGAGCTTCGGCTTTCTGAGGTTGTGAAGTTTCGCCCGTCGGGAACGGGCCGTTCGTTACAAGATGACGGGACGATGCTAGAGGAGCGCTTCGGTCATCTGAAAGATGTCGTTCAGCACTCAATTACCCTGTGTCATCTACTCGAGGCGCAGGCGCCGGACTTCGCCGGCGAAATCGCACCACGACGCGAAGCAGTCGAGGGCAAACGAGCAAACACCCGGCCGTCCGAGCTTGGACTGATAATCCATGCGCCAGATCTTACGAAGGGACGTAAACCCGGACCGAAGCGAGATCGCGAGAGAGCCCTGCAGGTTAAGGAGATCGTGGCGAGGTTCGCGCCAGACGGGGATTGGCGAAGTAAGTTGGACGAGATCTGTGAAGCTTTGGACGAGCGCGGCGTGCCCTTTCCGAAAAGTTGGAAGAGCGACGGCTGCCGTTCGTGGTCAGACTGCACCGAGCGTCAACTCGTTATCAAGGCCATCGATTACCGTCTAAGGACTGCGGCGCTCGCACCGGAATAACTTTCTCCTAACTTTCGCGAATTTTCGTTGCGATCGGTTACTCACCCAAAGTCCAATTTCATTGGATTCGGTCGGAAAAAGTTTCTCAAACAATTTTGGGCTGTCATGCTTTTCGCATGTTGATCCCAAAACCCCTCGAAGAATTACTGAACGAACACGACGTCTCGCGTATTACTGGTCTCTCGGTAGCATCTGTGCGTCGTTGGCGTCTACTGCGCCAAGGCCCCAGGTTTCTGAAGATCGGCTCGGCCGTCCGATATCGGCGTGAAGACGTTGCCAGTTGGCTCGCGACCCGACCCACCGGAGGCGAGCACCGGGAGACGCGCTAGGTGCGTTTCGACTTCACCCCCGCCGAGATCAGGACGTACTACGCGATGCGTGTTCCCGAACTTCGACAGAGCGGCGCGGAGTGGCGAGGTGTCTGTCCCGTTCACAACGGCAAACGATGTTCGTTTGCTGTGAACCCAACGACGGGCGAGGCTTATTGCCATTCCCAGTGTGGAAAAGGATGGGACATCATTTCCCTGGAAGAAGCACTGACAGGTGCCGAGTTCGCGGAGTCGCGCGACTCAGTGTTTCGGATCATCGGCCGATCTGTTCCCCAGCACCGGCGTGAAGCGGCCGCCTATTCCTACGAAGACGCAGCAGGAAAACTCCTCTTTCAAACGGTTCGTTTCGAGCCAAAGGACTTTCGTCAGCGTCGGCCTAATAGAAACGGCGGCTGGATCTGGGATCTCAAAGGTGTTCCTCTTGTTCTCTATCGGTTACCCGCACTCATGGGTCGGTCCAGCGAGATGGTGTTCATCTGTGAAGGCGAAAAGGATGTCCACTCGCTTGAGGCTATCGGCTTGCTTGCGACCTGCAATCCGATGGGAGCCGGCAAGTGGCGTCGCGAATATGCGGAAGCGCTTCACGGCCGCTCCGTAGTAATCGTTCCCGATAACGATCCGCCACGTGATGAACAAGGGAAGCCGCACTTCAAGGGCAAGAGGCACGCAGCAGCAGTTGCGGACAGCCTACTGCAACATGGATGCGAGGTTCGGATCGTTGAACTCCCAAACGGAAAAGACGCAACCGATTGGTTGGCCTCCGGTGGAACTGTCGAGCAACTCCTAGGATTTGTCGAAGGACAGGCTCCACACTCTCCCGAAAGCCTCGAGACGTGGCGGAATCGATGGGGACAGGAACCGGCTCGAACGCAGACTCATTCGACGCCCGACTGGCCAGAGCCAACACCTCTGGTGGCGGAACTCCCTCCGGTTCAACCCTTCACTCTCGATCTCCTTCCCATTTCATTTCGAGAGTTCGTTCGCGATATCTCCGAGCGCATGCAGGTCCCGCTCGACTTTCCCGGCGTGCTTGTAGTGCTCGCGCTGGCTGGAGCCGTGAATCGTAGGGCGTGCATTCAGCCGAAACAGAGAGACGAAGGGTGGGTCGTCATTCCCAATCTCTGGGGCGGGATCGTGGCGCCACCGGGCTACCTGAAATCTCCTGTGATTCAAACCGTCGTTCGGCCGCTCATCGATATTCAGCAGCATTGGCGGATCACATACGAGCTGGAACTTGGCGAGTTCGAACGCGCGAAGGAGGAACACGACCTCCGTCACTCGGCGTGGAAAGAGGAGTTCAAGAAGAATTCTAAAAAAGGCTCAACGCCGCCGGATCGGCCGGACGCTGCACTCACCGAACCCGTTTTGAAGCGGCTCATCGTCAACGACGCCACCTTTGAGGCAATGCACCAGACGATGAACGAGAACCCGACCGGTATCCTTGTGATTCGCGACGAACTCACTGGCTGGTGGAGCAGTCTGGAGCGTGCCGGGCGCGAAGGCGAACGAGCGTTCTGCCTTCAGGCGTGGAACGGAGATACGGGGCACACGATCGATCGGATCGGGCGGGGCACGATCCACGTAGAAGCTTGCTGCATGTCGATGTTGGGCGGCATCCAGCCGGGCCGTCTTCGTTCATACCTGGTTGAAGCACTTCACGACGGCCCCGGAAACGACGGTCTCATTCAGAGATTCCAACTATTGATCTGGCCCGATACCGATGGTGATTGGGAGGTACGTGGATCGTCCGCCGAACAAGGCGGCCGCGGATCAGGTGTTCAGGATCTTTCAGGCGCTCGTCTCGATTGGTTCGAGAGAGCCTTGGCGATTTCAGTTCGCCGTGGATGCGCGGGCACTCTTTATCGACTGGCTCACGGAACTGGAACGGAAGGTTCGCGGGAACGATCTGCATCCCGCTCTGATTTCCCATCTGAGTAAGTACCGGAAACTGATGCCGGCGATCGCGCTGTTGTTCGAGTTAGCTGACCGAGCCGCGGCGGGCGAGATGGAACCTACCAACCTAGTTGTCTCGCTTGAGCACGCAAAGCAGGCTGCTGCAATGTGCGCATATCTGGAGTCCCATGCTCACCGAATCTACTCCTGCGTGACGACTCCGCAGATGCGCGGCGCTCAGGAGTTGGCAGAGAGAATCAAGACTGGCAAGGTCGGATCGGACGGCACATTCAGCGTCCGGGACGTTTACCTCAAAGGCTGGAGTGGTCTCGATACCCCCGAACTTGCGCGCGCGGCCCTGCAGGTCTTGGAAGACGCGGATTGGGTCCGAGCAACTACCAGCGAGTCGGCTGCAACGGGCGGACGGCCATCGGAACGGTATGTGGTCAATCCCGGGGTGCATCGATGAAGCCGGGAGCGAACTCGCCGGAGCGTTGGCTGACCTGGCAGGGGCCTGCGATAAACGAGAAGTCGGCCAATAGCGAGCCTACAAAACCATCAAAACCCGGTTCTGTAGGTTTTGAAGCTTCGGGTTCTGCCCCGACGTGCATTATCGAGCTCTTGGTAGCCGGCGCCAACGACGATCCTCGCCTTGACTCTCGCCCGCCCGTGGAGCGACCAATGTCGTGGGCCGAGTGGAAGGCAATGGAGTTGAACCGCTTGTTCCTGGAACACGGGGCAACGGGGCAGCCTGGCAGGATCACAGCGGCAACCGTTTTGAACGCAATCCAAATGGAGCACCAGACGAAAAAATCCGGGGCCGGCAGATGAGCGTCTATAAGCGCGGCCGGATCTGGTGGTACAAGTTCACCTGGAACGGTGAACCGATCCGTGAGAGCACAAAGCAAAGCAATAAGCGGGTCGCGGAACAGATCGAAGCCGCGCATAAGACTTCGCTCGCAAAGGGTGAAGTTGGCATCCGTGATCGAGTAAAGGTGCCAACGCTTCAGACATTCATTGATCAGCAATTCCGCCCTTACATCGAGTCTCGATTTGTCGCCAAGCAAAAGACGCTTGAGTACTACAACTGTGGCTTGACCCATCTTTGCGGGTTCTCTCGCCTCGCTAATACTCCCCTCGACAAGATCAGCGCACACGACATCTCGGCCTTCGTTGCGAGCCGCCATGAAGCGGAGTATGAAATCACCTCGATCAATCGGCAACTCGAGGTGCTGCGGCGCATCTTTAAACTCGCCGCCGAATGGGGCACAGTCGAAAAAATTCTTCCCCGCGTCCAGATGCTCCGCGGCGAGCGTCGCCGTGAACGCGTCCTTTCAATTGACGAGGAGAATCGATATCTCGCTGCAGCCGAGCAAGTCGGTAACGACATCGTTGCTGCATACGAACGCGCTCTGGAAGGCATTAGAGCAACCCTTCGCGGGGAGACGCCGATCGAGCCGTCCGATCCTTATCTATTGCGCGACGTGACGACCATCCTGGTTGATTGCGGATTGCGCCCGGAAGAGTGCTTCCGGCTCGAATGGGAAAACGTAAGAGACGGTTCGATCTTCGTTCCATTCGGAAAGACGGCAAGCGCGCGGCGTGAGATTCCCCTTAGCGACCGCGTTGTGGCAATACTCCAGCGGCGACGATCGGAACAGCGGAACTCCTGGGTCCTCCCTGCGGAGACACGAAGTTGCCACATAGAAAAGTCCTCTCTGAAAAAGCAGCATACGAAGGCTTGTTTGGCGGCCAACGTCGCGCACTTTCCGCTGTACACCTTCCGTCACACCTGTCTTACGCGCTGGGCCGCGCACATGGACCCTTACACTCTCGGGTACTTGGCGGGGCATAGCGATTTTTCAACCACAAAACGGTACGTTCACCCGCAGACCCAGACTGTCGTCGAGGCCATGAAGCGCGTGCGAGCGGCACGGGTAGCCCAGAGTGGGCACAAAAGTGGGCACACTGGCGATTCAGGAGGGTTCAGTCAGGTTGCTTAAATCGCTGTAGGTGTTTGAAAGCGGGAAGGATAAGTGGTCGGGGCGAGTGGATTCGAACCACCGACCTCCTGGTCCCGAACCAGGCGCTCTAGCCAGGCTGAGCCACGCCCCGAAAAGGAAACTTCCTCTATTCTACCTCAATCGCGATGTTCCTGCTCGTTGGCTTCGCGCACTCGCGGCAGCGACGGCGGAGGCAGCTTGTTAATCTCGAACCAGAACCACTCCACCGCCGCCATCAACTCGTAGGATTGTTCGAGGCTGGTCGGCTTGGTGATGTAGCAGTTCGCTCCCGCCTGGTAGGCCCGCTTCACATCCTGCGGAGCCGAGGAATTCGTGAGCACGATCACGGGAATGCTGGCGATCTCGATATCGGGGTCGGTGCGGATCTGGCGCAACGTTTCAAACCCGTCGAGCCCCGGCATCGCCAGGTCCAGGAAAATTAAATCGGGTTTGGGCGATTCGCTGAAGTAGCCGTGGTGATGCAGGAACGCCATCGCCTCCCAGCCGTCCTTGACGACGCTGAGGAGGTGGCGCACCGCCCACGTCCGAAGCACTTCCTTAAACAAGTGCGCTTCTGCCTGCGAATCCTCAACCAGTAAGAGTTGGTAAATATGATCGGGCATGGGGAGTGTAGCGTTACCGTCGAACCTGAAGGATTAGAGCCCTGCAGCGCGTTTCACATTTCGCATTTTTTTCGTTCAGAGTCACCGTGACATGCACCGGAATGGGACTAGCAGGGCTCATCGCGCGAGGGGATATACTCAAGCCAGAGCCCTCCATTATGGCACGCAATCTCGAACTTCTGGTAAACGGCGTCCAACATTCTATCAGTGCCGAACCCGCGCGGACGTTGCTCACCGTTCTGCGCGATGAGCTCGATCTCACAGGGACCAAGTATGGCTGTGGGGAAGGACAATGCGGAGCTTGCACGGTCATGATCGACGGCATTGCGACGCGCTCCTGTCAAACGGGTCTATCGGCGGCAGCGGGACATAAGATTACGACCATCGAAGGACTGGAGCAACAGGGCTCGCTGGATCCGCTGCAACAAGCGTTTCTCGACGTCGACGCGATGCAGTGCGCCTACTGCGCTCCGGGCATGATCATGAGCGGCGCGGCGCTGCTCGCGAAAAATCACAATCCGACCGAGGCCGAGATCATCCAGGCCATGCAGGGGAATATGTGCCGATGTGGAACGTATCCGCGGATCGTCGCCGCCGTCAGGCTTGCGGCTGCGAAATCGAGAAGGAGCGTCGCATGAACTTCCGCATTGAACCGGAACGCTACGAGCTACGGGAAGGACCGGCCTACGACTTCTCTTTCGATCGCCGCGGATTTTTCAAAGCGCTGGGCGGCGGAATTGTCGTGGTGTCTCTGATCACACGTGCGGAGGCGCAGGAATCGGGCGGCGGGCGGGCGCGCGGACGCAGCATGCCCCAGGAAATCGCCGCATGGCTGCATATCGATCAGAACGGCGCGGTCACGGTCTACACCGGCAAGGTTGAGGTCGGTCAGAACGCGCGGACGAACATCACACAGGCCGCTGCTGAAGAACTCGGTGCACCCGTCAGCGCGATTGAAGTCGTCATGGGCGACACCGACCGCGTTCCGTATGACATGGGCACGTTCGGCAGCATGACCACTCCGCAGATGGTCCCGCAGATTCGCAAAGCCTCCGCAGCCGCCCGCGCGATGCTTCCGCCGGGCGCCTGGTCGAGCATCGATTTTGCGTCGATCGCCAAACAAGGAACGCTGCTCCAAGCCGTCACCGGCGATGCGAAGCCGAAAGCGACTTCATCGTGGACGGTGATGGGAACGTCCGTCCCCAAAGTTCACGGCCGCGACTTCGTGACCGGCAAGCATCGCTACGCTGCGGATGTGAAGCTCCCCGGGATGCTCTACGGGCGCGTGCTGCGTCCTGCAAGATTCGACGCGACGCTCGGCTCGCTCGACAAAACCGCGGCCGAAAAAGTTCCCGGTGCGACCATCGTCCAGGACGGCGATTTCGCCGGCGTCGTTGCGCCCACTCCGCACGCCGCCGCGGCCGCGCTCAACGCTCTCAAGGCGCAATGGAAATCGCAGCCGCAGACGTCGTCGAAAACCCTGTTCGCCGATCTGGAGCGAAACTCCGCTCCCGAATCGCGATCGACGCATGAATCCGGTTCTATCGATCAGGGCCTGAGCGCGGCCTCGCATAAGCTCGAAGCGGATTACACGGTCGCCTACATTGCGCACGCTCCGCTGGAGCCTCGTGCCGCCGTCGCGCAATGGGACGCAGACAAGCTCACGGTCTGGACCGGCACACAGCGTCCGTTCGGCGTCCAGAGCGAACTTGCACAGGCGTTTCATATTCCCGAACAAAACGTGCACGTGATGATGCCCGACACAGGGTCGGGTTATGGCGGCAAGCATACGGGAGAGGCCGCGATCGAAGCGGCGCGGCTGGCCAAAGGGGCAGGCAAACCGGTGAAACTCGTATGGACGCGCGAAGAGGAATTTACGTGGGCCTATTTCCGTCCAGCGGGCGTGATCAAGGTCCGCAGCGGCGTCGACGCGGAGGGCCGCCTCACCGCGTGGGAATTCCACAACTATAATTCAGGAACGTCGGGGATCCACACGCTCTATGACGTGGCGAATCAAAAAATCGTATTTCACGCGTCGAAATATCCGCTGAGGCAGGGGTCGTACCGGGGACTGGCGGCCACGGCGAATCATTTCGCGCGCGAAGTCCATATGGATGAACTGGCCGCCGCCGCTGGAATCGAGCCGCTCGAGTTTCGCTTGCGCAATCTGAAGGACGATCGGTTCAAGGCGGTCCTTCATGCCGCCGCCGATCGCTTCGGCTGGGGCCGGCGCAAGCCCGCGGCGGGAACCGGATTCGGCATCGCCGGCGGCTTTGAAAAAGGCAGCTACGTGGCCGCATGTGCCGAAGTGCAGATCAGCCCGGGCCAGGCGCCGCGCGTGGTGCGCGTCGTCGAATCGTTCGAGTGTGGCGCCGTCATCAATCCCGACCAACTGAGGAATCAAGTCGAAGGATCGATCATTCAGGGTCTGGGCGGTGCGCTTTTTGAGGCCATCGATTTCGAGGACGGCAAGATCCTGAACCCGCGCTTCTCGCGCTACCGGGTCCCACGGTTCCAGGATGTCCCGCAGCTCGACGTGGTACTGGTCGACCGCAAGGATCTGCCATCGGCCGGGGCAGGCGAGACTCCCATCGTGACGGTGGCTCCGGCGATCGCCAACGCGATTTTTGCGGCCGGCGGCCAGCGACTGCGCGCAATGCCCTTAGTGCGTTCTAGGATAAATCCTACGACTTCCGGTGGAACAGCCCGCTAAACCTCCTAAAGTTTCCGGGTCAATACCAACGATCTGGTATTGTAATCCGTTGGTTGAATCCGGCAAGCTGATAAAGAATTCTTAAAGAACGGCGCGTGAGCCAGACTATTTACTCTTATATACGCGCATCCGCGGGACTCTCATGGCTGCAGCCCGCGTTGCTGGGAGAGGAGTCTCGTCTCCAGACATACGCCGGGTTGATCGGTCAAATTGAGAGTACTGTAGCTACCCTCAACGCACTGGGAATCGGCCGTGGAGATCGTGTTGCGCTGGCGCTTCCGAACGGACCGGATGCCGCTGTATGCAGTATCTCGGTGGCATGCGCCGCGACCAGCGCGCCTTTGAATCCCGCCAGCACTCCGGCGGAATTTCGCAATTACCTGACGCGGATTAATCCGAAGGCGGTAATCGTGGATGACCGGAAGGAATCGCACGCGGCCTCCATCGCGAAGGGGCTGGGAATCGCGGTGATCCGCCTAGTCTCCGAGCCGGACAAGCCGGCGGGGACTTTCCGGCTGGAAGGAACGCCGCAAACCGCATCGCACACCGGGTTCGCCGAACCGGACGACGTGGCGCTTCTGGTGCTCACTTCGGGCTCGACGTCGCGACCCAAATTAGCTCCGCTGACGCACCGCAATGTTACGAGCGGCGCGATGAACAACGTGGTGCAACTCGGATTGACGGACAAGGACCGGTGCTTGTGCGTCGCGGCTCTGTTTTACACGCAGGGAATTCTGGTGTCGGTCTTGTCGTCGCTATTCGCGGGCGGCAGCGTGGCGTGTACTCCCGGCTACGATCCGGTTCGATTTTTCGAGTGGCTGGATGAATTCCAGCCGACCTGGTATGCGGCGCCGACCGCGCTGCAGCAATCGATCGTGGCGCGCGCGGCGCAATATCCGGAGATCGTGGCGCGCGCGAATCTGCGCGTGATCCGCTCCTCTTCCGCGCACGCCGGGTCAGACCTGATCGAGAAAGTCGAAAAGCTGTTTCGCGCACCGATGCTCGATTCCTACGGTCTCACCGAGACCAGTTCGACGATCGTCGGCGAGCCTCTGCCGCCGGCGCGCCGCAAGCACGGCTCGGTGGGGATTGCGTTCGGATGCGAGATCGGGATCGCCGACGAATTGGGCCGTCTGCTGCCGGTGGGGGCGACCGGGGAAGTGCTGGTGCGCGGGCCG